>RXJC01000214.1 GCA_003963435.1 Bradyrhizobiaceae bacterium | reverse complement strand
CGGGCATGCCTTACGCGTTGCGCCTCGACATGATTGCGGCCTGCGAGCGCGTCACCGGCCTGACCTGGAATGAACTGGGCGGGGTGCCCGATGGCGAGCGCGGTATCGTCCCCGCGCGGCCCGACGCGTGGGGCGACGTGATCCTCGCCCGCAAGGAGACACCGACCAGCTATCATCTGTCCGTCGTCGTCGACGACGCGCTCCAGGGCGTCAGCGAGATCGTGCGTGGCCAGGACCTGTTTCACGCGACGGCCGTCCATCGCCTGCTCCAGGTTCTGCTCGGCCTGCCCGAGCCCGTCTACCGCCATCACCGGCTGATTTGCGACGAGACGGGGCGGAAGCTGTCGAAATCGAGCGGCTCGACCGGTCTGCGCGCCTTGCGGGCGGCCGGCGTTACACCGGCCGGCATCCGCCAGCTGGTGGGATTAGGTTAAGTTTCTCTGGGGGTTAGCGAAACGTCGCCGTGACTCCGGGTGTTTCGCCGTGCCATGCTCGGCAAACAGCCCGGGGGCCCGAAGGGATACTTCGAAGGGGATTCATGGCGGCGAAGAAGCGCCCAGCGCGCAGCACGCGGACGTCCAGGCGACCGCCCCGGAAGCGGTCCGGGGTGGCCGGACAGGTGCGCAAGCGCAGCACCAGGACGGTCGCGCCCGATGTGGTCCAGGCGGCGCTCGCCGCCTTTGCCCATGAGGTCCGCACCCCCCTGACCGGCATTCTGGCAATCAGCGATTTGCTCGCGACCTCCGATCTCGGCGAGCGGGAGCGGCGCTGGGCCGACACCATCAAGGCCGGTGCCGAGCATCTGGCGAGCCTTGCCACGTTGTTCGTCGATGCCGCCAGGACTGGCAAGGGGGCCGGGAAGGGCGGCAGCACACTGCGGCAGGACCTGTTCGACCTCAGGACGCTCGCCCGCAGCGCTGGCGATTCGCTGGCGGGGCGTGCCGCGGCGAAGGGTCTGCAGGCCCAGGTCGAGATCTCCGACAAGCTTCCTGGCCTCGTGGTCGGCGATTCCGTCCGCCTGCGCGCCGCGCTCGAGAACCTGATCGACAACGCCGTCAAGTTCACCGATCAGGGCGGCGTGGCGCTCGCAGTCGCGCCCGTCAAGGACAAGGGCAAAGCCAGAGGCAGGGTCAGCGTGGCCTTCGCGGTGTCCGACAGCGGCATCGGCCTGACCATGGCCGAGATCAAGCGGCTGTTTCGCCCGTTCACCCAGGCCAACGTCACCATTGCCTCGCGCTTCGGCGGCGCCGGCCTCGGCCTGTCCTCTGTCAAGCAATTGGCGCGGGCGATGGGCGGCGACATTGTCGTGGCACCCCGTCGCGGCGGCGGCGCCACCTTCACCCTGACGGTATCGCTGGACGCCGCCGGCTCGGGCAAATCCGGCAAGAAGGACGGCGAAGCCGAACCGGATGCGGTCTCGGCGCTACGCGTGCTCAGCGTCGAGGACAACCCATTCGGCCGCGTCGTGCTCAACACCATCCTGACCGAGCTCGGCCATCATGCCGAGTTCATCGGGCGCGGAGAGGATGCCGTGGCCCGGCTGGCGCAGGGGGCGTTCGACGCGGTGCTGATGGACATGGTGCTGCCGGGCATCGACGGCGTCGAGGCCATCAGGCGGATCCGCAACATGGAGGCGCCGCTGGCCCGGATCCCGATCATCGGGGTGTCCGGCCGCGGCGAGGACGAGGCGGCCTCGCGTGAGGCCGGCGCCGACGCCTTCCTGGTCAAGCCTGTGTCTCCGCGGGCGCTAGCGACTGCGCTGCTTGAAGCGACACGCCGTGAGGAAGTCGCGACTTGATGATCGCGGCGTTGAGCTCGCCGCCGTACACGAATATCGCGGCGATGAAGTACAGGAACACCAGCGCGATGATCACCGAGGCGAGCCCCGCATACATGGTCACGTAATTGTTGGCGAAGCGCGCCAGATATTGTCCGAACACGATGCCGGATATCAGCGAGGCCACGATGGTGAAGACGATGCCGGGCAGGATCTGGAAGAAGTTGCGCCGGCCCGCCGGCAGCCACACGTGCAGGATGATGAGCGCCACCACCAGCGCGGCGATGGTGATGCCGTAGCGCAGCCAGGTCAGGATGCTTTCGTTGGATTCGACGAACAGCGGGATATGGCGCCGCGCCGCTTCGATCAGGAGCGGACCGAGCACGATCAGGAACGCCATGGCGAGCGCGGTGAAAGCCGCAATCAGGGTGTAGGCGATCGATTCCAGCCGCAGCCAGTACCAGCGCCGCATCTCCACCACCGCATAGGCGCGGTTGAGCGCAACCCGGAGCGCCTCGACGCCGTTGGAGGCGAAATAGACCGACAGCACCGCGCCGATGGTCAGCACGCCGGTGCGGGTCGTGGTCAAGACGTCGTGGACCTCGCCCGAAATCGAATCGGCGACCTGCTTGGGCCAGATCTGCAGCATCAGGCTGGCGGCCTGGTCGGCGAGTTCCTTGGAGCCGAAGAAGCCGGCGAGCGAGGTCAGCACGATCAGGAACGGGAACAGCGCCATCAGCGTCGACAGCGCGATGTGGCTTGCGATCGCCCAGCCGTCATCGGCCAGGAATGTATAGAACGCATCCTCCACGACGCAGTAAATGTAGCGGATGGCTTTCACGTGGCACCTACACCGCTGCTCTCTCTCCCTGCACGTAGGGAGAGACCAGGAGAACGGGCAATGGGCGCAAATCGGAAATCATCACGCTACCATCTGATATTCTTGCCTCAAAAGCCAGTTCGCGAAGCGCCCCACTGTCATTCCGGGGCGCGCGCAGCGCCAGCCCGGAATCCATCGATCCGCAATGCAAGTCCCGCGATGGATTCAGGGCTCGATGCGCAGGGCCCCGCTCTGCAGGTCCCGCCGCATCGCCCCGGAATGCCGAACTGGGGAGATAGCGGACCGGCGCGCACGGTGTTATCACCCCCCAATGGCATCTCTCCTCTCGACTTTCATCCTGCCGGCAGCGGCCGGCGCCGTGGCCTTGGTGCTGCTGCTCGGTCTCATCAACATGATGCGCGGCGGCTCGCCCAACACCTCGCAGAAGCTGATGCGCTGGCGCGTGCTGCTTCAGTTCGTGGCGATCGTCATCGCGATGCTCGCGGTCTGGGCGATGGGGCGCTAAATGGTCACGTTGAACCGCATCTACACCAAGACTGGTGACGACGGCACGACGGCGCTTGGAACCGGCGAGCGGCGTCCGAAATACGATCTGCGCATCGAGGCCTATGGCACCGTCGACGAAACCAACGCGGCGATCGGCGTCGTCAGGCTCCATACCGCAGACATGCCCGAGCTCGGCGCGATGCTCGGTCGCATCCAGAACGATCTGTTCGATCTTGGCGCCGATCTCGCGGTGCCCGAGCGCGAGGGCAAGGCGGAGCGGCTGCGGGTGGTGGCGAGCCAGGTCGAGCGGCTCGAGCGCGACATCGACGCACTCAACGACAAGCTTGCCCCGCTCACCTCGTTCGTGCTGCCGGGCGGCACGCCGGCTGCTGCCCATCTCCATGTGGCGCGTACGATATGCCGCAGGGCGGAACGGATCATTGTGGAACTGGCGGCCCGGCCCGGCGAGCAGGTCAACGCGGCTGGCATCCAATATATGAACCGCCTGTCGGACTTCCTGTTCGTGGCCAGCCGAGCCGCGAACGGCAATGGCGCCGGTGACGTGCTTTGGGTTCCCGGCCAGAACCGCTGACCCGCGAACCCCCTGCATTTCAGAGGGCCAAAATTAGGCCCGTTCGCGCGTTGACCGGGCGGGATCGGGCCTTTAGGTTCCGCGCCAGTTGATAACCCCCCTCCCAAATTGAGTGAAAGAGGATCGATGAAGGTCTTAGTGCCGGTAAAGCGGGTGGTCGATTACAACGTCAAGGTCCGCGTCAAGGGCGATGGATCGGGCGTTGAACTCGCCAACGTCAAGATGTCGATGAACCCGTTCGACGAAATCGCGGTCGAGGAAGCACTGCGCCTGAAGGAAGCCGGCAAGGCGACCGAGGTCGTGGTGGTCTCCATCGGACCTGCGCAGGCATCGGAGACGATCCGCACCGGTCTTGCCATGGGCGCCGACCGCGGCATCCTGGTGAAGGCCGACGGCACGGTCGAGCCGCTCGCGGTCGCCAAGATCCTGAAGAAGGTCGCCGATGAAGAGCAACCCGGCCTGATCATTCTCGGCAAGCAGGCGATCGACGACGACTCGAACCAGACCGGCCAGATGCTGGCCGCGCTGCTCGGCTGGTCGCAGGCGACCT
>RXJC01000170.1:6615-10800 GCA_003963435.1 Bradyrhizobiaceae bacterium | reverse complement strand
TAATAGCCGCTGTCGCCGGAGGCCGCGTTGGAGGGATAGCCGCGCACGGTGGTGGGACCGCCGATCGAGAAAATCTGATCGCCCGGCAGCAGCTTCTCCTGCGTGTACTGCCAGCTCGCCAGCAAATTGGCGCTGAAGTTCTGAGGCCCCGCGGCGCTGGTCCCGATCAACGAGCCGGTATAGGTGTTGAACGCGCGGTTGTTGCCGAGCACGTAATCGTGCCACGCGACATAGTTGACCGCCGGCGAGACCGTGATCGAATAGGTGTTGCCGGACTTGGTCACCGAGACGCCCGCCGTGGTCTTGTCGTAGTGGTCGTCGGTCACGGCGACCGTGGCGAAGCGGCTGACGGTCTTGCCCTCGGTCAAGGCGGCGTTGAGCAGCACCAGCCAGTCCTGCGTCGCCCAGACCGGCTGGCTGAAATTGACCGCGGCCTGGCTCGACCGACCGGTGACGTCGAGCGCGACGAACGGCCCCTGGACGATCTTGATCTTGCCTTCGGTGTAGCTGACGCCGGCACGGCCGCCCCAGGGATTGACCGGGATGCTGTAGGCGACATTGCCGTTGAGATTGCCGTCGGAGCGGACGCCGTAGAAGGTCAGGCGGTCGTCGACGCCGAACAGGCCGTGGCGCTTGTAGAACGCCCCGCCCTCCCAGCGCCCGGTGTTCTCCGCGCCCTGGTTGTCGGTGAAGAGCTGCAAGGTGTCGACCGGCGGCTCGATCACGGCGAACTGCAGGTCGGTGAGGCCAAAGCTCGTGCCTGGCTGCAGCAGCGCCTTGATCTGCACGTCATTGGTCCGGTTGAACCAGGTCACGTCGCGGTTGAGCTTGGGAACGTCGAGGACCTCGCCTTCGGGCTCCTGCACGCGCTGAAGGATGTAGTCGGTGCGGGTCTGCTTGTTGCCCTCGACGGTCGTCTTCTGCAGCCGGCCTTCGGTCAGCTTGATCTTGACAACGCCGCCCTTGGCGTCCTGATCGGGCAGCGTCGCAATGCCCGTCACGATACCGCGCGCCGCATAGACGGCGTTGACGTCGGCGACGAGCTGCAGCAGCGCGGCGATGTCGACATCCTTGCCGACATATTTCCTGGCGATCTCGTCCAGCTCGGCCGGCGTGATGAACTTGGACTCGTCGAACGTCACCTTGCGCAGGCGGAATTTGGGTCCGCCCGGCTTGAGCAGCCGGGACTTCTCCCGCTCGCCGCCGATCACCGCCGGACCGCCCAGCTTCGGCGGCGCGCTCTGCTGCTCAAGCTGGCGGCGCTGCCGGTCGACGTCGTTCTGGATCACGCCGGGATTGATCGACTGAGCGCGCGCGAAGGCGATGCAGGACGCTGCCAGCCCGACCGCCAACGCGCCCCGCAAAATTCGCATTCCCTTACCGCGCCTCCGCGAGACGGCTCACGGCCGGTTTCGCCGTCTGCACAGAAGCGTCCTTCCAGCCCGCGCGCCCCGCACGCTGCCCCTTCTGGCGCAGCTTGCGCATGTCGCTGAGCCCTTCGATGTTGACGGCGGGGCCGGACCCGACGGCCTCGACCGGCCGCGGCGTCAGCAGCGCATCGAGCCGCGCCTGGCCGGAGAGGCCGAGCAGGTAGAACGTCCCGCCGTCCTTCTTCGCGAGCCAGGCCTCGATGCTCTCCTTGCCCTCGCCGTCGACCGAGACGTTGCGCATCATGCTGGCGCCGGTGAAGGCGTTGCAGCAGGTGTGGCTCGGCCCGTAATTGGTGACGGTCGCGGAGACATCGCCGGTATAGAACACCACATAGGCATTGCTGACATTGGCGTTGCCGACCTGGCTCATCGTGAACACGCCGCCCGGCTGGTAGAGCTGGAGCGTCGGCCAGTTGGACGGCGCCGGCGTGCGGTTGTTGAGCAGCACCTGCTGGGTCGCGGTGGTGAGCATGAGCTGGCCCGGCACATAGCCGTTCAGGATCGAGACGGCGTGCGCGTCGGTCCAGAAGTCTGCATCCACCGCCCTGAACTGGTTGACGATGATGCTGTCAGGGTCGATCGAGACGTTGGCATATTTGGCGACGCCGCCATTGTAGCCGGTGATGTTGAGGATCAGCGGGATCGCCGGATTCGACCGGATCTGCTCGCCCCTGACGTTGATCGTATCGGCCGCGAGATCGAGCTCGCTCACGACGCTGACCCAGTTGATCGTCAGGTCGCCCGACGAGGTCATCTTGACGATGTTGCCGCTGATCCGGTCGAACGAGACCGATCCGGCCACCTCGAAACGCGTATCGCCATTGGCGGAGATCGATCCGCCGCGGAGCGAACCGGTGTCGGATCTGGCGATGAGGTCGCCGGCATCGCCCGGAATACCGGTCGTGGTGAGCTGGCTGAAGACGATGTCGTTGACGGCGTGCAGGGTCTGCGTGCCGCCGCTGATGGCGGTGCCGACGGTGATCCCTCCCGTCGTCGCGGTGACGTCGAGCGTGCCGCCGACATTGAGATTATCCCAACGAACGACCGTGCCGCTGAGGACCGCGTTGCCGGCCGCGGCCGTGAGGTTGTGACCGGTGTTGGTGCCGGCGGCGATCAGCCTCGCCGAGCCGTGGGCCGAGACCGAGCCGAGTGTCGGGACGCCCCCTGAAGTTACCGTCTGCGCGAGGATGAAACCGGTGTCCGCGTCGACGTTGATGCTGCCGGCATCGCCGGTGATGCCGGTCGCGGTCAGCGCGTTGAAGGTGACGTTGTCGCGGGCGTGGATGGTCTGCGTGCCGCCGCTCTGCGCGGTCTGGAGGGTGATGCTGCCCTGCCCCGCGGTGACGCCCAGCGTGGTTCCGACGTTAAGGACGTTCCAATTGATCGGGCCGCCGTTGGCCGTCAGCAGCCCTGAGCCGGTGGTAGCAGCGAGCGCGTTGCCGGTGATGGTCGTGGCGGCCAGCAGGCTCGCCGCGCCGTGGGCCGAGACCGAGCCCAGCGTGGTCACGCCGCCTGAGGTCACCGTCCGCGCCAGGATGAAACCGCTGTCGGCGGTGACGTTGACGTTGCCGGCGTCGCCGCTGTTGCCGGTCGTTGTCAGCGCGTTGAACGTCACATTCTGGCTCGCGTGGACCGTCTGCGAGCCGCTGCTGTCGGCGGTGCCGATCATGATGCTGCCGTTGTTCGTGACGGCGCTGAACGACCCGCTCGCGCCGGTCGCCGTTCCCGCCAGCACCTGGCCAAGCGTCAGCTCGCCGGTGCCGATGATGTCCACGCTGCCCTTTACCGCCGACAGCAGGCTGGCCTCGGTGTCGGTCAGCCCCTTCAGGTAGATGTCGCCGGCGCTCGCGCTGGCCGACAGCCGCGTGGCGTTGGTGGTGAACCGGCTCGACGCGTCGCCGATGCCGTTCGATGCGCTCAAGGACACTTCCGCGCCCGCGCCCGACACGAGGAACTTGGTCTGGCCGTCGCCATTGTCGATGATCGCGCCGAGCGAGGCAACGCCGCCGGCGGTGACGACGATCGACGGGGCGTTCGAGGCGGCCGCATAGGACAGTGACGAATTCAGCTGGCCGATGGTCGCATCGCCCGTGGTCGTCACCGAGATCAACCCGGGCGCGTTGATGGCGGAATAGGCGCCCATCGACAGGGTCGCGGCCACCAGCGTCACACCGTCCGAGCTGCTGGTTGCGACCACCGGTGCCGTGCTGGTGCCGGCCGCGAAGGTCATGCCGCGGTTGGCGAGCAGCTGCATCAGGCCGCCGCTGCTGATGCTGGTGTTGATGGCGAGCGCGCCGCGCGCCACGTTCAGCGTCAGGGCGCCGCCGGCCGTCAGCGCGCCATAGGTGCCGCCCGTGCCGACCGCGAGATCGCCGGTGACCGCGAGAATGCTGAGATCGCCGACCGCCGAGCCGGTCACGGCGCCGGAGATGTTCACCTGCAGCGGCTGGAAGGCTCCGCCGTTGAAGCCGACGCTGCCGCCGGCGCGCAGATCGAGATCGGTACCGAGGACGTGGATCGCGCTGCGGTCGGTGAAGTCGGCCTCGGCGTAGATGCTGCCGGTGGCCGCGAGCTGGATCGCATTGCCGGCGGAGATGTTGCCGAGGATGAGATCGCCGGTGGTCTGCTTCACGTAAATGCCCTGCGCCGACGAGACATGGTCGAGCTGATCGTTGGCGGGATCGGCGAAGGCGATCTGGATCGCGTTCGAATTGCCGGCGGGATCGCTGCCGGAGGTCCCCGATGGAGCCCCGAC
>RXJC01000170.1:0-6565 GCA_003963435.1 Bradyrhizobiaceae bacterium | reverse complement strand
ACATTGCCGCGCTCGGCGATCAGGGTCAGGTTGGCGATATCGCCCGAGATCACGGCACCACCCACATTGGCGGAGATGCTGCTGACGGCGTCGAGCTTGACGTCGCCGCGCCCCGTCACCTCGACGCCGTTGGCCTGCGCCGCCGCGATCGGGCCGTAATTGGCGGTGACGCCGCCAAGCGCGAGGCTATTCTTGCTGCCGAGGTAGATATTGGTCAGCGCCTTGGCCGAGATCGCGATCGGGTTGTCGAGGACGACGAGGTTCTGCTGTGACAGGCTGACCGTATAGGTCGTGACATGGGTCGTCGGGTCTATCACCGCGCCGACGGTGAGCTGGCCGGGACCGGCCGAGGACAGCAACGCCCTCTGCTCCGTCGTCAGCGACGAAGCATCGACGCTGGTGAAGGTGAAGGTCTGGGGCGCGGCCGAATTGCCGACCGAGCCGCGCGGCGCGTACAGCATGATCTGGTTGGCGCTGACATTGGCGATGACGTTCTCGTCAATCGGTGGCGGCGCCGCGCCGATCGACGACGACGACACCGTGTAGGCGAGCTGGCTCTGCGTCCACTGCGCGCCCGCGGTGATGATGCCGTAGACCCGCTCGGTCGATGCAAGCGTGTAGCTGTAGCTCGCATTGTAGGTGTTCAGGGCCGTCTGCAGCGCCGTGTTGGTAGGCAGGCGCTGGTTGGCCATCGACACGCCGTCGAACAGCTTGGTGAACAGCGTCGTCGACAGTGAGCTGCCGAACACCGTCCCCAGCGGATCCGAAGGCGCGCTGCCGAGCAAGGCGGTCAGCGAGGTCTTGAGCTCGTCGGTGCTGATCTTGCCGAGCAGGAACTGGTCCCGCAGGAACCGCGTCGTCGCCTCGACCTTCATGTCCGTGGTCGAGACGTTCGCGGGATCGATGCCGAGCTTGGCCGCCACCTGCGCGCGCAGCACCGTCAGCCCTACCGAGCTCGGATTGTAGGTGCTGCCGTCGGTGAACGCGACGTTCTTGAGCTGGAAGTAATCGTTGTAGGCCGACGTCACCATCGCCTGGTAGCTGTTGACGGCGTTGGTGGCGGCATTGCCGCTGAGCAGATCGAGGCTGGCCCAGACGTCCTGCAGATGCTGGCTCTGCGCCTGGGTGAGACCGACCGCCGCCCGGCCGTTGAGGATGCTGGCCTGGTTGCCGTCGGAGCCGGCGGCTTCGAGGAACACCGGCCCGCCGGTCGACTGGATCGTGCCGAGGCGGAGGTCGCCCTTGGACTGGATGATGTAGGTGCCGGTGGCAGAAGTGCTGTCGAGCACGCCGCCATCGACGCTGCCGCCCGCCTGGACCGTCCCCGTCGCCTGGATCACCAACGGATTGATGTTGGTCAGCGTGCTCGCGCCGTTGACGACGGCGCTCGTCGCGCCGATCGCGCCGGAGCTGGAGTTGATCTCGATGTTCTTGCCGATCACGACCGGATTGGCGGGGTTGTAGGCGGACGCCGAGTTGATGTCGCCGACCGCCGAGAGGAAGACGCTGCCCTGCGGCGTGGCGCCCGCCGAGTTCACCTTGACCTGGTTGATCGACAGCGAGCCGACGGCCGCGATCGCGATGTCGCGGTCGATCGAGCTCGCGGTCAGGCTGCCGCCATAGAGCTGCACCTGGACGGGAGCCTTGGTGGCCCCGAGCATTCCGATGCCGCCGTCACCTCGGAGCGTCACGCTCGTGCCCGAGATCACGGGGTTGTTGGCATTGGCGCCGACCGTGATGGACGAGTTGGCTCCGGTGGCGGCGAGCGTCGTCGTGCCCTGAAGGTTGTTGATCGATCCGTTGATGACGATGCCGGAGGTCGAATTGACCACGACGTCGCTACTCCCGCCGCCCGTGAACTTGATGTTGATCGGGTTCGACGCCTTGACCGTGTTGGTCAGCGTGAGCGTCAGATGATCGTAGATCGCCTGGTACCAATTGAACTGAGCGTCCGCACCGCAGCACTTGTCGGGATGGGTGTTGAGTGGATTGATGTTGCCTTGCGCGTCGACGCCGTCCGCCCAGTGATAGCTGCCGGTGGCGGTGGTGACCTTCTGATAGTTGGTATTCTGCACGCCGGAAACGAGGCTGGTCGTGGTGGTCCAGTTCGCCCCGGTGGCCTGATTGGGCGTGAAGTGCCAGCCGTAGTCGAACTGCGTGCTGTTCGTCGGACGATCCAGCGTCGCGGTGTCGACCCACTGATAGAGCATGTTCGCCTGCGTCGCGTACTGGATGCCTGCCGTACCCGTCCTGGATGTAATCATCGACGGGTCGACCGCGGCCGCAGTGACGCTGTTGGTCTCGTATTTCGTTACCTGCTGGTTGCTCGCGGCCTTGGGATCGTAGACATACCACGTCGTCTTCCCCTGGAGCTGGTCGACGATCTCGACCACGCTCTGGGCGGTGGCGCCGGTATTGATGGTGTTGGTGACGAGCGCAAGCCCGCTGGTGTTGTTGACCGTGATCGTGCCGGCGCCGCCCTTGATCTCGATATTGCCCTGGGTCTGGGTATTGTCGGTCGAGGTCGAGATGATCTTGCCGTTCAGATAGACGTAGCCGCCGGCGCCCTGCACCACGCCGTTCAGGACGAATTGGTCGGTCAGAGCGTTGTACCTGACCCCGATCTTGACGTCCCCGGTGCCTGAGGTCGTCAGGTTAGCCCCCGCGATGTCGACATAGCTGCCGTTCCGCGCGTTGGCCTGGGCCTGGGCGAAGGCGGCGCTGTTGTTCTTGAGATTCGTGACCTGCTGCGCGGCGTCGGCGCCAATGTTGACCGAGTAATTGCTGCTCGAGCCGGCCTGGATGATGCCGTTGATGTTGATCACCGACGCCGAGATGATGACTGCCTGGGCACTGATGGTCCGGGTGTCCGTCACGGTGGTCGGTGTCTCAGCGGTCTTCGGCGTGATCGCATCCGGTTGGATGTTGATCACCTGGAAGAAGGCCGCGCAGCCCGCACAGTTGAACGGCGTCTTGTACGGACCGCTATCCGCGTAAACGTTCCGCCCGTCATAGGTCGTCTTCTCCCACGGCGCAGTCGAGATGACCTGACTGGTCGGCCCCTCGATCTGCTGGAGCGTGCTGACGCTCGGCACGCTGCCGGCGTTGGGATTGCCGTTGCCGGGCGTGCCCTGGCCCATCGGCAGGAAGATCGACGAATAGAGTGAAGTGCCGTCGTAATACGTCATCAGCATGCGCGCGGTGAAGATCGTGCTGGCGTCGGCGTTGCCGACGGGCTGATAGATGCCGTGGCTACCGTCGGCGCAGCAGTAATAGAAGTAGGGGTGATCGGATCCCGAACCGATGTGCGGAGCAGTATAGTAATCGCCGTAGGCGCCGAGATAGGTCGCCGCCGTCATCACCGCCGTCAGCGCGTCTTCCGGCCTGTTCTCGGTGCTGGCCCATTGCGAGGTCACGGCGCTGCTGCTGTCGTAGAAGCTGCCGATGCCGCCGAGGAAGGTGAACGTGCCCTTGGGCACCACGATCTGCACGGTCGCGGCGCTGAGCGACTGCGATGCGACGACACTGCCGAGATTGTTGACGACCTTGAGCAGGCCGTTCGGATTGTTGACGGCGCCGTTGAAATAGATGTCGGGCGTGCGGGTCAGCACGTTGCCGTTCTGGTCGATGCCCTGACCGCTGTCGGGATCGAGGCGGTTGTAGGTGGCGGAGACGTCGATCACCGGCGAGGCGCTCGGCATCGCGGTGAAGGTCACGTTGGAGTGCGAGTCCGGGTCGACATGGTCGATCTGGCGGTAGGTGATGTTGCCTCCGCTCACGTCCGTGACCGTGAGGTTGCCGAGGCTCATGAAGTCGAGGCCCTTGTTCTCGATCTTGATCAAGGGCGAGCTGCGCGCGATGACCGCCGGCGCGGCCGGATTCGTGCCGCTGTTTCCGGTCAGCTTCTGCGCCAGGATCGAGACGTTGCCAGCGGACACCAGGATGTCGCCGAATGCGAAGGCGTTGCCGGGTGCGTCGGAGGTGAACGGCGCCTGCTTGATCAGGGTGTCGATCTGGCGCTGGATGTCGCCGGTCGGATCGGTGCCGGACGGCGACATCGTGGCGGGGTTGGTCGCTGTTGCCGCCGCGAGTTGGGACCGGATTTGCGTTTCAGACAGGCCGGTCAACGTCGCCAGCTGGTTGACCACCAGTTGGTAGGGATTGAAGTTGCCCACGATGGCGTACTGAACCGTCTGGTGGTTCCAGCTCATCACCGGGCTGAAGTGACTGACGTCGGAAACGGATTCGAGCGCCAGCGCCGAGTAAGGGCTCGTCGTGCTCAATGTCGGCGTGCTCGCGCCGAGATCGATCGTGATGGTGACGTCGTTGTTGATGCCCGCCACCACCAGCCCGTTGAGCGCGACGTCGCCGGTGCCGCTGGTATGGCTGTGGTTGTCGCTGTTCTTGGCGCTGAAGATGTCCAGATACGGGTTGTAGTTGCTGCCGTTGCCGGCCGCGGTGACCTGCCCCTGCGTGGCGCCGAGATAGATGTTCCGGGCGCCCAGCACGCTCGAGGTCGGAGCGAGGGTCAGGTTGGTGGTGTCGTCGGCATTGGCCGTGCCGCGGTAGAGTGTCGAGATCGGAATGGCGGTGTTGTTGTAGACGACCGTCGTCGCCGTCGCCTGCACGCTGCTGAAAACGAGACCGTCGCCGGACAGGCCGGCATACATGGTGATATCGCGCCAGGCCACCAGCTTGGTGTTGTCACCGACATTGACAGACTGGTTGGCATGAACCCAGCTGTTGGTGCTGGCGCCAACGCCTGCGATCGCGCCGTAGAGGCTGGCATTGGCATTGTTGGCAGCCGCCATCTTCGCGGCCGTGCCGACATAGATCTGGCCCGCGCTGAACAGCTCGCGGGCATTGATGTTCACGGCGAGCGTGGCATTCGCCGTCATGTTGGACTCGGCGCCGCCGCCGGCGAAGAAGCTGGCGGTGGCGAGGCTCGCGGTGTCGGTCGTGTTCAGCGTGTTGTAGGCCTCGATGTTGATCACCGCCGTCGAGGTCCTGGGGTCGTCGTTGAGGCTCAGCACCGTGCCGGCGCCGATATTGGTGGTGACGTCCTGCGTCACATAGGACTCGCTGAGCGCGGCAGCCCCCGAGAACGAGCCGCCGGAGCCGGAGCGCGCGCCGCCGCCGGCCTGGTTGACGATGTCGTTGGCGATCACGACCATGTCGCCGGCCGCCGAGTTGACGATCAGGTGCGTGCCGATCTCGGCCATAGTGGTCGAGTCGACATCGTTGCGCGTCTTGCCGCCGGAGACGCCGGCCGTCGAAGCCTGGTAGGCATCGCCGCTGGCTGCGTAGTTCGTGGTGTGCGTCGCCTTGATCGTGAGACCGCCGAGATAGATCGTGTCGTCCGTCGTGCCGCCGTCGAACCGCGCATTCGTCACGGCGGTCGAGTTGGTGGTGGCGACCGCCGCCGCGCCGGCATAAGTACCGCCCGCGCCGACCTTCGCGTTGGAGACGTTGGTGTCCGTGCCATCCGCCCGGATCGTCAGCTTGCCTGTGTAGGCGGCGCGGTTCAGCGCATCCATATCCGCAGGCGCGCCCAGATAGGCGTAAGTGTGCGCGCCCGACGACGTCTGCGCGACGCTGGCACCGAGCGCCAGGAAGCCGCTCGAAAGACCGGTCGCTTCGGCGTATTGCGAGCTGTCGTTTTCAGCCTTGATGGATATGTCGGCATTGGGCAGCCGGATTCCCGTGCCGCCATAGGCGTTGACCGTCGCGTTTTCGGACGCCTTCGCGTAGCTGCCCTGCGCGCCGATCAGCGAGCCGCCGCCGCCAGCGAGCGCCTTGGCCCAGGTCGTCGTGCCGTAGATCGGCGTTGTGGTCGTTCCGTTGGTCTGCATGCCGATGATCGGGACGAGCGCCATGGCGGTTACGGCGAGCTTGCCGCCCGAGAAGCTGGTGTCGTCACCGACATCCGCGGTCACCGTGGCTCCGACGGTCGACTGGGCGATGGCGACGCCGACCGCGCCGCCGCCGACCGAAACGCCGATCGCCTCGCTCGACAGGTTTGGCGTAATCGCGGCACCTACCAGCGTGCCGTCGCCGGTCGCAGACGTGGTGATCGCTGCGCCGGATCCGATCTCGGCGAGCACGCCCGAGTCTTCGTGGGCCTCCGCATCGGCGCCGGCGCCGGCGACGATGCCGCCCGAGAGCGCAGTTGTCGTCGTGCTCAACGTGCCGGCGCCGGAAGCCCCGACGCCCAGTGTCGAGGTGCTGACGATTGCGTCGTCCAGAACCCGCGCCGTCACCGAACTGTTTCGGCTCGCCGTTGCGACCGATGCGCCGACGGCCACGGCACCCGCACTGGCGCCGCCGGTGAAGACGACCTGGCTCGTTGAATCCTGCGCCAGGACGGCGACGCCGGTGCCACCCGTACCCGTGACCTGGCCGCCGAGCATAGCCACCACGGTGTTGCTGACATTGCCGACGGCCACGGCGGCCTGCGCGCCGAAGTAGAGCGCCGCACCGCCGGCGATCGCCTCGGTGTCGATGGTCTTGCCGGCATAAGGTCCGTCGGTGGCGTCCTTGACGATCGCCGTGACGTTGACGGCAG
>RXJC01000219.1 GCA_003963435.1 Bradyrhizobiaceae bacterium | reverse complement strand
ACCGTCAGCGTGTCGCCGTCGGCCGGCTGGGCGTTGCTCGTCAGACCGGTTGCGGTCGTGCCGTTGGTCGCGATCAGGGTGATGGCGCCGGTCAGGGCGGTGGTGCCGTCGCCGGCCGTTGCCGCAGTGCCCGTGAACGAGCCGATGGTGGCGCCGAGCGTGGTGGTGCCGCTCGCCGCGGTGGTGCCGCCGGCCGCGCCGCTATACAGCACGTTGCTGCTCGCGGTCGCACTGGCAAACGACGTCGTGCCGCGCAGGTCGGCCGCCGTCGCGCCCGAGATGGTGGCGGAAACGTTGGACTTGGTGGAGTAGCCGACCGTGGTCTGCAGCGCCTGGTTGGCGATCGACTTGGCGCTGTCGATCAGCTTCTGCAGCGAGGTGATGCCGGTGTTGGCGGCCTGCAGCACCTGCACGCCGTTGGCGATGCCGTCGAGCAGGTTGTTGATGTCGCTGGCGCGGTTGTCGAGCGACTGGGCGGTGAAGAAGTTGGTGGGATTGTCCAGGGCCGAGTTGACGCTCTTGCCGGTCGACAGACGGTTCTGCGTGGTGGCGAGAAGATCAGCGGTGGACTGGAGGGAGAGCAGGTTCTGACGAACCGATGCGGAGAGGACGATGCCTGACATAACTCTGTTACCTTTCTGGTAAACGACGCTACTGTTACACGTCTGCTTGGATCGCGAGTGATCCAGCGACGGCGGACGGTGCCGCCGAGACCTCTAACGAAACATGAAATGAAACCCCCACTTTTGCCGGGCCGCATGTGATTCGGCTCGGAAAGCAGCGCGCCGCGTTGCGCCGCCACACAGACCCACCTTTGAAAACGTTGAGCTTTCTGGTGAATTTACAGCTCGTTAACTAGTTACGAGCGAGAATCACGCTCTGATCAGCTGCAACGAACGCTCGGTTACGAAAGCGTTGATGGAGAACAGGCATGGCCCTCAAGGTCGAGCTCAGACCGCACGAACGCATCATCGTCGGTAACTGCGTGATTACCAACACGGACCAGCGCGCCCGCCTCCTGATCGACGGCGACAACGTGCCGATCCTGCGCGAGCGCGACATCCTCACGCCGGAGACCGCCGATACGCCCGCCAAGCTCGTCTATCTGGCGGTGCAGCTCATGTACATTTCGCCGGACCCGCAGACCCAGCACGGCACCTATTTCAACCTGGTGCGCGACATCGTCACCGCGGTGCCGAGCGCCTGGCCGATCATCGAAGCCATCAACAACAACATCCTGAACGGCGACCTGTACCGGGCGCTGAAGGATGCCCGCAAGCTGATCGCCTATGAAGAGAAGCTGCGCAGCCAGTTCGAGGCCAGCCATCCCAAGACCGAAGCGGACAAGGACAATGTGAGCTCCGCAGCCTGACCGCATACGTTCTCGCAAACGATGACGGCCCCGGATCATCTCCGGGGCCGTCGTCGTTTCGGCCATGCACGAGCGCTATTGCGCCGCGAGCGGCGGCGCCTCGACTTCGATCAGATCCTCGCCGCAGCGCCGTCCGCCAAAGTCCAGCACCGCCGCGACCAGCGCATCGATGTCCGCCTCCTCGGTGCGGTGATTGACGATCGCGGCGCGGATCGCAAACTTGCCATCCAGCGTCGTGCTCGACGGCGCCGCTATTCCGGACTCCTGGATGTCGGCCACGACCTCACGGTTGACCACGTCGTCGGCGCGGTAGCGGAAGCAGACGATGTTGAGGTTGACCGGCGCCAGCAATTCAAGCCGCGGTTCGGCCAACACGCGCGCCTCGAGATATTTGGCGAGCGCACAGCTTCGCGAGATCGCCGCACCCAGCCGGTCGGTGCCGAACGTCTTCAACGTAAACCACGTCTTCAACGCACGGAAGCCGCGCGACAGATCGGGCCCTAGATCGCAGGGCCAGACCGCGCCCGCCGCAAGTCCCCTCGCCTCGCGGCGCAGATAGGCCGCCGGCTGCGCAAAAGCCTGACGATGCTGCTCGCCGTCGCGCACCAGCAGGAAGCCGGCATCATAGGGCACCTGTCCCCATTTGTGGAAATCCAGCGCAATGGAATCGGCAAGCTCGATGCCGCCGAGCATCGGCGCGAGCTCGGGCGAGAAGATCGCGAGCGCACCGAAGGCACCGTCGACATGAAACCAGATGCCCTCCTCGCGGCACAGCTGCGCGACGGCCTTGAGGTCGTCGATCGCGCCAATGTCCACCGTGCCGGCTGACGCCACGACCAGGAACGGCTTGAAGCCGACCTCGCGATCGACTGCGATCTGCGCTCGCAGCGCGGCAACATCCATGCGGTGATCCGCATCGACGCCGATCTTGCGCAGCGCATCGGTGCCGAGCCCGGCAACGTCCATCGCCCTGGAGACGCAGCCATGCGCGGCCTGCGACATATAGGCCGTGAGCAGCGCGCCGTCATTGCCGATGCCGTATTGCCGCGCCAGCGTGCCGAGCGCAGAAGTGCGCGCCACCAGCACCGCCATCAGATTGGCCATCGACGTGCCCGTGACGAAGATGCCGCTCGCGCTGTCCGGAAAGCCGAACAGGCGGCGCATCCAGTCGATGATCTGGCGCTCGACCTCGATCGGCATGTGATCGCGCCCGCCGAGATTGGCGTTGAGCCCGGCTGCGAGCATTTCCGCGAGCATGCCGACCGCCGTGCCGCCGCCATGCACCCAGCCCATGAAACCGGGATGGACGTTGCCGGTCGCATACGGCGCGACGTGTTCGGCGAATTCACGATAGACCTCGGCGAGATCGCTCGCCTCGCGCGGCACGTCGGCCTTGAATGCCGCACGGACGCCGTCGGGGATCCGCTGCCAGACCGGGCGCGTCCGAACGTTGGCGATGCCGTCGATGGCCTCGTCCAGCATGCGATGAGCGAGCGCGCGAAACGCGCCCCAATCCTGCGGATCAAGCGAAGTGTGCGCGACGGAGCTCTGCGCGTTGCGGATGATCTCGTTCATATTGCACTCCCCGCGCTTGCTGCGTACCGCGATAGCATCGCCGCGAACGCCGCAAAGATCTTGCGCATCTGCGGCGGCTTGTAGGGAAACACGTCCGGCGAATCCATGTTGTGCACGACGGCGGTGTTGTCGGCTTCGAAGACCAGGAGCTCGCCGCCCTGGTTCTCGGCGCAATCGACGATGAAATAGTCGAGACCGACGCGCCTGCTCATTTCGTCGAGCGCGCTTCCGTGGCGCTCTGCAAAGGCACGATCGAAATCGCGCATGAAGGCGGCTTCCTCGGCCCGCTTCTCCTCGCTGAACGCCATGTAGGCGTTGAGATACCAGATGTCCCAGCGGTCGGCGATCGCCATGTGGCAGGCGTAAGGCCTGCCGTCGACCATCGCGAGACGATATTTGCGGTAGAGCCCGTCGGGATCCACGTAGTCGACGAAACGCGCGACGAAGAAGTCCTGTTCGTCGCGCTCGCCAAGGTAGGCCGCGAGCGCCGCCGCATCGTCGAGCTTCGCCAGCCCGACGCCGGCATGCGAGCCGCGCGGCCGCGCGATCATCGGAAAGCGCAGTTCATCCGCGATGTCCTTGCAGGCGATCTGTCCTTTGGAGAGATCCGACAATTGCAAACGCGTCGCGTGGATGGTCGCGGGAATGTCGAGACCAGGCACGCCGGCGAGCAGCCGATGCAGCTTGTCGCGATCGAGATTGCCGATGCGGTCAGGACGATTGAGCAGCGGCCGTGGCCAGTGCGGCGCGGCCTTCTCGATCAAGGCAAGCGCCTCACGGCATTCCTCGGAATCGGAGGCGATCACGATGGCGACGTCGTGCTCGGGCAACTTCTCCGGCAAGCCGACGCCCTTGACCACGTAGAGGGTCAGCAGCTCGATGTCGGAGCCTTCGAGCAGAAAGTCGATCGGCGTGTTGCCGCCCATGTCGATGTCGGCGGCAAGCGCGAGCACGCGCAAGCCGGGCTTCGCAGCGGCGCTCGGCGTGCGAAACAATTGATGGAAGGCCAGCACCTCCGACTGAATCGCAAGCCCCTTGGTCTTGTCGCCGAGAAGCTGGGTGATCAGCGACAGATCAAGCCCTTCGCCTGCCAGCGCCGTCCCCGCCGCGATCCGCGCCAGCAGCTGATCGCGCAACGGATGCAGATCGACGCCCTCGAAGGCCTGCCGCGTCAACTGCGCAAAACCGATGCGGTCGGCATAGTTCGCCGCGGTCATGCGAAGCGGCGCGGAAAGCGGATGCTGCATCTCACACCTCGAACGCGGAGTTTACCGGCGCGGCCGCCATTGCGCCACGGTCAAGCAGCAGCTCGATCTTTACCAGCACATGCGCGATGCGATCGAGCAGGTGCTGCAAATTGCGCTGCGCCTTCGCCCCATCCGGCGACCAGGCTTCGGTCACCAGCCGCGCCCCGACGCAAAGGCGCAGCACGGCCTGCGCAGCTGCGTCCTGCCGCTCCAGACGGACCGGCTGGCCGATCAGACAGCGCTGCGCAGCAACCTGGCGATCCGCCGCGCTGCCTCCGATCTCCTCGTTCATGTCGCGCGCCAGTGCCCGATGAATGGCGCAGGTCTCGGCGGTCGAAACCGGTTTGCCGTCGCGGATCAGCATGAACGGAAAGATCGTGGTTTGTGCAAATTCCTCGTCATCCGCACCAGCTGTCCCGGTCGCGGCTGGAACGGCGCAAAGCGACGGCGACAACGCGATCATGCTGTCGATGCCGGCGGCGAGCTCGGCCAGCACCTTGACGCGGAAAGCCGCCGGCACGGCGTAGTAGCTGCCGATCTCCGCGAGCGCGGCCTCCCAGCGCAGCCATTGGCCGAAGTTCGGCCGGCGGTCGAAGCGCGAGCGCAGCGCCGTCCAGGCCATCGGCCAGTCGCATCGGCCGGCATAGTCCAAGATGCCAGGCGCGATTCCCTCGATGCGGTCGAGCGATCGCGACAGGTCCTTCGGCACCAGCAACGCGCCGCTGAAGGCAGGCCCACCGAAGAATTTCGAGCCCGTCATCAGCACCATGTAGCCGCGGTCGAGATAGGAGCGCAGCCGGCCACGGCCGAGCCTGGCCTGACAGGCGTCGACGACGATCTGGACCTGGCGCGGCCAGCGCCGCGCGATCTCATCAAGGCAGGCCGCGCTCGGCGCGCGCCAGCCGAGCTTCGATGCATCCATGATCTGGAGCAGCACGGGCGCGCCAAGCGCGATCGTGACCTCGACCGCACGCAGCACCGCGGCATCGGCATCCGCCCGCATCGCGATCCCCGTGCCGGCCTCGAGCAGCGGCAGCGCGAGACTGACGCCCGCGAGCCCCGCAACCGCGCCGTCCTTGCGAACGGCAACGCCGCTCGCGGTCATGGCGCTGAAATGATGCCCGCGGGCGGTGTGGGCCGCCCCGCTTCCTGTCTGGTCGGCGCCGACCACGATCGTCACCGGCGGCGCGCCGAGCACCGCGCGCGCCAGGAACAGGGCGTGGAGCTGGGAGTCCGTGCCGGAGGGCGAGAACACCACATCGACATGCGCAGGCAGCTGGAGATGGCCGCGCAGTTCGTCCCGCATGTCCTCGCAACGCGAGTCGAAGGCGATCTCGACCTCGTCGAACAGGCATTTGTGCATCAGCTCTTCGCGCGCGAGCGCGGCGCGGTCATAGGCGGCTTGCGAGATGGTCGACGCCGTCGAGGAGGCGAAATTCCAGATCTCCGGCGCCGGCGCGGCGGCGCAGCCATAGCCATTGACGCGATCGGTCGGATCGAGCGCCAGCCGCGGATCTCCGCCACAGACGAGCAGCGCGTCCAGCGGCGTGAAGAGATCGCGCAGGCGGTAACGCGAACCCCCGTCGGACGCGCGTTCCGGTTCTGACAGACGGGATACGCCGGCGCTCATCCCGGAAGGCTCACGCCGCGGCATCTGGCGCCGCCGCAGGCGCAGGCGCAGCTGCGAATTGCGAGGCGATGTCGCCGTGGAACACCGAGGGCCCGACGTGATCGAGCGAGCTCTGGATGTCGGCCCAGATCTCCCCGCCGATGTCGGTCCAGCGCTTGCAGAAGGCGAAGTCCTCGGACAGATAAGTGCCGGTCGCCGGGTCGATCATGCATTCGAACAGCGCGAAGCGGTTCCGGCTCGCGGCCAGTGTGTCGTGCGAATGCTCGCGGAAGAATTGCAAGGATGCATAGTTCGGGTGCTGGCACATCGCCTCCAGCACGTGGCGCCGGATCATCAGGAAGCCCGTGCCCGCGTAACGCACGCGGGTGAAACCGTTGACGACGACGATGCGGTCGGGATCCTCGATCTCGAGCACGTAGTCCAGCGAAGCCGCCTTCACGTCGGCCCGGCCGGACTGGATCGCCCGCGCGGCCTTGTCCCAGTTGACCCGCTTGATCGGGTAGCAGCCGGCGACGACATCCGCGCCGCATTCGATCAGCCGGAACACCTGCTCCGGCTTGAAGCCGATATCGGCATCGATGAACAGGAAATGCGTCGCGTTGGGATCGTCCAGGAACAAGGCGACGAGATTGGCCCGGGCGCGGGTGATCAGCGCGTCGCCGTCACGCAAGTGCACCTTGAGCTCGAGATTGGACATGCCGTGCACGGCGCGCTGCAGCGCGAAGATCGAGCTGGCGTAGATGCTCGACACCTGCCCGCCGAAGCACGGCGTTGCCACCACCAGCTGTATCTTGTCCGACATCGGCAGCCCCACCCGCTCCAATCCTCACCAAGAGGTAAAGAGGCATGGTTAATGGCGTGTTAACGCGGGCCTTACAGGAACTTGACGAGCGAGAGCTGCGCCAGGTTCGAGGTAACCTGATAAGACGCCTGCAGCGCGTTCTGCAGCGACAGGATCTCGCTCGCGACCTGGTCCGGCGAGGCCGATTCCGCCTGGTCGATGATGGTCTGGAGCTGCGCCTTGGCCTGGGTCTGGCGCGTGGAGGCGTCCTTCATCGTGTTCTGGGCCATCGCGATGTCGGTCTGGATGTCCTCGATGCGCTGCTGGCCGGGCTGCTGGGTCAGCGCCTGCGTCACCCGCAGGCTGAGCGCGGCAACCTGCCCGCCCGAATATTGTCCGGTCGGTGAGGTCGAGAAGGTCCCGAACACGGCAGTCGCCTGCAATTGCCGGCGGATCGCGTCCTCGTTGGCCTGGGCGCCATATTGCACCGTGACGGAATCGTCGACCCGCGCCATCGCAGTCGAGCGCGCCGAGCCGGGCCCGTCATTGCCCAAGTACCATTTCACGGTATTGGCCGACCCGTTGACCAGCGTCGTCGCCGAGCTTGCGGGCGAAGAGCCGACCCGCAGCGGCGGCTGCGTCGCGGTCACCGGTGTCGAGCTGAAGCCGAGCGAGCTCAGCGCCCCCGTGTTCGAGCTCGTGATGTTCAGGCTGGCCGCGTCGTCGGTGTTGATCGTGATCGAGCCGCCATGAACGGTCGAGGGCTTCGACGTTCCCGTGATCGCGTCGATCTTGCTCAGCAGGGTCTGGATGCTGTCGCCGACGTTGAGCTGGTTGCCGGTCGCGCCCGAGGCCACGAAGCTCAGCGTGGTGCCGTTGACGGTGATGGTGTCGCCGGCGACGAAGCCGGGCGAGATAGAGTCCGAAGGGCTGGCGCCGGACAACGCCGTCGCGCCGCTGATCGGTGCGGCCGGGACCGCCTGGTTGTTGACGGGCGTGCCGATCGCCGAGCTTGCGGTGTTGAAGAAATTGTCGCCGGCGACGACCGCGGACGCCGCCACCAGCGAGGTGTTGGCGAGCTTGGTGATCGCGGTGTTCAGCGCCGTGTTGAGGTTCGCCGCCGTGTTGTTCGGGTTGACCGGGGTGCTCGCATCGATCGCGAAGCTGCCGAGCGGCGTCGGCGTCGCGGTGGACGCGGTCAGGTCGATCTGCTCGGTCGTGCCGTCCGGCAGGGTGAACTGCACGCTCAGCTTGTCGCCGTTGTTCGGATTGACGCCGTTGAGGTCGACCGAGAACGACACCGGCGAGCCGCTCGGGCCAGTGACCGTCGCGCCCGTCAGCGTCGAGGAGACTGCCTTGATCTTGAGGCCGAACGGCGAGCCCGCGACGTCTTCCGACACCTGAATGGAGCTGGGCGTCGGCTGCGTCTGCACCAGCCGGCCCATGCCGTTGGCGCCTAAGTCCGCGGCCTGGCGCTCCGCCATCACGGTCTTGAAGCCTGCCTGCGTCGTGGTGCCGTTGATGATGTCGCCGGCGTCCGCAACCGATTGCGTGTTGACGGCGGTTCCGGAGAACAAATAGCGATTGCCCGTCTGCGTGTTGAGCACGCCGACCATCGAGCCGAACTGGGCCGCGGCGGTGTTCTGCGCGATGGTCTGGCCGTTGACGTTGAGGTCCTGCGCGGTGTTGGCCGCACCGGTCTGCACGGTGCTGCGGATCTTGGTCAGCGACTGCAACGCGGTGTTGGCGAGATTGATGCTGACATTGACGTTGGTGATCGTGTCGGTATAGGCGGCGATGTTGGAGAGCTGCGCGCGTCCGGCGATCGCAAAGCCCTCGTTGGTCCCCATGCCGGAATAGTTCTGCGACAGCTTGCCGGTCGAGAGCTGCGTCGACAGGTCGGTGAGCTGCTGATTGATGTTGCGGATCTGCGAGCCGAGAACCGACGAGGAGTAATTGATACTGCTGATCGACATGTTTCAGCGCCCTGTTACTTCTTACAATTGAGCCTGGATCAACGTGTTCATCATGCTCTGCACCACCGACATCACGTGAGCGTTGGCGGCATAGGCGTTCTGCAGCTGGATCAGGTTCGACATCTCCGAGTCGAGGTTGACCTTGGAGGTCGAGTCGAACTTGGCCTGCAGCGTCGAAACCACGACGCTCTGACCCTGCTGAAGCTGCGTGGCCTGGGTCGAGGCGTTGGCCTGCACGCTCAGGAACTGCTGCAGGTAGTTCGAGACACTGCCGGTGAAGGGTTGGTTCGCCGAGCCGAGGCCGGTCGTCGGCGAATAGGAGAACACCGCGCTGGTGAGCTGCGAGTAGAGATAGTCGGAACGCGTGGTGTCGCCGGCGGGCGTCACCGGCGAGGTGTTGTACACCGACATCCGGGTCGGGTCGGCGACCAGCTGCGTGTTCACCGCGATGCGTCCGGCAAGACCGGTCATCTGCGAGCCCGCGGCCGTGATCGCGCCGGTGTAGAGCGCCTGTCCACCGTCGGTGAACACCGCCAATTGCGGATTGCCCGAGGTCAGCGACGACATCGTCTTGCTCGTCGAGGCCGAGGTGACCTTGGCGAGGCCGGAATTGTCGTCCGTGACCCGCAGCGTCGTGGCGCTCGCCGGCGCTGGCGCCGCAGAGAAGCTGATGTGCGAGCTCGAAAGCGCGGTGTTGAGCGCGGATGCGATCGCGCCCATACCGCCGGAGAAGTTCACGCCAATCTGCATCGGGTTGGCGTTGGTCGCATTCTGCAGCGGCAACGCTGCCGGATCCGTGACGTTGACCAGCGTGACCTGGCGCTGCGTGTTGGTCGCGATGTCCGTGTAGGTGAAGGTGGCGGTGTTGCCCGGCAACGCACCGCCAAGGTCGATGTCGAAGCCCGCCGGCGGGCCGGAGACGGTGCTGCCGGCCGTGGTCTTGTCGGACAGCGCGCTCGACATCGTGGCGGCGAGCTGGTCGATCTGGTTCTGCGCCTGCACCAGCGTCTGGTCGCGCAGCTTCAGGTCGGCCGCGATCTGGCCCGACGAGACCACGTTGTTGGCGACGACGTCGACCTTGGAGCCGTTCGGCAGCACGATGTTGAGCGCGCCGACACCCGACTTGGCGGGATCGATGTTGTAGAGGGACGTCGCCGAAAGCGCACCGGCAGAGGCGAAGGTGAATTGCGAGGCGAGCCCGGCGCCGACCAGCTGGATGCCCGTCGTCGTGTAGATGTTGGCCTGGTTCGAACCGTCGGTGGTGACGCGGACGTCGACATATTTCGACAGCGTGTTGATGGCCTGGTCGCGCTGGTCCATCAGCGTCGCGGCCGAGGGGTCGTTGGCCGACAGGCCCTGCAGCTTGGTGTTGATGTTGGCGATCTGCTGCATGGCAGCGTTGGCGGCCTGCGCCGAGGTGCCGAGATCCTGCTCGACATTGGAGCGCAGCGACTGGATGCCCTTGGTGGTGACGTTGAGCTGCGTGGCCAGCGCCTGCGCCGCGCCCAGCGCAACGGTCTGCGCCGACGACGCGCCGGAGCTGGTCGACAGCGCCTGCAGCGAGGTGGTGAATTTATTCAGCGCGTCTTCGAGCGTGCCGCTGTTGCCGGGCGTGCCATAGACATTCTGAAGCTGCTTCAGGATGTTGGCCATCTGGTCGGCGTAACCGCTGCCGCCGGTCTCGGTGCGCAGCTGGTTCTGCACAAAGGCGTCGAGCTCCCGGCTGACGCCGGTCGTCATCGCCGTCGAGCCGAAATCGCCGGTGGTGACCTCGATCTGGTTCGGGGTCTGGACGACGTAACCCGGCGTCTGCGCATTCGCGACGTTCGAGGAGACGATCGAGAGCGCGGCCTGGTTGGCACGCAGACCGCTCATCGCACTGGCGAGGGCTGAACTCAAACCCATGTTACTTGCCGCCTTTGGTTACGTTACGCGCCGATCAGCGCAACACGTTCAGAAGGTCCTGCACCATCGAGTTCGCGGTCGTGATCACCTTGGTGTTGGCCGAGTAGGCCTGCTGGGTCACGATCAGCTTGGTGAACTCGTCGGCGATGTCGGTGTTCGAGCCTTCCAGCGACGAGCCGCTGATGCTTCCGGATGCGCCGTCGATCGCCGGGCCCGATTGCTCGGTCGCCGCGTAAGCGCCGCCGTCCATTGCCTTGAGGTAGTTGGTGCCGTTGAAGTGGGACAGCGAGACCTGTGCGAGGTTGAGGTTCTGGCCGTTGGAGAAGGTGCCGACCACGAGGCCACTGTTGTTGACCGCGACCGACCGCAACTGGCCGGCGGCGTAGCCGTTCTGCGTGATGGTGTTGATGGTCACGGCGCCCGACGTGCTGGCATATTGCGTCAGGCCGCCGGTCGAGATGTTGAAGGCGACGGAGCCGAGCGACTGACCGCTGACGCTGACATTGTTGATGGTGATGCCCGAGCCGGCCGGCGTGGTCAGCGAGCCGTCGGAAGCGAAGGTGAAGGCCTGGCCCGTATTGACCCAGCCGACCGTGGTGCCGGTCGCGTTCGGATCCGTCTGGTAGAACAAATTCCAGCTGTCGGAGTGACCGGCGCCCAGCGAGGCGCTGTCAGTCTTGGCCCAGCGCAATTGCAGGTTCACCGGCGTACCGGCCGCGTTGTAGGCGGTCACCGCGCCACCGCTGATCGATTCCTTGGTGAAGGTCGCGATGTCGTTGCCGATCACGCCGCCGGTGCCTGCGGTGCCGCCGCCGTTACGGTTCTTGGTGATGGTGGAGGTAAAGCCGAGCGCGGCGAAGGCGGCGCTGTTGGAGCTTGACACCGTCAGGTTGGACACGGTGCCCGTGTTCAACGTGATCACACCGCTGGTGCTGACCGACGAACCGGTGGCGCCGGAGAGCGCATCGATCTTGCTGAGGAGGGTCGTGATGTTGTCGGTGACGTTGATCTGGTTCGGACCGCTGGCGCCCGAAGCCACGAATGTCAGCGTCTGGCCGTTGACGGTGATCGTGTCGGCAGGCGGGCCGGCCGAGAAACCCGAGGAGAGAACCTGGGCGCCGCCTGCGGTAGCGCTGCCGCTCAGTACGGTCGATCCCGAGATCGCGGGCGATGACAGCACATTGCCGCCGCGGGTCACGCTGGTGATGCCGAGCGCCGTGGCCGCGGTGCCGCTGTTCACCGCCACGTCCGTGCTGGTGCCGCTCGAAATCACGATGTTGCCGCTCGCGTTGAGAGACGCGGTCACGCCGGCGCCGCCTGCGTTCTGAATTGCGGTAAGAATGTCCTGGACCGTCGCAGTCGTGCCGGCCCCCAGGCCGATGGTCGAGTTGGTGCCGAGCGTGACGGTGGTGCCGGCGTTGAAGGTGATCGTGTTGCCGTTGATGGTCATCGTCTGGCCGCTCAGCGCGGTGAGGATGCTGGATGCGAGATGCGTGCCCACCGAATTGTCGAGTGACGTGGTGGTCGAGGCCACGGCCGCCGAGTTGTTCTGGAGAGCGACCGAGCCGGTGTTCGTCGTCGACGAATAGGGCGAGCGGATGTTGCCCGTGGCCGCTGCGCCCGAAGCGGTGTTGTTGGTGTAGGGCGCGGGCGGCGTGCCGACCGGAAGCGGGTTGGCAGCGAAATCCGATGGATTGATGCCGCCGGCCGCCAGAAGCGTCCCGGGTGTGGCGGTCGAGCTCGCTGCAGTGTTCGGCTGGGTCGGCAGGTTTGCCGCATATTGGATCGAGGTGGTGGCTTGAGCGGGAATGAAGTTGTTCTGGAATTTCAGGACGTTTGCCACGTTGCCGGTCGGGTTGCCGGTCTTGGGGTCCACCGTGACGCCCATCAGGTAATAGCCGGCGCCGTTGACCAGGTTGCCGTTGGCATTGAGCTGGAAGTCGCCGCGGCGGGTGTAATAGGTGACGCCGCTGAACACC
>RXJC01000473.1 GCA_003963435.1 Bradyrhizobiaceae bacterium | reverse complement strand
TGAACTGGGCGAAGGTCTCGCGCACCCGCGCCTTCGCCGACATCGCGGCGAGCGCTGCCGACGCGCTGTCCTGCACCGGCGGCTGCGGCGCGACCACAGCGGCGGTCTTCATCGCGGGCGGGACGATCGTGGGTTGGGTGGTGTCGAGCACGACACGTTCGGGCAGATGCCGGTCGGAGCGGATCCGGATCAGCGGCTGATCGTTGCTTGCGGTGGCGACGGCCTGCGCAACCGGCTGCGATGGCAGAACGTAGTCCGCCGCGAAGAGCAGTGTGAGCAGAGCTCCACCGACAAAAAGGAAATACCGAAAGATGGGCATTGGCCGCGCTCCGCCCGCCGCATCCCCGCGTGGGCACTCCGTCTCAACAGACGATCTGCTAATTGGTTCCTGGCCCAGCCGTCTGGTTCAAATGGCGATGCGAGCTTTCTTGGCCAAGGGCCGCAAAGAGTAACTTTTCCGCTACCCGAACAGGCCGCATTTACTCGCGGCGTGCCGCTACAAGCGAACATTTCGCCTGGTCGGCATTCACGTTGACGAAGCCGATGGGGATGCGCGCAAAGGTCTTGCGGCTCTTCATGGCAACCGAATCCGCCAGCACGCGGCTGCGATTAGTAAGATGGCTGCCGTCTCGCCGCGCGAAGGCGCAGGCGATCTCGACATCCTTTACGGCATAGTCGTTGTCGTTTCGCAGCGTGAACGTCACCAGCGCCTTCGAACCCAGGCCGCCGCGGCGCCAAGTCTGCGATGAAATCCGCAAGCGACCGAGGTCTGCCAGGGTTGGCGCCTGCGCTTCGGAAGCCGGAGTCATCGTTGCTGCAGGATCGCCCTGAGGCGTCGTTTCGACCGCTGCCAGCTCCGCCCTCGCCGGCTCGGCGCCGTTGCCTTTGGATGGGGGCAACAGCATCCAGACACCGCATCCGAGGATAATGGCCGCCAGCAGCCACAGCAGGCCCCGGCCGAACGACACGCTCGCGATCGTCGCGGCCCGCGCCAGCCGCTCACCTTTTCCGGCGAAACGTCCCAACCCGATCCGGGCAAGCCTCGCGTTCATGACATCACCGATAGCGGCCGAAGCAGGTCGGACGACGGACTCGGCTGCAGCTTACCTCAATGCGGAAGACGAACTAAGGTTCCCGCGCAGTTGCGAGTCGGTACGGGCGGTGGCGGTCACCGGTTGGGGCCGCTAACATGCGCTGCAACATCAAAGTGCCCGTTGGGAGAAACATGAAATGCCATTCGCCGTCACTTGGGATCACGTCCATCTGCGCAGCCCCGATCCGGAGGCCACGGCGGCCTGGCTGCGGGACATCCTCGGTGGCGAGATCGTTGGGGCGCCGGGCCGGCTCGAGGTGACCCTTGGCGGAGCCAGGATCTTCATCGCGCCACTCGAGGGCGACAGCGCCGTCAATCCGCCGCCGCCGCACCCACATCAGGGCCTCGACCATTTCGGCCTGACGGTGAAGGACATCGACGCCGTCGCCGCAGAGATCAAGGCCAAGGGCGTCACCTTCACGCGCGAGCCGACCACGATCCGGCCCGGCGTGCGCATCTGTTTCATCCGCGGCCCCGAAGGCATCTCCATCGAGCTGCTCGAGCGCGACAAGAAATATACCTGAGGC
Organism: Bradyrhizobiaceae bacterium; assembly: GCA_003963435.1. GTDB lineage: Bacteria > Pseudomonadota > Alphaproteobacteria > Rhizobiales > Xanthobacteraceae > Bradyrhizobium. Next base: position 9,461 of record RXJC01000473.1, on the reverse strand, counting down.
GGCGCGCGTCTGACCGGACGACTTGCCGCCCGGCGCGGCTAGGTCATGCTGCCGGGCATGAAGCAGCGGATGGTGACGCCCATGTAGCCGTAGATCGGCCACACCATGGTCCGCCCCACCCGGTTCGGCTCGGAGATCACGGCGTCGTCGGGGACTTCGACCCAGACGATCTCCTGCGACTGCCCTTCGAGCCCGCCAGCATAGCGCGGGAGGCGGACACGATAGTGCCCGTCCTTGCTGTCCCAGTCGGTATCCGAGAGCGCCGAACCGTCGGCATCGGAGCAGCACGGTCCCTTGCCGCTGCGCAAGCCGTCGAACCAGGCCTTCAGATCCGGATTGCTGTTGGCGAACTGGCCGCGGTCGCGCGCATGGCCGAAGGGGGCTGCGAGCGCAACCAGGACCAAGGCGCCAGCCAGTCTCGTGGCACGCCGCCAGCGCGGCGCGCTGCCGGGGCTTCGTCGTTCGCTTTTGCAATTGGTGGGACGCGTACGCTGCAGACACGGCTCATCGCCGCCGGAATTCATCCAGTCGCTCATCGTCTTGCTCCAGCACCCCGCGGCCAGTGCATCAATTGTTATGCATATTGCGGGCCGATCCCGATTCGCAGGTGACCGGCTCGCCGCATCATCAGGCCGCCACAAGGCCTCGCGCACAAGCTGGGACAACTACGGCTCGCCGCGGCAACTCCCCCCGGCCGGCCGGCAAACTGCCGCGTTGCGCGGGAGGATGGGCTTTGGCATAAAAGCCGGACCGGCTACGTCATTGGGCGATGGCGGCCGGCCTGCGGGACGTTATGAAGAACGGCCTCTATTCAATTCACGTGACCCTGCTCGATGGTCGAGCCGGCAAGGGCAGCGGCGTGATCCTTTTTCGCGACGGCAAGATTCTTGGCGGCGATGCCTACCTCTATTACACCGGCAGCTACGTGGTGAAGGACGACACCACCTTCAAAGGCGAGGTGCTGGTGCAACGGCATACGACGCCACGGGGTGATGACAATCCGCTGTTCGGCGGCCCCGCTCCGGTCGGCATCGGTGTCAGCGGCACCTACACCGACACGCGCGCGGAGATGACCGGCACGGCGCTGGTCGGCAAGGCCAGCCTGATCTTCGGCGCGACGCTGCACAAGCTCGCCGAGGCCGATTAGCTATTCCGCAGCCTGCTCCAGCGGCGCCACGCGCGGCAGGATGATCTGGATGCGCGTGCCGCCCCCCGGCTCGGAATCGAGATCTAGCCGCCCGCCGAGGCGGTTGGTGACGATGCTGTAGACGATGTGCAGGCCGAGACCGGTGCCGCCCTGGTCGCGCCGGGTCGTGAAGAACGGATCGAAGGCACGACGGCGGACGTCGAGCGACATGCCGCAGCCATTGTCGGAGAAGATGATCTCGACATTGTCCTTGCCGGACTCGCGCGCCTGGATCTCGATCGTCCCCGGCCGGCCGTCCGGGAAGGCGTGCGCCACCGAATTGAGGAACAGATTGGTCAGCACCTGGCCGTAGGGGCCGGGATAGCTGTTCATGGTGAGATCGGGCTGGCACTCGACGTTGAGCGTCAGATTGTGCTTGCGCAGGCCGGGCCGCAGACTCATCACCACCTGCTCGGTGAGGTCGCCGAGATCGAAGGTGCGCTGGTCCGAATAATTGCGGTCGGCGGCGACCTGCTTGAACGACTGGATCAGCTCGGCGGCGCGGTTGAGATTGGAGACGAGCTGCGAGGATGCGTCGCGGCTGGTGTTGAGGAAGTCGTTGAGCGTCGAGCGGCGGAGCTCGCCGCGTTCGACCTCGGCGGTGAACATCGCGGTCTTGCGCTCCAGCGCGGAGGCGACCGTGAGGCTGATGCCGACGGGATTGTTGACCTCGTGCGCCACGCCGGCGACGAGGCGCCCGAGCGCGGCGAGCTTCTCGGCCTCGATCAGCGAGGCCTGGGTCTCGCGCAGATTGCGCAGCGCCGTCTCGGCGGCCTCCTTGGCCTTGCGCATCTCCTGCTCGCCGCGCTTGCGCTCGCCGATGTCGAGCGCGACGGTGACGATCCGCTCGATCTCGCCCTCGGCATCGAGCAGCGGCAGCTTGTTGACCAGCCATTGCCGCATGTTGCCGGAGGCGTCCTTGTACTCCTCCTCGTAGAAGCCGAGCCCCTTGCGCAGCTGGAGCACGCGCTTGTCGTTCTCGTCGGTCTTGGCCGCGCCGTAGCGCGACATCAAGTCGGCCGTGGTGCGGCCAAGCGCGTCGCCGGGCTCGATCCCGAAGATGCCGGCCATGTAGCGGTTCATCAGCACATAGCGCAGGTCACGGTCCTTGACGTTGATCACCGCCGGCACGGTGTCGATGACCTGCTGGAGCAGGCGTCTGCCTTCGGCGATGGCGTCTTCCGCCCGCTTCTGGTCGGTGATGTCGCGCAGCGTGCCCTCGTAGCGGACGATGTTGCCCGCTTCGTCGCGCACGCCGGTGGCGCTGTCGGAGAGCCACAGGATATTGCCGCTGCGCTGGCGCACCTGATACTCGAACTCGCGCACCATGCCGTCGCGCGCCATCAGCCGCTGGTATTCGGCGCGTGCCTCCGGATGAACGTAGATGGTGTGGGCGATGTCGTTGATGCTGGCGATGAGCTGCTGCGGGCTGTCATAGCCCATCATCCGCGCCAGCGCCGGATTGGCATTGAGGAGGTCGCCAGCCGGCGTCGTCACATAAATGCCGTCGACCGAACCCTCGAACAGTTTGCGGTAACTCTCTTCGGCGAGGCGCTGCTCGGTAAGCGCACGCACCGCCGCTTCGCGCGCCGTGTCGGCCTCCTCCAGCGCGCGGCGGAACACTTCGGCCGCACGCGCGATGTCGCCGATCTCGTTGTCGAGGTCGGCGGACGGGATCGAGGCGTCCTTTCGGCCCGCCGCAAGGGCGCGAATCGAGCGTGCGATCTGGGCGAGCGGACGGACCGTCCTGCGCACCACGAAGCCGGCTGCAAGAATGCCGATCAGGACGCCGATGGTGCCGAGCACGATGCTCTGCCATCGCGCCTCCGTCAGGGTCCGGGCAAAGTCGCGCGACAGCACGTGGCCGCGCCGGTCGCTGACCTCGCGCAGCAATTCGGTGACGCGGCCGATCAGCCGGCCTTCGGTTCCCAGCACCTCGCGGTCGATGTCGGCGATCTGCCGCTCGCGGACGGCCACGGCCATGATGGCCTCGGCATAATCGTTCACGGCCGCCTTCAGCTTGGGATCGGCGATGTCCATCGCCCGCATGCTCTGCGCGGCCTGCTCCGCCGCGGACGGGTTGCGCGCGAGCAGCCCGAGCGCGATTCGGCTCTGCGCCTCCGACAGGCGCGAGGCCAGCTCGCGGTCGGCGGTGCCGGAGACGGCCGCATCGAACCGGTCGCGCAGCGGCGGCAGGCCGGCGAGCAGCTGGGCGCGGCGATCGATCAGGGTCGATATCCGCTCGAGGCCGTTGCGATAGGTCGCAAGCCGCTCGGTCACCCCGTCGATCATGTCCTGCTGTTCGGGCGCGAGCTCGATGCGGGTCTTCTTCAGGATGTCGCTCAGCGTCGAGGCCGCCTCGCCCACCTGCTTGAACTGGATGCCGGCGCCGGGATCGGTGACGAAGTCGCGCGCAGCAAGGCGCAATTCGTTCATGCGGCGGTCGATGTCCTCGGCGAGGTCGCCGACGCTCTGCAGCCTTTGCAGCTCGGCGAAGGTGGAGTCGATGTGCCGGATCGCGATCACGCTCGCGGTCGAGGTGACGATGATCACCGCCAGCACGAGCAGGAAGCTGCCGAAGGTGAGCTGGCCGATGGAGAGCGAGAAGGTTCGCTTTTTCTCAGGGGTCGGCGTCAATTCGGCGGACATTGGTGATGAGAGGACCGGGCTATCGGAAGCCCAATATACGACGTATTGCCGCCCCGGGGGAACATACCTCCGGACGCCGTTTATCCTTAATATGGCGGTCCCCGAGCCCCCCTTCCCCGACTATGACGGCTTGACGCGCGCCAGCAGCCGCGCCGGGATCGTCATGGCGGCGACGCCGAGGACGACGCAGGCCAGCCCGATCCAGGCGGTCCGGCTCAGGCTTTCGCCGAGGAAGGCGACGCTGATGGCGACGCCAATGGGCACGCGCAGATAAGCCTGCGCCGTGGTGCCGACCGAGCCCAGGGTCTGGATCAGGCGGAAGTAGATCGCGAACGCCGCGGCCGTCGAGAATACGGCGAGCGCGAGCAGCGCCAGCACCGAGCTTTGCGAGGGCGACAGCGTCCAGGGCTGTTCGACCACGAGCGAGGCCGGGATCAGGACGGCGGCCCCGGCCAGCAGCGAGCCCGCGGCCGGCGCCATGGGGTCGAGGCCCCCAAAGCTGCGGCCGAAGATCGCGGCGCAGGCATAGCAGAGGGTGGCGGCGACGATGGCGGCCTCCGCGAGGAGGCCGCTGCCGACGTCATGGAACGCATCGGTACCGACGATCAGCAGGATGCCAGCCATCCCCGCCACCACGCCGAACAGTTTTCGCGGGGGCGTCGCCTCGTGACGGGTGATCCCGGCGGTGAGCAGAAAGGTGAAGATCGGTGCGGCCGAGTTGAGGATCGTGGCGAGCGCGGCATCGACATCGCGCTCGCCCCAGGCGATCAGCGTCCAGGGGATGACGCTGTTGAGCACAGCCTGGAACGCGAAGCGCCGCCAGGTCGCCGCGTCGCTGGGCATCCGGATGCCCCGCGCCCACATGACGACGAGCAGGAGCAGGCCTGCAATCGTCGTGCGCGCCGCGATCAGCGTGATCGGCGGGATGGTCGCGACGCCAAGCTTGATGAGTGTGTAGGAGCCGCCCCACAGCGTCGCGAGGGCGACCAGGAATGCCAGCTCGATGGCGATGCCGGGCTGTCGTGGATCGCCGGCCCTCCCCGCCATCATGACGAACTCGCAGTGAGCCAGTCGGCGGTTGCCGCAAACAAGGCTTCCCTCCCGCGTTCAAGATGCATCAGATGGGTCGCTCTCGGCACGACGACGTCAGCTGTCTCGCGACTTCCGAGCGCGCCGATCAGCCATGCCGCGTCATCGTACCGACAGAGATTATCCCATTCGCCGCGGACGATCAGCGTCGGTGCCGACACACGGCGCGGATCATAGGCGAGTTGCCCGGACCACGCCGCGATGATGTCGGCCTGCGGACCGCTGGGAATCCTGACGGCTGGCGGCGAGCGCTGGATCGCATCGACGTCCGTCGCGAGATAGGCCGGTCCCCATTCGGCAAGATCCGGCTCGATCAGCACCGGTGGATGCGATGGCGGCACGTCTTCGACAAAGCGCTTCAATTGATCCGCAATCGACACCTCCCGCCAAGCGCCGATCCCCTCAGGGGACGGCAATCTCTCGAGCCGCCGCCGGACGACCGGCCCGAACAGCACCAGACGGCCGACCGCAGCGGCATGATTGCCGGCAAACAGGCCGGCAGCAATCGTGCCCCAGGAATGCGCGACAACATGCACCCGCGCGCCGCCGCGCTCACGGCTGATATGATCGACGACCGCCTCGATCTGAGCGGCGGCCTCCCGGGCGCGGCCAAACGGCGCCCCCTCGGCGGCGGACGCATGCATCGGCTGCGGCCGCGTCGAGCCACCGAAGCCCAGGAAATCGAAGCCCCAGACATCGAAGCCGCGGGCATGCAGATCGTCTGCCCACGATCGCCCGCTGAAGCGATATCCAAACGACAGCGCCGACGGGAACGTCGCGCCATGGACATAGAGCACGGGATCGCCCGCTCCCCGCCATCGCCGCAGCAGCAAGGCGTCGTTGCCGCCGGCAAGCTGCAATTGCGTTTCGACGGAATCAGCCATGTCAACGTCCTCTGCGCGAGACAGTCTCGCTCCACTGGATCATTGACGTGGTCTATACGAAGTCGCGAAATTTATACTTCGGTGCCCGCCGAAGTGTGGCCTGAGAGACGTAGCGGTCGGGGTTTCGGAGGCGGGCTCGCGTCGTGCCAGGCGGGCTCGCAGGGCACGAGCGCAGCGAGACCGGTGTAAGGCAGCTAGCCGACCGCTCCCACCTCGAACACCTCGCCGTCATAGCCGGCCTCGCGGGGGATGCGGAGCTGGCGGCCGGTTTCGGTCTTGGTCATGACCGGCATCACCGTCACGATCGACAAGCCGCGGGCATGGTCCATCGCGGCCTGCACCGTCGGCTGCTTCGCCAGCCGGATCAGATTGCGCGTGGTCGGGAACGGCAGCTTGAAGCGGCCGTTCTCGCCGCCCTCCACCGCCTCGCGCGGCGAGACCCAGATCGAATCGGTGGACTCGCGGCCATCATGCGCGCCGAGCTGGTCGGGGGGTGCGGCAGCGAGGAAGAACCAGGTGTCGAAGCGTTTTGGCATGCCCTCCGGCGTGATCCAGTGCGCATAGGGCACCAGCGTGTCGAGCGCGAGCTGCAGGTTGTTGTCGGCCAGGATGCTCAGGAAGCTGACCTTGTGCTCGTTGAGCGCGACGCGATGCTTATCGGCGATCTCGCGCGCCAGCAGGATGCCGCTTTCCTCGAACGTCTCGCGGATGGCGGCGATACGAAAGCCGCGGTCCGATTCGGTCAGGCCCTCGCCGCCGGAATAGAGGTCGGACCGGGCGACGATCTCATTGTCGCCGGCATCGACGCTGCCGCCGGGAAACACCAGCGCGCCCGAGTTGAACTCGATCTGATGATGGCGAACCATCATGAAGACCTCGACCTCGCCGCGGCCCGTGCCGTCGGCCTTCTCGCCGTCGCGGAGCAGGAGGATCGTCGAGGCCGGGCGTGATGCTGATGTCTCGGCCATGCGACTAACCCGCGGCGCTGGATTGCGGGCCGAGATTGGCGCGCTTGTCGACACGGGCGACGCGCGACAGCAGGTACTCGACCTCCGCCTTCGCCGTCGCCGTGATCGTCGCACCCGGCTTGCGCTGCGCGCTGGAGGCGATGATGCCGCGCTTCTGCAGCACGTATTTGCGAATGGTCAGGCCGACGCCGGGCTGCTGCTCGTAGCGGATCAGCGGCAGATGGGCGTCGAACAGATCATGCGCGGCATCGCGCTTGCCGGCCTTGGAAAGGTTGACGACGTCGATCAGAAGCTCGGGGAACGCATAGCCCGTCATGGCGCCGTCGGCCCCGCGCTCCATCTCGAAGTCGAGGAACGTGCCGCCATTGCCGCAGAGGATCGAGAGCGGTCGCAGCGAGCCGTCCTTCTGGAAGCCGCGCAGGGTCGTGATCTTCTCCAGGCCCGGCCAGTCCTCGTGCTTGAGCATCACGCAGTTCGGATTGTCCATGACGATCTTGCGGATCACGGACGGAGTGAACACCACCTGCAGGGTGAGCGGATAGTCCTGCAGCACCCAGGGAACGTCGGGGCCGATCGCTTCGGCCGCCTGCTTGAAATAACCGGTGATCTGGTCGTCGGTGCGCAAGGATGGCGGCGGGGCGATCATCACGCCGGCCGCGCCTGCATCCATCGAGGCCCTCGCCAGCGAGCGCATCGTGGCAAAGCCCGGCGCGGAGACGCCGACGATCACCTGCATCTTCTTGGCGCGCTTGATGAAGCGCACCGCGACCTGCTCCGCCTCTGCGGCGTCGAGCTTGGGCGCTTCACCGAGGATGCCCAGCACCGTGACGCCGTCGCAGCCGACCTCCTCGTAGAAGTCGGTCAGACGGTCGATCGAGCGCTCGTCGATCCGGCCGTCGTCGTGGAACGGCGTCGGCGCGATTGCGAAAGTGCCCTTGGCGTCGGCGGTGAGTTTCATCAGCTCTGCATCCCTTGTTCGTCATTCCGGGGCGATGCGCAGCATCGAACCCGGAATCTCGAGGTTCCGGGTCCACGCTTCGCGTGCCCCGGAACGACAACAACAGCCTAAAACCGCCGCGCGCCCATCTTGATCTGTTCCTCGGAGAAGAAGATCTCCTTGGCGTGATCGACGATGTCCTGGGCATTCCAGCCCGTGTGCGGCGGCTTCCAGCCTTCCATCTCCATCATCCGCATCTCGCGCACGCCGCGGGGCCCGGACACGCCCAGCACCTTGCCGGTCTGGTCGCCCGACAAGTCGCTGACCATGTATAGCACGGCCGGCGCAATGCCGTCCGGCCCCAGCGCCGCGCCGGGGTTCTCCTTATAGCGGGGCAGGTCTGCGGTCATGCGGGTCAGGGCACCCGGCGCCAGGGTCCAGATCCGGATGTTGTACTTGCGGCCCTCGATCGCGAGCACATTGGACAGGCCCCAGATGCCGCCCTTGGCCGCGCCGTAATTGGTCTGGCCGAAATTGCCGATCAGGCCTGAGGTCGAGGAGGTATTGACGATGACGCCGCCGCCGTTTTCCCGCATCCAGCGAAACACGGGCATGGTGCAACAGAAGGTGCCCTTCAAATGAACCTTGATCACCTTGTCCCAGTCGGATTCGGACGCCTTGTGAAAGGTCTGGTCGCGCAGGATGCCGGCATTGTTGACCAGGATGTCGGCGCGGCCGAAATGCTTGATGGCATCGTCGAACACGGACTGGCCACCCTCCATGGTGGAGATATCGGCGCCGTTGGCGACCGCCTTGCCGCCCTCGGCCTTGATCGCGTCCACGACCTGCTGCGCCATGGACTTGTCGGCGCCGGAACCGTCGCGCGGCCCGCCGAGGTCGTTGACGACGACCGAGGCCCCTTCCCGCGCGAACAGTTTTGCGTAGGCCTCACCGAGCCCGCCGCCCGCCCCGGTGATCAGCGCGACCTTGCCGTCGAGTAGTCCCATGGTGGCTTCTCCCTGTTTGTTATTGTCATTCCGGGGCAGCGCGCAGCGCTGAACCCGGAAGCCAGAGGTTGTAGCGCGAGATTCTCGGTGCGCAATTGCGCACCATAGTTCGCGCTTCGCGCGCCCCGGAATGACAGCGGAGATTAACCCAGCACCGTCTTGCCGTTCTTGATCACCGTAACGCCGCGCGACTTCACCTTGGCTTCGAACGAGATCGTGTTGCCGTCCTTCCAGAGGTCCATGGTGACGGTCTCGCCGGGATAGACCGGCGAGGAGAACCGCGCGACGTGCTGGCGGAAGGCAGAGGCGTCGTAGTCGGCATAGGTCTGCAGCACGCCGCGGCAGGTGATGCCGTAGGTGCACATGCCGTGCAGGATCGGACGCGGGAAGCCGGCCTTCCTGGCGAACTCGGGATCGCTGTGCAGCGGGTTACGGTCACCGCAGAGGCGATAGACCAGCGCCTGGTCCGGACGCGTCGTGATGTCGATGGTCTTGTCCGGGCTGCGCGATGGGATCTTGTGCGGATCGGGCTGGGTCAGGTTCGGCCCGCCAAAGCCGCCGTCGCCGCGGGCGAAGCGCGAGGCGACCAGCGTCGCGAGCTTCTCGCCCTTCTCGTTCTTCAGCACGGTCTGGTGCACGATCACGACGCCCTTGTCCTTGCCCTTGTCGTAGACCTCGAGCACGGAGGAATCGGCGGTGATGTTGGCGGCGACCGGCAGCGGCTGATGGAAGGTGATGTCG
>RXJC01000283.1 GCA_003963435.1 Bradyrhizobiaceae bacterium | reverse complement strand
TGAGGCCGAGCGCATAGACCATCTCGTTGGGCGATTTGCTCGCGGTCGGGATCTCGCATTTCCACCATGTCTGGAGGTCCGCGGTGTTCACCTTCAGGAATCCGGGCACGTCCACGATCCTGTTGCTGAGCACGAGCGACTGTTCGGGATCCGTCTTGATCTCGTCGAGGGGGATCGTCACCGCGTTCAGGACCTGGCTGTCGCCGCTCGGTTCCCAATGCTTCGATGACCAGAAGGCGGGGGTGTTAATGTCAGGCAGGTGGCATCCGGAGCACATCTCGGCATAGATGGCGCGGCCGCGCTCGATACGATCGGGCTTCAGCCGCCAGGCATCGCCGAGGATCTGCGAAGGCCATTTCGGCGCAAGCAGGCCGCCGAACTTCGGACCGGTGGAAGGATCGGGCGACTTGAACGGATCAGGCCCCCTGAGCATGTCCTCGATCCAGCCGAGTGTCCTGATATTGACGGAGGAGCGCCACAGCCGGTCCTCCGGATAGGCGTCCGACAGGTTGAGCAGTGCGGTGACGCCGAGCGCTTCGCCCGCATTGCGGATCAGTGGCTGCTCGATCGAGGCGTCGTATTGCGCGAACTTGAACCAGGGCACGGTCCAGATCGCGGGGTAGCTGACCGGGGCGTCCTGGGCGTGCAGGTTCTTCTCGAATCCCTTGACCCCGCTCAGCGCGAGATCCTGCGAGAAGACCTGGTTGCCGATGCGGTTGAGGGCGTCGAGGCGGCCGAACCCTTCCTCGGTGTCCTGCTGCTGCCTGCCGTTCCAGGTCTTCTTGGCTTCAACGGTGGCTTGCTGGGTTTTCGCCCAATCGATCAGGAACGTGCCGATCGCGCTGAGCTTCTGCTTGAGCGCGGCGCGGTCCGTCTTGCCGGCGTCGGGGCCGAGCACGCGATCGGCGAAGCGCTGGAAGCGGAACGGGACGTACAGCGTGTAGGCGATCGACAGGCCGGTCGAGAGCTCCAGCTTCTTCAGGTCGGTCATGGCCGGGCCGCCGTCGAAGCGGATGTCGACGCCCTGGTAGTGGATCTGGCCGGTGTGGCAGGCCGCGCAGGTCAGACCGATCTTGTCCTCCTCGCGGCGGCCGGTCGCGGGATCGACGACGCCGGTCATCCGTGCGAAGCCGACCGGCAGGCCATCGACGTTCTCCGCCGGCGTCCACCTGGTCGACCAGTCCGGCACCTGCGTCGTCTCGTAGACATTGGCGTAGCCGAAGCGGCGCAATGTCGTCGTGTCGGTCTGGAGCGACTGCGGGCTCGGGATGAAGCCGAAGCCTTCGAGATAGGCGCTGTCCTTCATCATGCCCGGCTTCGAGAACAGATGCAGGCGCGGCTGTTCCAGCGCCATGAACCACTCATAGGGTACCGGGAAGGTCGCGGTGCCCTGGCTGGCGTGATGGAACCAGTGCCGGTCCTTCAGCGACCAGTTCTGCTCGAGCCAGAAGGCGGCCTTCGTCGCCGGGACCGCAGGCAGGGGCGGCGGCAGAAGATTCACCAGGATGCCCTTCTGCGGCAGCATGGCGCGGACCTGGTTGGGAAATTCGGCGACGGCGACCAGGGTGAGGAGCCCAAGGCCGATGACGAACGCCGTGAGCGCGATCGCCCAGTGAAAGCGCAGATTGCAGGTCGACAGCAGCGGCTGCGACAATATCCGCTGGTTGATACGGTCGGGGAATCTGCGCTCGTTGAATAGCGTGCGCACGTCGGCCACGCTGAGATAGCGTTCCTCGTCGGTCTTGCCCTTGCCGATGATCTTCAACAGGATGGGCCATTCGAACTTCATCAGCAGCGGGTAGTACCAACGTGCGGCGCTGCCGGCGCGCTTGAGATTGTCGCGCATGAAGGTCTTGATTTCAGCGGCGTTGAGGCCGGGCTCGCTGGTGCCGGTGTTCGGGTCGGTGTAGGCCCGCCCGAAGCTCGCGAGTCGCGCGATCTCGTCCTCGTTGACCTTGCCGTCGACACCGAGGATGCGCGAGCCGGCGCCATGCTTGTCGAGCGGGCCGCCGCGCAGCGCGTCGAGCTGCGCGCCCGACCAGATGCTCTTCAGGATGTGGCCGAGACCGTTGGCGATGAGCGCCACGCCGCGGACCTGGATCCGTGCCGAGATCTTCTTCAGCCCGGTCTCGCCGGTCGCATTCGCGATGGTCTGCGAGAGCGTGTTGAGCGGGACGGTGCCGCCCTCAACGAAACCTTCGCCGACGAGGCCGCGCAGGAACGGGCAGGGATTGTTCGGCGAAACCGGGAGCGAGGGGTCGAAGGGCGGCTTCGAAGCGGGGTGATGCATGACCCAAATCCTGAAAACAGCGAATCGAAATGGCGCGCCGATCAAGCGCGGAAAGTCCTAACAAATCGACAGCAAGCTATACTACTTGGGCGTGTGGCCAAGTGTGGCCGAATTCACTGTCCTGTCAATAAAAGCGGGAGTGTTCTGGCAAAGACTTGCGGGACTGACCGCTGGGCGCCGCGGCCCGCTTGTCAGGACCCGGCGAGGCGTTTGACGTCGCTCTGGACCAGGGTCAGCTTGCCCAGCGGAACGCCGGCCTTCAGCAGCCCCTCGCGATAATGGGCGAGATGCTCAGGATTCTTCCAATGGAAGTTGCGCAGGTGGCGGTCGACGTTAAGGGTCGGGTAGTTGCTCATCAGCACGCGGGCCGCTTCGCTCGCCTCGTCGCTTCGCCCCAGTTGTGCCAGGGCCGCGGCGCGGATCGCCAGCGCCTGCATGTGATGGGGGTTGATGTAGAGCTGCTCGCGCGCCCATGACAGGGTCGCGTCATATTGGCGCAACAGATAGTGGCTGAAGGCGTTCAGCGCCGCCCATTGGTAGCGCGGGTCGCTGTTGTCGCGCTGCGCTGCCATCGAGAACAGCTCGATCGCCTCGCGGTGCTCGCCGATGACGAAATGGCAGATGCCGAGCACGCCGCGCGCGCCGTTGTCGTAAGGGTTGAGCGCGACCGCACGCTTGGCGGCGTCCATCGCGGCCTCGTAATGCCCCTCCATCGCATGCGCCCACGACAGGATCGAGAACGCGAAGGAGGAGCGCGGGTCGAGCCGCACGCTGGTCTCGGCCAGGCTCATCGCCTCCGCCCACATCTCGCGCGTGCCCTTGACCCAGCCGAACTGGATGCTCTGGATCTGGATCGTGGCGAGATAGGCATGCGCGATCGAGAGTTTGGGATCGAGCCGGATGGCCTCCCGGAACAGCTCGACGGCAGCGGCCAGGTCTTCCTTGGTCTGCCGGTAGTAATGCGACAGCCCCTTGAGGAAGCGGTCCCAGGCGCTCACGTCGGTGCTCAGGCGCGCCGGCGCCGACGCCTCGGCCCGGACGATCTCGGTGGCGATGGCGGCGGACAGGTTGGTGGTGATCTCGTCCTGCATCGCGAAGAGATCGCCGATGTCGCGGTCGTAGCGCCCGGTCCAGAGCTGCTCGCCGGTCTCCGGCGCGATCAGCTCGGCAGTGACGCGGATCTTGGCGCCGGCGCGCCGCACCGAGCCCTGGATCAGATAGGTGGCGTCGATCTCGCGCGCGATCAGGCGCGTGCTCGTGTTCTTGCCCTTGAAGGCGAAGGTCGAGTTGCGGCTCAGCACGCGATAGAAGGATTGCAGCGACAGCGCGTGGATCAGATCCTCGGTGAGGCCGTCGGAGAAATATTCGTCCTGGGCGTCGCTCAAATTGGCGAAGGGCAGCACGCCGACGATCGCCGTGCGGTATTGCTGCGACAGCGCCGAGGCTTCCCTCAATTCGGGCGCCAGTGCCGGTGCCCCGTCGGGCGTCCAGGTGAAGACCCCGATCGGATCCTTGATGTTCTTGAAGCGGTGGTTGCCGGCATCGGTCAGCGCCACGGCGAGATGCTTGCTGGCCTCGCGATAGGCCTTGGCCGAGATGGCGAAGCCGCCGGGGCTCGACACCGATTCCAGGCGGACGGCGATGTTGACATCGTCACCGAACACCTCGTCCTCGTCGGCGATGACGTCGCCCATGTGGATGCCGAGGCGGAACTGCATGGCGCGATCGGCGGGCAGATGGTGGATGCGTTCTGCCATCAATGTCTGCATCGCGATCGCCGCCTCGGCGGCGCCGACGACGGAGGCGAACTCGAGCAGGAAGCCGTCGCCGGTGTTCTTCACGACGCGGCCGCCGTGATTGAGGATGATGGGATGGATCGCGGCGCGATGGGCCTTGAAGGCGGCATGGGTGCCGGCCTCGTCGCTGCCCATCATGCGCGAATAGCCGGCGACATCGGCGCAGACGATGGCAGCCAGACGTCTTTCCATATTCCCGCAGCTCCAAGGGAGGGCAGACCGGCCACGGCGTGGCAGTCG
>RXJC01000562.1:4473-8721 GCA_003963435.1 Bradyrhizobiaceae bacterium | reverse complement strand
CTGTCCTTGCCGGTGAAGCGCACCGCGTACCATTTCTGGCGCTGGCCGCGGTAGCGGCCCTTCCAGGCGCGCCCCGCCACCGTGCGCGGAATGTCGTAAGTGAGCCAGTCCGGGACCTCGCCGAGCCGCTCCACCGAGCGCACACTGGTCTCCTCATAGAGCTCGCGCTTGGCGGCCGCCCAAGTGTCCTCGCCGGGATCGACGCCGCCCTGCGGCATCTGCCAGACATGGGTGTCGTCGACATGCTCGATGCCGCCGGCGCGGCGGCCGATGAACACCAGTCCCTTTGGGTTGATCAGCATCACCCCGACGCAGGTCCGGTAGGGCAGATCCTCGTAACGCGCCATTCCGCCAGACCTCTCGCATGCTGTCGGTAGGACTTAACCGGCTCCGCGAGGCGCCGTGCCCTACCAATCCGTTGATTTAGCTGGATTTTGATTTCAGCATCGCGGTTGTCAATGGCACCAAAAGAATACCCCGGTCGCCCAATGTCTTGGTCCAGGCGCCGATGCGGTCGATCGAGACGGGAAGGGCGGAGGCCGTGCCGACGGCGATGCCGCGCTCGCGTGCCGCCGATTCCAGCTTGTTCAGGGCGCGGTCGATCTCGGCCGGGGTCGGCACGACGTCGATCGCGATGTCTCCCCTGCCGAACGGCATGGCCTGACTCGCGGCGGCCTGGGAGGCGATGCTGCGGGGCGAGGAGCCGTCGTCGAAGAAGCCGAGGCCGCGCTTGGCAGCCTCGCGGATGATCGGCTGCATCGCCGGCTCGGTCGCGATGAAGCGCGCCCCCATGAAATTGGCGATGCCGGCATAGCCCTGCATCCGGCTCAGATGCCAATGCAGGCGGTCCATGTTCTGGTCGGCGCTGAGCGAGGTCAGCAGCGTCTGCGGACCCGGGTCGTTGTCGGGAAAATCGTAGGGCTCCATCGGGATCTGCAGGAAGATCTCGTGGCGCTGCGCGCGGGCGCGCTCGGCGAGCTTGCCGGGATCGGCGCCGTAGGGCGTGAACGCCAGCGTCACCGCGGCCGGCAGCTTCATGATGGCGTCTAGGGTCTTGGCGGCGCCGACGCCGAGGCCGCCGATCACGATGGCGACCACCGGCATCTTGGCGGCCTTGGCGCGGTCGGCATCCGCGGCATAGACGTTGAACGGCTTCAGGTCGCCGGAGACCGCCGGGATCATGCCGTAGCGCGATTTCTCCAGCAGCTTTGGATCGATCCCGGCCATGACGGGCGGCGGGGCTGAAGCTGCCGCCGCCTCGCTTTTCTCGGCGCCACCGCCGCCGATCACCACGTCGTGGCGGGCGCCGGTCGAGCCGTCGATCATGGTGACGGTCTTCTGCTCACCGGGGGCGGCCTGCTTCGGCGCTTCCTTGCTCTCGTGCTTGCTGTCCTGGGGGGCGGCTGGCTTCTCGGCGGTGGCCTTGTCCGCGCCGTTGTCGCGGATGGCGATCCGCGTCATCGGCTCGCCGCCGAGCGGATCCTTGTTGAAGATGGCGAAGCCGGCAAAGGTGAGCAGGAACAGGCCGAGCAGCACGGCAAGCAGCTGCATGGCCGTGAACGGCAGCCGCAGCCGGCGTTTCCGGCGCGGCTTGTCCTGTCCGAGCGGGGCGCTCAGATCATCGGCCGTTTCAGTCATGGGCGATCCCGAATCACTCGTGCCGACGATACCACGCCATGGTCAAGCGGCGGCAGGCCGGGAGAGGCCGGGGATGCCAGGAGTTCGATGAGAGTTCCAAACGAAAAGGGCGTCTCCAGGAAGCCGCCCTTTGGGATCGCGCAATATGCCGGCGTTAGTTCGCCGCTTTGGGCTTGTCGGTCGTGGCCTTGGTATCGCCGCCAGACGTGGGTGCGGCCGAGGCGCTGTTCTTGATGCCGTGGAGCAGGTCGCCGGCGAGCTTGAGCGCCTTGTCGTCCTTGGCGTCCGGCGGGACGTAGGACTGCGAGCCGGTCTTCTCGTCGCCGTCGTTCTTGAGATGGCCGCGCAGCGAAGCCTCGCCCTTGGTGTCGGTGCGGGCCTTCAGCTCGTCCGGCACGTCCTGCAGCACTTCGATGTCGGGCACGATGCCCTTGGCCTGGATCGACTTGCCCGACGGCGTGTAGTAGCGCGCCGTGGTCAGGCGCAGCGCGCCGTTGCCGCTGCCGAGCGGGATGATGGTCTGCACCGAGCCCTTGCCGAACGAGCGCGTGCCGACGATGGTCGCGCGCTTGTGGTCCTGCAGCGCGCCGGCGACGATCTCCGACGCCGAGGCCGAGCCGCCGTTGACCAGCACGATGACCGGCTTGCCCTTGGTGAGGTCGCCCGCATGCGCGGTGCGGCGCTGGGTCTCCTCGGCATTGCGGCCGCGGGTCGAGACGATCTCGCCCTTCTCCAGGAACGCGTCGGAGACGGTGACCGCTTCCTCGAGCAGGCCGCCCGGGTTGTTGCGGAGGTCGATGATGTAGCCCTTGAGCTTGTCGCCGATCTGATTCGAGAGGTTGGCGACCTCGCGCTTCAGGCCCTCGGTGGTCTGCTCGTTGAAGGTGGTGATGCGGATATAGGCGATGTCGTCCTGCTCGACGCGCGCGCGCACCGAACGGACGCGGATATTGTCGCGCACCAGGGTGACGTCGAGCGGATTGTCCTGGCCCTTGCGGATGATCTTCAGCTTGATCTTGGTGTTGACCGGGCCGCGCATCTTCTCGACCGCCTGGTTCAGGGTCAGGCCCTGCACCGCCTCGTCGTCGAGATTGGTGATGATGTCGTTGGCCATGATGCCGGCGCGCGAGGCCGGGGTGTCGTCGATCGGCGAGACCACCTTGATGAGGCCGTCTTCCATCGTGACCTCGATGCCGAGGCCGCCGAACTCACCGCGGGTCTGCACCTGCATGTCGCGGAAGCTCTTGGCATCCATGTAGCTCGAATGCGGATCGAGGCCGGTGAGCATGCCGCTGATGGCGGATTCGATCAGCTTGGTGTCGTCGGGCTTCTCGACATAGTCGGAGCGCACGCGCTCGAAGACATCGCCGAACAGATTGAGCTGGCGATAGGTGTCCGCGGTGGCGGCTCGCGCGCTGGAGCCCATGAACACCGCGCGCGGCTGCGTCACGAACAGCGTCAGCGCTGCACCGGTGGCCGCGCTGAGGAGGATTACTGAAGTCTTGCGCATCATCCGCGAACCTTCTCGCCTTCATTTGCGGCCCACCATGGGCCTGGATCGATTGGAGTGCCGTCCTTACGGAACTCGACATACAGCACAGGTTGACTCGCGTTCGTCGCGAGAATGGAGGCGACTTGAGATGTCGACCCCATGGTCGCGACCGGCTCCCCCGTGAGCACAAACTGTCCGATGTTGACCGAAATGCGCTCCATCCCGGCGATCAGGACATGATACCCGCCCCCGGCGTTGAGGATCAAGAGTTGTCCATAACTGCGGAACGGACCGGAATAAACCACCCAGCCGTCACACGGCGTTGTGACCTGGGAGCCGGGCTTGGTCGCCAGCGAAATGCCCTTCTGGACCCCGCCGACACCATCGGAACCGCCAAAATCCCTGATCTTGTTACCGTTAACCGGAAGCGGCAGCAGACCCTTGGCCGAGGCGAAGGCGATGGCGGGGGTGGTCCGGGAGCGATCCTTGAAAGCAGCCGGGCCGGACTTGGCCGCTGCTGCCTTGGCCTCCTTGGCCTCGGCCTGCCTGGCGGCTTCGGCGGCCTTCTCGGCGGCCTTGGCGGCGCTCTGCAGGTCCTGCTCCATCTTGGTGATCAGGCCCTGGAGATCGCCGACCTGCTTTGACAGCATGATCGCGCGGGCGCTTTCGGCGTCGAGGTCCTTTTCGCGTGCGGATTGCTGGCGCTGCCGCTCGTCGATCAAGGCGGTGAGGCGGGTCTGGTCGCTCCTGACCTTGTCGCGGTCGGAGGCGAGCTGGTCGCGCTCGGTGGCGATGGTTTTGCGCAGGGCCACGAGCTCGCCGAGCTCGCCTGCGATTTTTTCAGCGCGGCCGCGCAGCTCCGGCACCACGGCACCGAGCAGCATCGCGGTGCGCAGCGATTGCAGCGCATCCTCGGGGCGCACCAGCAGCGCCGGCGGCGTGCGCCGCCCGGCCCGCTGCAACGCCGCCAGCACCTCGACGATGTCGGCGCGGCGCGAATCCAGCGAAGCGCGCATCTCCTGCTCGCGGCCGTTCAGGTTTCGCAGCCGCGCTTCGGTGTCGTCGATCTTGGTCTCGACGGCGCGCACATTGGCGGCGGTGTCGATCAGCTGCTGGTT
>RXJC01000562.1:0-4423 GCA_003963435.1 Bradyrhizobiaceae bacterium | reverse complement strand
CTGCTGGTTGAGCTGGGTGCGGTCCTGGCCGAGCGCGGTGATCTCGGCCTTGAGCTTGGCCTGGGCCTCCTCCGCGCTCTTCTGCCTGGCGCGGGCGGCTTCCAGCTCCTGCTCGCGCTGCTTGATGGCATCGGGGGAGACGGCAGCGGTCTGCGGCGCCGGCACTGCCGTCTGAGCTTGCGCGAGGCTTATGCGAGCTTGCGCGAGGCTGGCGCCGGCAACGCCAGTGATCAGCAGCAGGTTGAGGAGCGGCGCTCGCATCGTGTCGGCAAAGGTGCTCGTTGTGGCGCGCATCACGCGCGGTGATAGGGGTGGCCGGCCAGAATGGTGGCGGCCCGGTAAAGCTGTTCCAGAAGCATGACGCGGACCATTTGGTGCGGCCAGGTCGCAGAGCCGAACGCGATCGCGAGCTTGGCCTTACGGCGCAATTCGGGCGAAAGTCCGTCCGCCCCTCCGATCACGAAGATAGTATGTCCGGCCCCCTCGTCGCGCCAGCGCGCCAGATGCCGTGCGAATACGGTGGATTCGAGATTCTGGCCGCGCTCGTCCATCGCCACCAGGACCGCCTTGTCCGGAATATGGGCCGAGATCGCCGCGGCCTCCTCGGTCATCCGCGTCGCGGTGTCGCGCGCCCGGCTTTCGGCAACTTCGTAGACACTGAGCCCGCGGAATCCGAGCTTGCCGCCGGCTTCGCCGAACCGCTCGAAATAGCGGTCGGCAAGCTCCCGTTCGGGGCCCTGCTTCAGCCGGCCCACCGCAATGACAGCAACACGCATGATCTCGTCAGGGTCGCGTTTTCAACACCGCGCGCAAGACGCGCGCGCACGACGCTAGCATGCGCGTCAGCCGATTCGAAATCGGCCCGATGAGCCTAGATCGCCTTCGCCGCCCCTGGGCCCTGCGTGTACAATCGCTCGAGATTGTAGAACTCGCGGACCTCGGGTCTGAACACGTGCACGATCACGTCGCCGGAATCGATCAGCACCCAGTCGCAATTGGGCAAGCCCTCGACGTGGATGTTCTTGATGCCGTTTTCCTTGAGGCTCTTGGTGACGTTTTCCGCGATCGCGCCGACGTGCCGGTTCACCCGGCCGGTGGTGACGATCATGTAGTCGGAGTACGCCGATTTGCCGCGAAGGTCGATGGTGACCGTCTCTTCCGCCTTCATGTCCTCGAGGCGGGAGAGGATCAGGCTCAGCGTCTTGTCGGCGTCGGGTTGCGCCTTCAAGGCCGCAGCTTTGGTCGATGTTTTACGCGCCGGCTTGGCAACCTTGGGTAAAACAGACTTGGTTGAAGTCTTGGACAATACAGATGTGGTCAGGGACCATTCCTTTCACTGTATCGCGAACGCCGAATCCGGCGCCGCCGGTTACACTACATCATGTGGGGTTAAGGGTTTCAATATGCCAGAGAGCCCCCGGAGCCTGCAGGTTCCCCGCATAGTCTGACTCACTTCGTACCTTTCCAGCTTCCATCCGGGTTCCGTAGACCGGTCGAGGACAGATTCAGCTTCATACCCGTCAGGAAGACCCAGGCCGGGGCGGGCTGATCCGCAAGTAATGCTGCCTTGTTCTCGGGCAGGCGGTAGCGGGCCAACGCCTTGGCAGCGGGAGAGGCGAGGGCGCGAAAACTCTGCGGCGGGCGATCGATCACCGCGATCGGCACCTGGTCGGCGATACGCCGCCAGTGCTGCCAACGATGGAATTGAGCGAGGTTGTCGGCGCCCATGATCCAGACGAAGCGCAAGCCCGAGAGGCGGTGGCGCAAGGTGTTGATCGTGTCGATAGTGTAGCGGGTGCGGATGACGGATTCGAGACAGCTGACCTCGATGCGTGGATCATCGGCCACCTCGCGCGCGGCCTGCATGCGCTCGCCGAGCTCATGCAGATTGCCGTTCTCCTTCAGCGGATTGCCGGGGGTCACCAGCCACCAGACGCGATCGAGCTGCAATCGCTTGAGCGCAAACTGGCTGATGGCGCGATGGGCCTGATGCGGCGGATTGAACGAGCCGCCGAGCAGGCCGATGCGCATGCCCTCCGTGTAAGGCGGGACTGCTTGTGCCAGGAAGCGCGGCACGACGAAGTTGTTGCTCAATGGCCGCGCCTTGCAACGTTACTTATGGCCGCGTCTGCCCGGTGCCGTGAACGCGATATTTGAAGCTGGTCAGCTGCTCGGCGCCGACCGGGCCGCGGGCGTGGAAGCGGCCGGTGGCGATGCCGATCTCCGCGCCGAAACCGAACTCGCCGCCGTCGGCGAACTGCGTCGAGGCGTTGTGCAGCACGATCGCGGAATCGACCTCGCTGAGGAACTTCTTCGCCGCGGCTTCATCCGCGCTCACGATCGCATCGGTGTGATGCGAGCCGTGGTTCTGGATGTGCGCGATCGCGCCGTCGACACCGTCCACCACTTTCGCGGCGATGATCGCGTCGAGATATTCGGTGTCCCAATCCTCGTCGCTGGCAGGTTTTACCCGCGAATCCGTTTTTTGCACGGCCTCGTCGCCGCGCACCTCGCAGCCGGCCTCGAGCAGCATCTCGACCAGCGGCTTCAGATTCGCGGCCGCCGCGGCGCGATCGACCAGCAGCGTCTCGGCCGCGCCGCAGACGCCGGTGCGGCGCATTTTGGCGTTGAGCACGATCGACTTCGCCATCGCGAGGTCGGCGCTGGCATCGACATAGACGTGATTGACGCCTTCGAGATGCGCGAACACGGGCACGCGCGCCTCCTGCTCGACACGCGCGACGAGGCTCTTGCCGCCCCGAGGGACGATCACGTCGATGGCGCCGCCCAGACCTGACAGCATCATGCCGACCGCCGCGCGGTCGCGCGTCGGCACCAGCGTGATCGCGGCTTCAGGCAGGCCGGCTTCGCGCAGGCCCTGCACCAGGCAGTCGTGGATCGCGCGGCACGAGCGAAAACTGTCCGAGCCGCCGCGCAGGATCACGGCATTGCCGGACTTCAGGCACAGCACGCCGGCGTCGGCGGCGACATTGGGCCGGCTCTCGAAAATCACACCGACGACGCCGAGCGGCACGCGCACGCGCTCGATGGTCATGCCGTTCGGCCGCTGCCAGCTCTCGGTGACGATGCCGACGGGATCGGCGATGCCGCGCACGATGCCGATGCCCTCGGCCATGCCCTCGACCCGCGCAGGCGTCAGCGTCAGGCGGTCGATGAAGGAGGAGGTGGCATTGCCGGCGGCGCGGGCCTCGGCGACGTCCTCGGCATTGGCCGCGAGAATGGCGGCCGCGTTGGCGCGGATCGCGCGCTCCATGGCTTCCAATGCCCGGTTCTTCTGCTCCGGCGGCGCCAGCGCCAGCACGCGCGCGGCGGCGCGGGCACGGGTTCCGAGATCGGACATCAGCGCCTGAAGATCGGCATTGCCGTCGACGGCTTTGAGGGGGGCGGCCATGGGGTCAAACCTTTTGCTAAGGCGGTGTCCTAGCACGGAAATCCCGCTTTTGCGAAGGGCGGGGAGGGTATGGCTGGGGCCCGGCTGGTGCCGGCCGGATGGGCCATTGGCCGGGTTTGAGCGGAAGCCGCGCTCATTCTTGCGGTCCGCCCGAATATCAATAAATATCATTGCTTGATAACGGAGCCTCTCATGGCGAGCAGCTACAGCATCGGCAAGCATTTTGAGGATCTGATCGACAATCTGGTCGAGAGCGGCCGTTATGCCACCGCCAGCGAGGTGATGCGCGAGGGCCTGCGCTTGGTCGAAGAGCGCGAGGAGCGGCGCAGGATCAAGCTGGAGGCGCTGCGGGCTGAAATCCAGAAGGGATTCGATAGCGGGCCGATGGAAGAGATCGATCCCCGCGAGTGGATGAACGATATCAAGGCGCGGGGACGGCAACGGTTGGTCGCGCGCAAGCGTGGTGAATAGATTCCGCAAAGCTCCACAAGCAGACCTCGATCTCGATTCGATCTGGGATTTCATCGCTTCGGACAGCGTCCGGTCCGCTGACAAGCAGATCGGTCGTATTGGCGAGATTTTCGAGATGCTGGTTGACAATCCGCTGGCCGGTCGGGAGCGGTTGGAATTGCGCGCAGGCCTGCGCAGTTTCCCGGCCGGAAACTACGTGATCTTCTATGTTCCGCTGCCCGATGGCGTGGAGATCGTCCGGGTCATGCACGGCCGCCAGGATATCGGCGCGGACGACATGCAATAGTTGGCTGGCGCCCGAGCCCCTACCCGCCCACCACCAGATCGTCGCGGTGGATCATCTCGGCGCGGCCGCTGATGCCGAGGATGGTCATCACGTCTGGGGAGGAGCGGCCCTTGATCCGCTCGGCCTCGTCGGCGTCATAGGCGATCAGGCCGCGGCCGATCTCGCTGGTGTCGGGGCCGCGCACGATCACGGCATCGCCGCGGGCGAACTGGCCCTCGACCTTGATCACGCCGGCCGGCAGCAGGCTGGCGCCG
>RXJC01000329.1 GCA_003963435.1 Bradyrhizobiaceae bacterium | reverse complement strand
GCCCGGCATCGAGATCTGCACGGTCGAGAAGACCTGGGAGCGGCGCACCTCCTGCCTGCAGAGCAATGTCGACTTCCTGCAGAAGACGATCACCAAGCTCAATCTCGATCACCAGCAGAAGCTGGACGCGGCGGGTCGTCAGATCGACGCGCTGAAGACGAGTTTGGCCGGCCTGCAGAAAACGCTTCTCGATCTCCAGGCCGCGCAGGCGAAGACCGCCGAGGATATGAAGAAGAAGCAGGACGCGCCGCCGCCCAAGGATGCTGCGAAGTAGGCGCGACGGTCACGTCACGCGATAGCGCTCCATCACGCCGCGGTCGGGCTCGTAGCCGAGCCCTGGGGCCGTCGAGACCGCGACATGGCCGGTGGCATCGGCATCTGCACGTCCGCCCCAGAGACAGGCCTCGCGCTTGAGGTAGAACATCTCGACCAGCCCGTCGTCGCGCGTCGCCAGCAGATGCAGCGTCGCGAGCAGGCCTGGGCCGAAATACGGCGAGTGCGGCACGATCTTGACGCCGAGCCGATCGGCGAGCGCGGCGACCTTCACGAATTCCGTGATGCCGCCGACCTTGGTCACCGACGGCTGGGCGTGGCTCACCGCGCCCGCTTCCATCATCTGGCGAAATTGAACCTCCGTGCAGGCGTTCTCGCCGGCCGCGATGTCGAGCCCGCCCTTGCTGCGGACCTCGGCGAGCGCGGCAAAGTCTTCCGGCGGCCAGACCGGCTCCTCCAGAAACATCGGCCGGGCGTCGCGGCACGAGGTCGCGAACGCGATCGCCTGCTCGGTCGTGAGCGGACAGTTCATGTCGACCATCAGCGGAATGCTTGGCCCGATCGCCTCGCGCGCGGCGAATACCGCGGGCGCGGTGGTCTCGTGCAGCTTGATCGCGCCATAGCCGAGCGCCAGCGCTTTCCGGCATTCGCGGGCGATATTTTCGGGCGAGCCGATCCGCAGCAGGCTCGCGTAAGCCGGGATGGCCGTGCGCCTGGTTTCTCCGAGCAGGCGATGCACCGGCACGCCCTCGATCTTGGCGGCAAGGTCCCACAGCGCGATGTCGAGCCCGGAGATCGCGAACATGGTGATGCCGTAGCGGCCGAACAGATGCAGATTGCGCTGGATCTGCTCCATCGCTGCGGGAATGCCGGCCGCATCGGGCACCTTCAACCCGCGGGCTTGCGGCGCAATCATCTCCTCCACCGCGCTACGCGTGGTGCGCGGGCAGACATAGGCGAAGGCATCACCCCAGCCGGTCAAACCCGCATCGGTCGAGACCTCGACCAGCACCATGTCGAGGGCCGTGATCGCGGAGGCGCCCTGGCGGAAGCTGGCGACACCGGCATCATAGGGGATGCGGATATGGTGCGCCCGCACATCGGTGATTTCCATGACCCGGTTCCCCTTTCTCGTGAGCGGTTCTGGCGAGTGTAGCTGCGAATCCCCCGGCGTTGCCAGTGGCCAATGCCGGACTATCCTTGCGGGTCGACAGCAATGTCGATCAAGCGACGCGGCCGGGTGCCGCGCATCATGACCGCGCTTCGAGCGAGGATCACTGCCATGAACCCAGCGCAGCGCGCGCTCTGGTATATCGAGAGCCATCTTGCCGAGCCGATGACGCTCGACGAGATCGCTGCGGTCTCGGGCGTGTCGCGGTTCCACATCGTGCGCGCGTTCGCCGCAGCCACTGGCTACCCGGTGATGCGCTACGTGCGCGCGCGGCGGCTGAGTGAGTCTGCGCGCAGTCTTGCGAACGGCGCGCCCGACATTCTGTCGTTGGCGCTGGAGGCCGACTACGGCTCGCACGAAGCCTTCACCCGCGCCTTCCGCGACCAGTTCGGCACCACGCCCGAAGCGGTCCGGGCCGCGACCAGCACCGCCCATCTCCAGCTACAGGAGCCGATCCTCATGGACTCCACCCTCTTGAATAACCTCGCTGCACCGCGTTTCGAGACGGCAAGAGCCTTCCTGATCGCCGGTCCCGCCGAGCGCATCTCCTGCGACAATGGCGCCATGATCCCGGGATTGTGGCACCGCTTCCATCAGGAGGTCGCGGACATTCCCGCAAGGGTCGGCAGCGTCGCTTACGGCGTCTGCTGCAATGGCGATGACGCCGGCAATTTCGACTACATCGCCGGCGTCGAGGTCGCCGATTTCTCCGACCTGCCGCGCCGCTTCGCCCGCATCCGCATCCCGGAGCAGCGCTATGCGGTGTTCACCCACACCGAGCACGTCGCCTCGATCCGCCGCACCGTCAACACGATCTGGAATCAATGGCTGCCGGCCTCCGGCCTGAAGGCCGCGGATGCGCCGAATTTCGAGCGCTATGACGAGAAATTCGATCCCGCGACCGGTGATGGCGGCTTCGAAATCTGGGTGCCAGTGCGCGAGTAAGCTGCAACGCTGGCATACCGTCCCGCTTGCTTGGCAAGCCCGGGCGACTTTGCCATAACCGCAGGCAAATCTTGCGTGTGGGGCCGTGCCGGACATCCCGTGCAAGTCATAACAAGCAGCCGGGAGGGTCTCACATGTCTGACGTCCGCGTTCTCGCCACCGACCTCGAATTCCCCGAAGGACCGGTCGTGATGCCGGATGGTTCGGTGGTGCTGGTGGAGATCCGCGGCCAGCGCCTGACCCGGGTCTACCCTGACGGCCGCAAGGAGATCGTCGCGAAAATTCCAGGCGGCCCCAACGGCGCCGCCCTCGGCCCCGACGGCAAGATGTACATCTGCAACAATGGCGGCTTCTCCTGGATCCCGACCCGCAACATGATCATGCCGGGCCCGCAGCCCGACGATTATCTCGGCGGCTCGATCCAGCGCGTCGACCTGCAATCCGGCAAGGTCGAGACGGTCGTCACCCGATGCGGCGAGCACGATCTGCGCGGGCCGAATGACCTGGTGTTCGACAAGCAGGGCGGGCTGTGGTTCTCCGATCTCGGCAAGCGCCGCGCGCGCGAGATGGACGTCGGCGGCATGTACTACCTCAAGCCCGGCATGACCGAGATCGTCGAGATCGTGCACGGCATCCTGCCGGCCAACGGCATCGGGCTGTCGCCGGATGAGAATACCGTCTACATCGCGGAGACGCCGACCGGCCGGCTCTGGGCCTACGAGCTCTCCGCGCCGGGCACGCTGAAGCCCCGCGACGTGATCTATCGCGGCGAGCGCGGCAAGCCGATCTGCGGCCTCGGCGGCTACCAGATGTTCGACTCGCTCGCGGTGGAGGCGAACGGCAATGTCTGCGTCGCTACCCTCGTCTCCGGCTGCATCTCGGTGATCGCGCCCGACGGCACCCTGGTCGAGCAGGTCCCGACCGGCGACCGCGTCACCACCAACATCGCCTTCGGCGGCCCGGAGCTGAAGACGGCCTACATCACGCTGTCCGGCAAGGGCGAGCTGGTCGCCATGGACTGGCCGCGCGGCGGATTGCCGTTGAATTTCCTAAACAAGTAAACGGTGCTAGTGACCGTCATTGCGAGGAGCGAAGCGACGAAGCAATCCAGGCTGCCTCTGCGGTGAGAATCTGGATTGCTTCGCTTCGCTCGCAATGACGTAAGGAGAGACTTCAATGCCCTGGCCTGATCCCGTCACCCTGCGTGGACAGCACGCCCGTCTCGAGCCGCTGTCGCATGATCATCGCGAGGGGCTGGTCGAGGCCGTCAAGGACGGCGAGCTGTCGAAGCTCTGGTACACCGCGATCCCGCTGCCGGAGAACATGGGCAAGGAGATCGACCGCCGCCTGGGGCTCCAGGCCGCAGGTTCGATGCTGCCGTTCACCGTGTTCGATGCCGCCGGCAACATCGTCGGCATGACCACCTACATGAACATCGATGCCGCCAACCGCCGCGTCGAGATCGGCTCGACCTGGTACGGCAAGAGCGCGCAGCGCGGTCCGCTCAACACCCAGTGCAAGCTCTTGCTGCTGCGCCATGCCTTCGAGACGCTGAACTGCATCGCGGTCGAATTCCGCACCCACTTCTTCAACCACCAGAGCCGCCGCGCCATCGAGCGCCTCGGCGCCAAGCAGGACGGCATTCTGCGCAGCCACCAGATCGCGCCGAACGGCACGCTGCGCGACACCGTCGTCTACAGCATCACCGCCGCCGAATGGCCGACGGTGCAGGCGCATCTGGAATTTCAACTCAACGACAAGCCGCGCTAGAGGCGGTCGAGGCACCATGGATAGATTTGATTATGTGATCGTCGGGGCGGGCTCGGCCGGATGCGTGCTCACCAGCCGGCTCAGCGAAGACCCCAACACCAGCGTTTGCGTGCTCGAAGCCGGGCCTTCCGACTGGCATCCCTACATCCATCTGCCGGCGGGTTTCATCAAGACCTTCCACATGAAGAGCATCAACTGGGCCTACCAGCAGGAGCCCGGTCCTTGGACCGGCGGGCGCAGCATCTACGCGCCGCGCGGCAAGACGCTCGGCGGTTCGTCCTCGATCAACGGCCACATCTACAATCGCGGCCAGCGCATGGATTTCGACACCTGGGCGCAGATGGGCAACCGCGGCTGGGGCTATGCCGACGTGCTGCCCTACTTCAAGCGGCTGGAGAAGCGGGTCGGCGAGGGCGACAACATGTTTCGCGGGCGCGACGGCAATCTCACCGTGACCACCATGGACTGGCGCGATCCGCTCTGCGAAGCCTTCATGGAAGGCGCGGTCTCGCTCGGCATTCCCCGCAATCCCGATTACAACGGCGCCATCCAAGAGGGCGTCTCCTACTGCCAGCGCACCATCGACAAGGGCCTGCGCGTGTCCGGTTCGACCGCGTTCCTCAAGCCCGCGATGAAGCGGCCGAACGTGCATGTGCACACGCATGCGCACGCGACCGAGAT
Organism: Bradyrhizobiaceae bacterium; assembly: GCA_003963435.1. GTDB lineage: Bacteria > Pseudomonadota > Alphaproteobacteria > Rhizobiales > Xanthobacteraceae > Bradyrhizobium. The sequence goes on along the minus strand of RXJC01000329.1, from coordinate 5,235 downwards.
CATCTTCGAGGGCAAGCGCGCCGTCGGCGTGCGCTACATGAAAGGCGGCCGCGGCGGCACGCCGGTGGAGGTGCGCGCCAACAAGGAAGTGATCCTGTCCGGCGGCACCTATAACTCGCCGCAGCTCCTGCAGCTCTCCGGCATCGGCTCTCCCGATCTGTTGCAGCAGCACGGCATCGCCGTGCGTCACGCGCTGCCGGTCGGCGAGGGCCTGCAGGACCATTACGCGCCGCGCACGGTGGCGCGGGTCAAGGACATCAAGACCATCAACGAGCTTCGCCGCGGCCTCTCGCTCTGGATCGAGGCGCTGAAATGGGCGACCGCGCGCCGCGGCCTGCTCTCGCTATCGCCGACCATGGTCTATTGCTTCTGGCACTCCGGCGAGAGCGCCGACAGCTCCGATTTGCAGCTCACCTTCACGCCGGCCTCCTACAAGGAAGGCGTGCAGGGCCAGCTCGAGGACGAGCCCGGCATGACCGTGGCCTCCTGGCAGCAGCGCCCGGAGAGCCGCGGCTATGTCCGCATCCGATCCAACGATCCCTTTGCGCCGCCGATCATCCAGACCAACTATCTCGACGCCGAGCTCGACCGCCGCGTCATCGTCGGCGGCATGAAGCTCGCGCGCAGGCTTCTCAAGTCCGCGCCGCTGTCGCCCTATTACGCCTACGAGGATTTCCCCGGCCCCAACGTCAACACCGACGACGAATTCCTGCACGCCGCCACCGAGCGCGGCACCACTACCTTCCACCCCGGCTGCACCTGCCGCATGGGCCCGGCGGACTCGAGCTGGGCGGTGGTCGACGACCAGCTCCGCGTCCACGGCCTCGAAGGCCTCCGCGTCATCGACGCCTCGGTGATGCCGCGCATGATCTCGGCGAATTTGAATGCGTCGACCATGATGATCGCCGATCGCGCCTCGGACCTCATCCGCGGCAAGCAGCCGATGGAAGCCGCGCGCATTCCGGATGCGGCGGTGGCGTGAGATTTCGTAGGGTGGGTTAGCTGCGCGACTGCGCAAAACGCAGGTCGCGCAGCGTAACCCACCGCTTCTCTCGACGCGGAGAGACTAAAGAGGTGGGTTACGCTGAGGCTAACCCAGCCTGCCGATTCGTTTTTTTTGTAGCTACAGAATGTTGACTATCAGCTAAATCGTAGCTACATTAAAGGCAATGAAGATCGTCTGGGATGAACCGAAGCGGCTCGCCAACCTCGACAAGCATGGGCTGGATTTTGCCGATCTGGACGAAGCCTTCTTCGACACCGCGCTGGTCATTCCGTCACAAAACAACGGCAAGCGCTGGATCGCGGTCGGCGCAAGTATCCGTGGTGTCATTGTCGTCGTATTCGCCCGGCTGGGACGTGAAGGCGTCAGCATCATCAGCATGCGACCGGCAAGCCGCAGCGAAAGGAAACTCTATGCCGAACGCTAGGAAGAAGTCGGGCTATACCAAGAAAGACCTGCGCGCGGTCAGTGACAATCCGGAACTGACCAAGGCGGATTTCGCCAAGGCGCGACCGTTCTCCGAAGTCTTTCCTGACCTCAGCGCATCCATCCGGAAAGGCCGCGGCCCGAACAAGGCGCCGACCAAGAAGCTGGTCTCCCTGCGCCTCAGCCCTGACGTGCTCGATCATTTCAAATCGACCGGACCGGGCTGGCAGTCGCGGATCGATGAGACCTTGCGCAAGGCGGTGAAGCGCAAGGCGTCGTGATGGGTGTTAAGAACGAGAAGAACAGACTGTCGGAGGCTTTGAAGCAAAATGCCCAGAGCTGGGCTGCCGTCGCACTGTCTGTTGTTGGTGATCCCCAGGTCGAATTCGCAGGCAGTACCGGTGGTGCGAGTTCCCCAGCCGGCGGGTTGTTGCGGACATACCGGATCAGGCAACGGCACTGCGAGGAAAAAGGCATTCAGACCGGTGGAATGGCTGAGCTAATTGACTCCTTGTCGGTCTGCGCGATCTGATCCAGGTGCAGCCGTTCATCGGACCTCGCAATAGCGTTACCGCTTTCTGGGATGCAGCAGGTAATTTGTTAGGTTGCATCACAGTGCTTGGACAGGATCTGGAAAGTGGACGACGAAATCTCGATTTCGCGAATGGGAAATTCCAAGTGTAGGGCAGGTTCATTACCCGTCGGGCAAAACACCCGCCACCCCGTCAACCCCTCCCTATAAAATATTCCGCTTTACCGAAATTCGGAATTACGGCATAAACTGCAGCGGCCCGGCCCGATGAAGAGGGGCGGTTCGCGAGTCGTTCGAAACGCGGGCCGGGTTGCGGTGGACGCGGCAGCGTCGTGCACGAGAGGCGCGGGCAGGGCGGGTAGTCCCTGTGAGCCCGAGGCTTCGTGCGGACGAGCGGCGCCGAAGTCCGGCGAAGCCTCTTGGCGAAGCCGGATGTGCTGCGTACGACAAAACCGTATGGTCCTGGCCGTCGTTGCTACGGTCAAGCCGGTCGAAGATGCGCGCGAGCCCAACCGGGCGGACGGCATCGTCAATTCGAGCGGTGAGGGAGGCCAAAGGAAAGTTCGGCTCCCGGGAGATCACGGCATAAGCCGTCCGACCATCGCGCAGGGAAGGCCGAGCGTTCGGCCACACCTGTATGCTGCTGTGCGGTCTTTTTCGCGTGTGCATTCGCGCGGCAGACCGCGGGTGCCGGTCGGCGCCCGGCCTTCCCTGCGCCCTCTTGGATTTGAGAGGGTGGCGAGACCAAGCAAAGCTCGGGTGGATCAAGCCGCGAGAACGAAAAGGCATGTCTACAAGCGAGATGTGGCGGGAAGAGCGATGCCTTGCGTCACACTCCGTCATTGCGAGCGAAGCGAAGCAATCCAGAAATCCATCCGCGGAGGCAGTCTGGATTGCTTCGTCGCAAGGGCTCCTCGCAATGACGCGGAGAGAGCGTGCGCCACCCACCGTTCTCGTGCCCCGGACGCAGCGCAGCGTCTCTTCGACGGTGCGCTGCAGAGCCGGGGCCCATCTTTCCGAGTAATCCGTGCCGCATGGGTCCCGGCTCTGCGCAGCAGCGTTGCACGCTGCAGCGCGTCCGGGACACGAGAAAGCCTACACTTCCCGTCGGCTCAGGAACGCCAGCCGCTCGAACAGGTGCACGTCCTGCTCGTTCTTGAGCAGCGCGCCGTGCAGCGGCGGGATCAGCTTGCGCGGGTCGCGCTCGCGCAGCTGCTCGACGCTCATGTCCTCGTTGAGCAGCAGCTTGAGCCAGTCCAGCAGCTCCGAGGTGGACGGCTTCTTCTTGAGCCCGGGCACCTCGCGCACCTCGAAGAAGATGCGCAGCGCTTCCTCGACGAGGCGCTTCTTGATGCCGGGGAAGTGGACGTCGACGATGCGGCCCATCGTGTCGGCGTCGGGGAACTTGATGTAGTGGAAGAAGCAGCGGCGCAGGAACGCGTCCGGCAGCTCCTTCTCGTTGTTGGAGGTGATCATCATGATCGGGCGCTGCTTGGCCTTGATCGTCTCGCCGGTCTCGTAGACATGGAATTCCATGCGGTCGAGCTCGAGCAGCAGATCGTTCGGGAATTCGATGTCGGCCTTGTCGATCTCGTCGATCAGGAGCACCGGGCGCTGCTCGGCCGTGAAGGCCTCCCACAGCTTGCCGCGCTTGATGTAGTTCTTGATGTCCGAGACCCTGCTGTCGCCGAGCTGGCTGTCGCGCAGGCGCGACACCGCGTCGTATTCGTAGAGGCCCTGCTGCGCCTTGGTGGTGGACTTGATGTGCCAGGTCAGAAGCGGCGCGTTCAGCGCCTTCGCCACTTCCTCCGCCAGCACCGTTTTGCCGGTGCCGGGCTCGCCCTTGATGAGCAGCGGGCGCTCGAGCACGATCGAGGCGTTGACGGCGACCTTGAGATCGTCGGTCGCAACATAGTCCTTGGTGCCGGTAAATTTCATTGCGTGTCCTTGGGTCATCGTCGGCAGGAGGCGCTCGCCCCCGTCGCGACAAGCGAACGGCCGCTCGCGGCGGCCGTTCCTGGTTCGGTCAGGCTTTCAGACCCGTTTTATCAGCGAAAGGATGACGAGCACAATCACCGCGCCGATGGTAGCGTCGACGATGGCGCCGACCGTGCCGGTGGCGAGCCCGATGTGGAGCTGCGGCAGAACCCAGCTCGCAACCAGCGCGCCGATGATGCCGACCACCATGTTGCCGACCAGCCCAAATCCCGCCCCGTGGACAATCTTGCCCGCGAGCCAGCCCGCGATCGCGCCGATGATCAGTGCTGCTAGAATTCCCATTGCATAAGTCCCCAAAACAACCCCGTATGACCTCAATTCTAGAGCAAATTGCCTCTCGGTCCAGTGCGGAGCGGGAGGCCTCGCCCCTTGACGTCCGCCCCCCGACGGGCAATCTGTCAGCCATGTTCCTGCAATTCTTCACCTCTCTGCGCGACGCGCAGGTCCCCGTGACGCTGCGCGAATACCTCACGTTGGTGGAGGCGCTCGACGCCGACCTTGCGGACTACTCGGTCGAGAATTTCTACTATCTGTCGCGCACCGCGCTGGTGAAGGACGAGCGCAACCTCGACAAGTTCGACCGCGTCTTCGGCTCGGTGTTCAAGGGGCTGGAAAGCCTGCTCGACGCCATGGAGAAGGCGGAGATCCCCGAGGAGTGGCTTAAGAAGCTCGCCGAGAAGTATCTGACCGAGGAAGAGAAGAAGCAGATCGAGGCCATGGGCTGGGACAAGCTCATGGAGACCCTGAAGAAACGCCTCGAGGAGCAGAAGGGCCGGCACCAGGGCGGCTCGAAGTGGATCGGCACGGCGGGCACCTCGCCGTTCGGCGCCCACGGCTACAATCCCGAAGGCGTGCGCATCGGCCAGGAGAAGAACCGCAACAACCGCGCCGTGAAGGTGTGGGACAAGCGCGAGTTCAAGGACCTCGACGGCAATGTCGAGCTCGGCATCCGCAACATCAAGGTGGCGCTGCGGCGCCTGCGCAAGTTCGCGCGCACCGGCGCGCCCGACGAGCTCGATCTCGACACCACCATCCGCGAGACCGCCAATCACGGCTATCTCGACGTGCACATGCGCCCCGAGCGGCGCAATGCGGTGAAGCTGCTGGTGTTCTTCGACATCGGCGGCTCCATGGACGCGCATATCGAGCAGGTTGAGGAGCTGTTCTCGGCGGCGAAGAGCGAGTTCAAGCACATGGAGTATTTCTACTTCCACAACTGCCTGTATGAAGGCGTGTGGAAGCAGAACAAGCGCCGCTTCACCGACCGCACCCCGAC
>RXJC01000082.1 GCA_003963435.1 Bradyrhizobiaceae bacterium | reverse complement strand
ATGGCGCGAGCATCTCGCGGATCGACGCCCTGGCGGCCGCATAGGTCTCCGGCGGATGGCCCTGGAGCGCGCGGCTGGCTGGGCCGATCTGGAGCGCGCCGTCCACCGCCGCGTCGAGCCCACCGCCGATGGCGATATCCATCGGAACATTATGCGGCTCCATCGCCACATCCGCAAAGCCGGCGCCTTTGAGGATGCGCGTCACCCGCTCTTCCGAGGCGAAGGCGAACGGGCCCGGCTCCTCCGGCCCGACCGGCGGCATCTTCGGCACGTGTTTGTAGACCGCCATCAGCGGCGCCATCATCCACGGGTTTTCCTTCGGCTCGCGCCAGCAAACAAAGGCGAGCCGCCCGGTCGGCTTCAGCGCGCGGCGGAGATTGGCGAAGGACGCAACGGGATCGGCGAAGAACATCACGCCGAAGCGCGAGGCGAGCAGATCGAAGCTCGCCGGCTCGAACGGATAGACCGTCGCATCCGCCAGCACGAAATCGAGCGGCAGGCCCTTTGGCGCAAACGCCCGCGCCTGCGCCAGCATCGGCTCGGAGACGTCGAGGCCGAGCGCAAAGCCATCGGGCGCGACAGCTTTGGCGAAGGCAAAGGTCGTCGCGCCGGAGCCGCAGCCGACATCGAGAACGCGCTCGCCGGGCCTGGGCCTGGCGCGGTCGATCAGCACCTCGGCAATGGGCCCGAGCAGGCTCTCCTGCGCCGCGTGGCGATCGGCCCAGCGCTGTCCGCTGGGGCCGTTCCAATAGGCGATCTGGTCGGCGTTTTGCTCGTGTCCGCTGGGCTGTTGCATCGGGTTCCTCAGTCACTTTGCTGGCGGTGATATCACGTTACAGACCGCTCAAGCGGTCACATGAGTTGGATCTGCGCTCTTGCGGCCCCTTGCTCCTCCCCCCGCCGGAGGGCTAAAGAGGGCGCCGTGGGGGCGGTTAGCTCAGCTGGTTAGAGCATCTCGTTTACACCGAGAGGGTCCGCGGTTCGAATCCGTGACCGCCCACCAGCCTTCGCTCGCTTCGCGAGCTACGGCTCGGCAGGCCAGCACAACATGTCATACGCGCGAAGCGGGCGAAGGCTGCCGCGCCGAAGCCCGCCGGGCGAAGGCGGGCTCTCAAGCGCGAGCTACGGCTCGGCAGCCCAGCCCAGCCCGACCTCAATCCTGCGGCCGCCCCGGCAGCAGCGGCACGGCGTCGATCCAGACCGCCGCCGATCGGCACCAGATCTGCCTCGTCGGCCGCAACTTGTCGCGCTGGCGGATCGAGCCCCAGCGGATACCCCAATCGTCGGCCTGGTCGCCCTCGCCGCTTGTGAACAGCGGGGAACCGCAGTCCGCGCAGAAATGCTGGAAGCGCATCCGGCCGTTGTCGCCGCGCTTGCCGTAAACCTGTGGCGTGCCGCCGGTGAGCTTGACGTCCGCCGCGCCACAGATCGCGGTCACCCGGAATGGCGAGCCGGTCAGGGTCTGGCAGTCAGTGCAGTGGCAGACCGACACCGCCTCGGGATCGACCTCGGCCTCGTAGGTGATCCGCCCGCAATGGCACTGCCCGTCGATGTGCATCGCCCTCGTCTCCCTGCCCCAAAAACAAAAACGGCGCCCGAAGGCGCCGTTTTATCATCATTTCGTCGAGATCAGTGAGCGGTCAGACCGCCGGCGGCTTCGTCGCCATCCGGCTTCACCGTCACCTTGGTGTCCTCTTCCCAGACGATCGGCGTCGGCTTCTTCACCAGCGCCTTGGCGATGACGTCGTCGAGGCGGGAGACCGGGATGATCTCCATGCCGCCCTTGATCGCATCGGAAATCTCCGTGAGATCCTTGGCGTTGTCCTCGGGGATCAGCACCGTCTTGATGCCGCCGCGGGCCGCAGCCAACAGCTTCTCCTTCAGACCGCCGATCGGCAGCACGCGGCCGCGCAGCGTGATCTCGCCGGTCATCGCGACATCGTGGCGGACCGGGATGCCGGTCATCACCGAGATGATCGCGGTGGCCATCGCGACGCCCGCGGACGGACCATCCTTCGGTGTCGCGCCTTCCGGCACGTGCACGTGGATGTCGCGGCGGTCGAACATCGGCGGCTCGATGCCGTAGTTGATCGCGCGCGAGCGGACATAGGACGCCGCCGCGGAGATCGACTCCTTCATCACGTCGCGCAGATTGCCCGTGACCGTCATCTTGCCCTTGCCGGGCATCATGACGCCTTCGATGGTCAGCAGCTCGCCGCCGACATCGGTCCAGGCAAGTCCGGTGACGATGCCGACCTGCGGCTCGCTCTCGATCTCGCCGAAGCGGTACTTCGGCACACCGAGCAGCTCTTCGAGAGTCTTCTCGGTGACCTTGACCGACTTCTTCTTGGAGATCATCAGCTCCTTCACCGCCTTGCGGGCGAGTGTGGAGAGCTCACGCTCCAAATTACGCACGCCCGCCTCGCGGGTGTAGCGGCGGATCAGAAGCAGCAGCGCGTCGTCGTCGATCGAGAACTCCTTGGAGTCCAGGCCGTGCTTGGACACTGCGTTCGGGATCAGATGCTTGCGCGCGATCTCGACCTTCTCGTTCTCGGTGTAGCCCGCGATCCGGATGATCTCCATGCGGTCCATCAGCGGGCCCGGAATATTGAGCGTATTCGCGGTCGTGATGAACATCACGTTGGACAGATCGTAGTCGACCTCGAGATAGTGGTCGTTGAAGGTCCCGTTCTGCTCGGGGTCGAGAACCTCGAGCAGAGCCGACGACGGATCGCCGCGGAAGTCGGCGCCCATCTTGTCGATCTCGTCCAGCAGGAACAGCGGATTGGACGACTTGGCCTTGCGCATCGACTGGATGATCTTGCCGGGCATCGAGCCGATATAGGTGCGGCGGTGACCGCGGATCTCGGCTTCGTCGCGCACGCCGCCGAGCGAGACGCGCACGAATTCGCGCCCCGTCGCCTTCGCGATCGACTTGCCGAGCGAGGTCTTGCCGACGCCGGGAGGACCGACTAGGCACAGGATCGGGCCCGTCAGCTTGTTGGCGCGCGACTGCACCGCAAGATACTCGACGATGCGTTCCTTGACCTTCTCCAGTCCGTAGTGATCGGAGTCCAGGATGGCCTGCGCCTGCTCCAGGTCCTTCTTCACCTTGGACTTCTTGTTCCACGGGATCGACAGCAGCCAATCCAAGTAGTTGCGCACGACGGTCGCTTCCGCGGACATCGGCGACATCTGGCGCAGCTTCTTCAATTCATGCTGCGCCTTCTCGCGCGCTTCCTTGGAGAGCTTGGTCTTGGAGATCTTCTCTTCGAGATCGGCGAGCTCGTCACGACCATCGTCGTCGCCGAGCTCCTTCTGGATCGCCTTCATCTGCTCGTTGAGATAATACTCGCGCTGGGTCTTCTCCATCTGGCGCTTGACACGCGAGCGGATGCGCTTCTCGACCTGCAGCACCGAGATCTCGCTTTCCATCAGGCCCAGCACCTTCTCGAGGCGCGTGGTGACGGACAGCGTCTCCAGGATGCCCTGGCGATCGGCGATCTTGACCGCGAGATGCGAGGCGACGGTGTCGGCGAGCTTGGCGAAATCGGTGATCGCCTGCACGACGCCGACGACCTCGGCCGAGATCTTCTTGTTGAGCTTCACATAGCTCTCGAAGTCGGACACGACCGAGCGCGCCAGCGCTTCCGCCTCGACCGACTTCGCATCGGTGTCGGCGAGCGCGGCGGCGGTCGCTTCGTAATAGTCGGCGCGATCGGTGTATTTCGTCACGCGCGCGCGCTCGAGCCCTTCGACCAGCACCTTCACGGTGCCGTCGGGGAGCTTCAAGAGCTGCAGCACGCTGGCGAGCGTACCGGTCTCGTAAATGGCGTCGGGCGCCGGATCGTCATCGGACGCGTTCTTCTGCGTCGCGAGCATGATCAGCGCGTCGTTCTTCATCACCTCTTCAAGCGCGCGGATCGACTTCTCGCGGCCGACGAAGAGCGGAACGATCATGTGCGGGAAGACGACGATGTCGCGCAGCGGCAGCACGGGATAGGCGTGTGTCTCGCCATGGACGATGGTTGGCCGGGGTTTTGGATTAGTCATGGCCTTTTCCTTTTGCTTTGCCCCCTTGCTCGCAGCCCGCCGTGTTCAGGCGCAACCGCCACAAGGTGCCGAGGTGATCCACAAACCGCCCTACCAATCGAAGGTTGGACCGGCCTTGCCGGATCGGAACTGAGGCGAATCTTGATGAGAATTTCGCTCGCCGCCGACATAAGGTGGCTATCGACCGGAGGGGTGTCAAGTGATCGAAAAACGCGCGCCATCAGGCGCTTACGCAACGCGATAAGCGACGCAACACCGGCTGCGGAACAACATGTCCGCAGCCCGACTTCAAGGTACGATTGGAGCGTTCCAGCGCCGCCAATCAGGCGCTGGCGTTCTCGACGGCGCGATCGGTCCGATCGGCGTAGATGTAGAGCGGACGGGCCGTGCCTTCCACGACTTCGCGGGAAATCACGACTTCTTCCACACCTTCCAGTCCCGGCAGGTCGAACATGGTCTCGAGCAGGATCGCTTCGAGGATCGAACGCAAGCCCCGCGCGCCGGTCTTGCGCTCGATCGCCTTGCGGGCGACCGCGCCAAGCGCCTCGTCGGCGAAGGTCAGCTCGATGTTCTCCATCTCGAACAGCCGCTGGTACTGTTTCACCAGCGCGTTCTTCGGCTCGGTCAGGATCTTCTTCAGCGAGGTCTCGTCCAGATCCTCGAGCGTCGCCACGACCGGCAGACGGCCGACGAACTCGGGGATGAGGCCGTACTTCAGAAGGTCCTCGGGCTCGACGTGACGGAAGATCTCGCCGGTGCGGCGGTCTTCCGGCGCCATCACCTGGGCCGCGAAGCCGATTGAGGTCGACCGGCCGCGCGCCGAGATGATCTTCTCGAGGCCGGCGAACGCACCGCCGCAGATGAAGAGGATGTTGGTGGTGTCCACCTGCAGGAACTCCTGCTGCGGATGCTTGCGGCCGCCCTGCGGCGGGACCGAAGCCACCGTGCCTTCCATGATCTTCAGCAGCGCCTGCTGCACGCCCTCACCCGACACGTCGCGCGTGATCGAGGGATTGTCGGACTTGCGGCTGATCTTGTCGATTTCGTCGATGTAGACGATGCCGCGCTGGGCGCGCTCGACATTGTAGTCGGCGGCCTGGAGCAGCTTCAGGATGATGTTCTCGACGTCCTCGCCGACATAGCCGGCCTCAGTCAGCGTCGTCGCATCCGCCATGGTGAAGGGCACGTCCAGGATGCGGGCGAGCGTCTGCGCGAGCAGCGTCTTGCCCGAGCCGGTCGGACCGATCAGCAGGATGTTCGACTTCGCGAGCTCGACGTCGTTGTGCTTGGTCTGGTGGTTGAGGCGCTTGTAGTGATTATGCACCGCGACCGACAGGACCTTCTTGGCATGGCTCTGGCCGATCACGTAGTCGTCCAGGACCTTGCAGATTTCCTTCGGCGTCGGAATCCCGTCGCGCGACTTGACCAGCGAGGATTTGTTCTCCTCGCGGATGATGTCCATGCAGAGCTCGACGCACTCGTCGCAGATGAAGACGGTGGGACCCGCGATCAGTTTGCGGACTTCGTGCTGGCTCTTGCCGCAGAACGAGCAATATAGCGTGTTCTTGGAGTCGCTCGTGCCGACCTTACTCATTCCTGTCTCCGTCCGCGGTTCGATGCCGTTCCGCTCGATCGCTCCATTCCGACACAATGGCCGGCATGAAGCTTAAGTAGAGCAAATTCCGTACCAAAAAAGACCCTACGCATTACATCCCGTGCGAATCACGGTCACTCGATTCTCCGCGATCATAGCCGATCATTCGTAGCCAACCATGCTGTCACCCGACTATCAAGAATTCGCTAATCGGGGGTCGTCGGCTACCCGTGACAATACCGTGATTTCCGGCATTGGCACGGGCGAAGTGACCGAAATCACCGCGGCGTTGCTGGATTGCCACGAAAAACAAGCACGAAAGCGGAACCTTCTGCCTGTCGCGGGGCGCAAAACGGCGTTTTGCAACGCGCACACGCGTCCATAGCGTGAACGCTGCCCCGACGGATTGAGAGACGATCCCTGGACTGCCGGGGATCGCCGTCACACTCCAGTAGTGTTACGGGGTCTTCGCCGCGGCCGGTTCCTCGGCGCGCTTGTCGATGACCTTGTCGACCAGACCGAACTCCTTGGCGTCGTTCGCGGTCAGGAACTTGTCGCGTTCCAACGCGTCCTCGATCGACTTGTAGGTCTGGCCGGTGTGCTTCACGTAGATCTCGTTGAGCCGCTTCTTCAGGTTCAGGATTTCCTGGGCATGCAGCATGATGTCGGTGGCCTGGCCCTGGAAGCCGCCGGAGGGCTGGTGCACCATGATGCGGGCGTTCGGCAGCGAGAAGCGCATGTCCTTTTCGCCGGCGGCGAGCAGCAGCGAGCCCATCGAAGCCGCCTGGCCGGTGCACAGCGTCGAGACCGGCGGGCGGATGAACTGCATGGTGTCGTAGATCGCAAGGCCCGACGTCACCACGCCGCCCGGCGAGTTGATGTACATCGAGATTTCCTTCTTCGGATTTTCCGCCTCAAGGAACAGGAGCTGCGCGACCACCAACGTCGACATGCCGTCCTCGACCGGGCCGGTCAGGAAGATGATGCGCTCCTTCAGGAGGCGCGAGAAGATGTCGTAGGCGCGCTCGCCACGGTTGGTCTGCTCGACCACCATGGGCACGAGGTTCATGTAGGTTTCAACCGGATCGCGCATGAGTCACCTAGGGTTTTCGGAGACGGACTTCGCCGGGCAGGCTTGCCGGTTTGGCTGGATTTGCCGAAGGCGAAGGACGTCCTGTGATGCAGGAACTTGGGTAAGACGTAGAATGGCGTAGCGACAGATATAGCCCAATTCGCTTCTGACAAGTGCGGAGCGCATTAAGGCTTAATCCGCCGGGCAGTTGAAGCTGATTCGCACAAAGAGGCCCAGCCGGCCGTCTGGCTAGCTGGGCCTCCTCGCGCATCGTGCTTAACAAAGGACTGCGTCAATCCCGTCAGGCCGCGGTCTTTTCCGCCTCGTCGTCCTTGTAGAGGTCCTCGCGCGAGACCTTCTTCTCGGTCACCTTGGCGAGTTCGAGGATGAAGTCGACGACCTTGTCCTCGTAGATCGGTGCACGAAGCTGGGCGAGCGCCTGGGCGTTGCTGCGGTAATAGTCCCAGACCTCCTTCTCGCGGCCCGGCATCGAGCGCGCACGCTCGATCACGGCGCGGCCGACCTCGTCGTCGGTCACGGTGATCTTGTTCTTCTCGCCGATCTCGGAGAGCACGAGGCCGAGCCGCACGCGGCGGTCGGCGATCTTGCGGTACTCTTCCTTGGCCTTGTCCTCGGTGGTGTCCTCGTCGGCGAAGGTCTTGCCGGCGGAGGCCATCTCGGCGTTGACCGAGTTCCACATCAGATTGAACTCTTCGTCGACCAGCGAAGGCGGCGCCTCGAAGCGGTGCGCTTCGTCGAGGCGGTCGAGCAGCGCGCGCTTGACGCGCTGGCGCGTCGCGGTCGCGAACTCGGCAACGAGACGTTCACGCGCGGCTTCCTTCAGCTTGTCCAGCGATTCGAGGCCCAGCGTCTTGGCGAACTCGTCGTCGATCGCGAGATCCTGCGGCGCCTCGATCAGCGTCGCGGTGGTCTCGAACTCGGCCGGCTGGCCGGCGAGCTTCTCGTTCATGTAGTTCTTCGGGAACGACACTTTCAGCGTGCGCGTCTCGCCAGCGCCGATGCCGATCAGCTGCTCCTCGAAGCCGGGAATGAAGGTGTTCGAGCCGATGGCGACCTGGATGCCCTCGCCGGTGCCGCCCTCGAAGACTTCGCCGTTGATGGAGCCCTTGAAGTTGATGGTGACGCGATCGCCCGAGGCGGCCTTGGCGCCCTCGCCCTTGTCGGCGAAGGTGCGGTTGGTATCGGCAATGCGCTTGATCGCCTCGTCGACATCGGCGTCGGTGACGTCGGCGACGGGCTTCTCGACCTCGAAGGTCTTGAAGTCGGCGAGCGCGATCGCAGGCACCACCTCGATCGCGACCGTGTAGGTCAGATCGGTCTTGCCGCTCAGCAGTTCCTCGACCTCGGCCTGCTCGCTCGGCATGGTGATCTTCGGCTCGGTCGCAAGGCGGAAGCCGCGCTCGGAGAACAGCTGGGTGTTGGTGTCGCGGATGGTCTGGTCGATGGTCTCGGCCATCACCGAGCGGCCGTAGACTTTCTTCAGGTGCGAAACCGGCACCTTGCCGGGACGGAAGCCGTTGATGCGAACCTTGTCCTTGAGGTCAACGAGCTTGGCGCCGGCCTTGGCGTCGAGATCAGACGCGGGAACGCTGATCTTGAACTCGTGCTTCAAACCTTCCGAGAGGGTCTCTGTGACCTGCATGGCGTCCAATCTTCTTTTCGCTCGGTCCCGGCGCGCATGCGTCGGGACGCTGTCATTAATCGATCCGGCGCGAGGCAAATGCCTCACCGCCGGTGGCTCAATCGGACCGGCCTCAGGCGGACAAAATCCGCGCGGAAGCAGGTCCTCGTAATCCGTGCAAACGCGATAAGCGCTTGGTGCGGGCGGAGGGACTCGAACCCCCACAACTTTCGTCACTGGAACCTAAATCCAGCGCGTCTACCAGTTCCGCCACGCCCGCGTGAAGTTGCATCAAGACCGGCCGCGATGCCGCGGGCGGCCGGGCTTATAACATGTGCTCGACTGTTCGCAGCAAAAAAATGGCCTGATGGAGGCAG
>RXJC01000502.1 GCA_003963435.1 Bradyrhizobiaceae bacterium | reverse complement strand
CGCCTCGATCGCTTCGGCCGCGACCCGGCAATCCTCGGCGACCTTGAGCAGCCCGCTTCGCGTCAGGTCCATGGTGGAGAGGGCGGCCTGCTCCAGGCAGACCCGTTCAAGCCTTCGAAACTCCCGCAGCTCTTTGTTCATGCGCCAGCTCTCGGTGTGCCCCAAGCCATGCGGCGCTGAGTCTGCTTAACGAATAGTAAACAACCCTGCTTAGCCGGGCTGGATGGTGCGGGGCTTGCGCGTGTCCTGCACATGTCCTGCACGTGCCGGCCCACGCCTGCCTGCAGGCTTGACGGCGTTTGGCTTCCGGGAGGAAGCTTCAAATGATCCTCAATTGACGTGAAGCACGGAGACGTTCGCTCCCAGCACATCGACCCTCATCAGCGAAACCAGAATGGAGCTGACCATGACCACGTTCGACAAGCGCGAGCAGGGCTTCGAAGCCAAATTCGCCCACGACGAGGAATTCATGTTCAAGGCCACTGCGCGGTCCAACAAGCTGCTCGGGCTCTGGGCCGCAGGCCAGCTCGGGCTGAGCGGCGATGCCGCCGCGAGCTACGCGACGTCGCTGGTGACGGACCATCTGCAGAGCCAGACCATGAACGAGGTCGTGGACAAGGTGGCGGGCGATCTCGCCGCCAAGGGTCTCGCGCGCGAGCAGGTCGCCCTGAAGCTCCAGGAGTGCCTGCATCAGGCGCTGGCGCAGCTCGAAGCAGACAGGCAGTAGACGGCACTTCATTGCGACGCGCTCCGTGCTAGCGTGCCAAACGGCCGCCGCGTGGCGGTCCGGATCTGGAGGCAGGGAGTGAGTAGGCGCAGCTTCGGCAGATGGACCGGCGGGATCGCGCTCGCCGGCGCGATCATGGCGGGCGCCTGCCCCGCGGAGGTGTCGGCCACACCGCTGACGCCGTTTCGCTACGAGGCGCAGGCGCAGCGTCATTGTCCGCAAGACAAGGTGGTCTGGTTGGATTTCAGGAAAGGCATCTACTACCGCAAGGGCCAGAAGCGGTACGGCCAGGGCTTTGACGGCAGCTTCGTCTGCCAGAGCGAGGCTCGCGACGGCCGCTATCGCCGCTCCCTGCTGGGCCTGCGCTGAGCGGCGCGCGCGTCGCTATTTCCGACCAGCCAGCTTCACCGGGACGTGCGGGGACGTGCTGATGACCCGGGGGCTTCCGTCCGGATAGGTGCGGTCGCCGCGGATCAGGGATTCCAGAACCAGGAAGAATTTCTCGGCAAGCATTTGCGTCACCTTCGTTGGTGAGGGCCTCTTGAAATGAGTCGAGGCGTCGAATGCAGAAATTCAATCAACTAAACGGGAACAGGGCGACGCAAGGGATTGCGTCGCTGCATCGCGGTGTAGCTGTGATCAGAAGACGGGAAAGCGGCGGCGATCGTTCAGGCGAACGCCAGGGCCACCAGGCTCGAGCAGAGCAGAACCAAGCCGCCGGCGGTCAATGCCAGGAAGCCATCGGAAACCAGGTCGTGGTTACGCATGGGACACCTGCCGCTCTCGTCTTTGATGCGCGATCGGATCTATCAAAATTGCCCGAACGTGCCGTCGTGAAAGAGGTGATGCTTGCCGTGTGCGCGAGTGCCTTCAGGCCCTCGTGCGGTAGCCTTCAAACGCATGGGCCAGGAAGATCCCCGCGCTTACCAGACCCATCAGTGCCGAAACCGTCTCGATCATCGTTAAATTCCAAATCCCGCCCTTGCACGCGAGAGAACGCGTGCGGCCTTGCACAGTCAAAAGAATTCCGGTGAGGGGCGCGACAATGGGGGTGGAGTGAGGATTCGGCGCAACAGAATGTCCAGCCGTGGCACACAGCAGACGCCATCGCCCCGTAGAACAACGGAAAAATGCGAACGTCCCGTTTACCATCCCGGCGGGATCGCTGCGGGCTCCCCATTTCCGCCGTGTTCGGGTTGCGTTATCGTTACCGCTTCCGAGACGGTGGTGGGCCGCTTCGGATCAAAGGACCGGACAGGCTGCGACGCTTGCCAAAGCGGGTTAGGCAGACCTCCGACGGAATGGTATTTGGGGCGAATGGGGATCCGACGGTCAGATTCGGTTTTGCGGGCCGCGCGCGGTGTTGCGGCGGTCGCAACCTGCGTTGTGCTCGCCAATTGCGCTTCCTCCAACAAGTTCGCCAGCCGCGTCGATCCGAAATACGGCGTGTCGTCGAGCCCCCGGGTCGTGGCGTTCGGGGAGCCGGTCCCGAAGGGCGGTGGCACCTACCGCGTCGGCAAGCCCTATGTGGTGGCCGGCAAGACCTACGTGCCGGAGGAGGACGTCAACTATCGTGCCGAGGGCATGGCGTCCTGGTACGGCGATGATTTCCACGGCCGCCTGACCGCCAATGGCGAAGTGTTCGACATGACCTCGCTGACCGCGGCGCATCCGACCCTGCCGATGCCGTCCTACGCCCGGGTCACCAATATGTCGAACGGCAAGTCGCTGATCGTCCGCGTCAATGACCGCGGCCCCTATCACGGCAACCGCCTCATCGACGTCTCGAACAAGGCCGCCGAACTCCTTGAATTCAAAGGAAATGGCGTCGCCAGGGTCCGCGTCGAATACGTCGGCCGGGCGCCGCTCGAAGGCTCCGACGACCGCCAGCTCCTGGCGACCTTGCGCACCGGCGTGCCGGCGCCGTCGCCCTCGATGGTCCGGGTCGCCTCGGCAAAGCCCTTCGTGCCGGAATTGCCGGGATCGAGCCGCGGCGCCATTCGCGGCGACGTGCCGATGCCGGAGGGGCGCCCCTATAATCTCGGCAACACCTCCGCCGACATGGCCTCGCTCAATGCGACATCGGAAATGTCGGCCTCGAGCCGCAGCCGGGGCCGGGCGCTCCAGAATGCCCGCAGCGTGTCCTACGACGAAGACGGGCGCTACGCGGCACAGAACGCGTCAGACGGCGCCGCCGAGGCTCGCAGCATCCTGAGCGGCCGCGGGCTGTATTAGCCCGCGCTCTCCCTCAAGAACGTCACCAGCGCCGCGTTGACCTCGTCGGGCCGTTCCTGCTGCACCCAATGGCCGGCGCCCTCGATGATCAGCTTTTGCTTCAGATTCGGTAGCACGCGCTCGAGTTCGTTGACGCGCTTGGCGCCGATCAGGCCGGTGATGACGGCGTCCCTGGAGCCGGCAATGAACAGCGAGGGCTGACGGATCTGCGCGTCCTGCCACGGCGCCGTCAGCTCCCAATTACGGTCGATGTTGCGGTACCAGTTCAGTCCACCGCGAAAGCCCGACTTGCGGAAGCTTTCGGTGAAATAGGCCAGATCAGCCTCGCTGAGCCAGCCGGGCAACGGCTCCTCGGCGCTCGCGTGGCTGAGAAAGCCCTTGCCCTCCTGCACGAACATGGCGGCCGAGGGATCGGCGAGGCCACGTCCGGCGAGCACGATGCGCATGGTGCGGGCAACGTCGCGCTCGAGCTCGGCCTCGGCGACGCCGGGCGCCTGGAAATACTGCCAGTAGAAATTGGTGACGCCGCCCTGGCGCAACAGGTCGAGCGGCCTGCCGCGGCCGCGGAACGGCGGCGGCACGCTCAGGCCCACCACCGCCGTGAACATGTCCGGCCGGAACAGCGCCGCATGCCAGGCGACCGGCGCGCCCCAGTCGTGTCCGACCACCATCGCCTTGGTCTCGCCGAGAGCCTGCACCAGGCCGACGACGTCACCCACCGTGTCGAAGATCGAATAGGCGGTCGCGTCAGGCGGCGCCGCGCTCTGGCCATAGCCGCGCATGTCGGGGGCGACGACATGAAACCCGGCCGCGGCGAGGGCAGGGATCTGATGGCGCCAGGAGTAGGACAGTTCCGGCCAGCCGTGGCACAGCACCACCAGCGGACCCTGGCCGGCTTCGCGGATGAAGAGATCGATGCCGTTGGCCTTGATCACGCGGGTGGTAGACATCGCTTTTCCGCCTTGTTTCAGGGGTTTGGTCGGGAAAGGTGAGGTACCACGATAGGAGCCCGGTGAGAATCGTGCAATCTCTGGTCAGGCGTCCACCCCCGCGTTGTTCGCGCCGATACCAGCTGTTAGAACGCTGCTCTCAGGGCTTGGCCATGGCATGTCGTCTTTCTCCGCTCCGTCGTCCCCGGTCCACCGCCGGAGTGCTGGCGCGCGGCCTGATTGCGCTGGCCGTAGTGGCGAGCATGGGTTGGAGCGGGGCGCTTCTCGCCGCCAACCAGAGCGTCCAGGGCGCGAAGAAGACCGAAGATGCCGGCTTTGACGGCGATGCCCCGACCGCGATCCTGATCGAAGCCTCCAGCGGCAGCGTCTTGTTCGAGAAGAACGCCGACGAGCTGCGCGCGCCTTCCAGCATGATGAAGCTGATGACGGCGGAGGTGGTCTTCAACGCCATCAAGAAGGGCGACATCAAGCTGACCGACGAGTACCGGATCAGCGAAAACGCCTGGCGCCGGGGCGGCGCCCCCTCGGGCGGCTCGACCATGTTTGCCGCCATCAACAGCAAGGTCTCGGTCGACGATCTCCTGCACGGCGCCATCATCCAGAGCGGCAACGACGCCTGCATCGCGCTCGCCGAGGCCATGGCGGGCAACGAGAAGATCTTCGCCGCCGACTTCATGACCAAGCGCGCCCGCGAGCTCGGCATGACCAAATCGACCTTCGGCAATTCCAACGGGCTGCCTGACCCCGCCAACAAGATGACCGTGCGCGAGCTCGGCATCCTTGCCCGGCATATCATCCTGGACTTTCCGGAATTCTACAAACTGTTCGGCGAGAAGGAGTTCACCTGGAACAAGATCCGCCAGCCCAACCGCAATCCGCTGCTCAATTCGATGGAAGGTGCCGACGGTCTGAAGACTGGCTACACCAAGGAAGGCGGCTACGGCATGGTCGGCTCTGCGGTGCAGAACGGCACGCGGCTGATCGTCGTCGTCAATGGGCTGGAAGACCCCGAGGATCGCGCCACCGAAGCCAAGAAGATGCTGGAATGGGGTTTTCGCAATTTCGAGACCCGCACGCTGATCGCGGCCGAGCAGCCGGTTGGTTATGCCAAGGTATTCGGCGGCGAGAGCCGCTCGGTCAAGCTCGTCGCCAAGACGCCAGTGAAGGTGATGGTGCGCAAGAACGGCAGCGACAAGCTGATCGCGCGCATCGTCTATAGCGGGCCGGTGCGGGCGCCGGTCGAAGCCGGACAGCAGGTCGGCGTGGTCAGGGTCTGGCGCAGCGGCAACATCGCGGTGGAAACGCCGGTCTATGCGGCCGAAGCGATCGGCACCGGCTCGACGGTGCGCCGCGCGATCGACGGCGCCAGCGAGCTCGTGATCGGCATGTTCCGCGCAGGCGCCGAGAAGCTCTGATCATGAGTGAGAGCGCGGCACAGCGGCCGTCCGGACGCGGACGCTTCATCACCTTTGAAGGCGGCGAGGGTACCGGCAAGTCGACCCAGATCAAGAAGCTCGCCGACCGCCTCAAGGCGGCAAAGCTCCGCATCCGGGTCACGCGTGAGCCGGGCGGCTCGCCGGGCGCCGAGATCATGCGCCATCTGGTGCTGTCGGGCATGGGCAGGCTGCTCGGCCCCGAGGCGGAGACGCTGCTGTTCGCCGCCGCGCGCGATGACCACGTCCGCACCGTGATCCTGCCGGCGCTCAACCAGGGCACCTGGGTGCTGTGCGACCGCTTCGCCGATTCCACGCGGGCCTATCAGGGCAGCCTCGGCCGCGTTCCTGAAGGCCTGATCAACGCGATGCAGCGGGTCACGATCGGCGATCTCAAGCCGGACCTCACCATCATCCTCGATTTGCCGGTCGAGATCGGCCTGCAGCGCGCCGCCGCGCGCCGCGGCAGCGGCACGCCCGATCGGTTCGAGAGCGAGCAACTCAGTTTCCACCAGGGCCTGCGCGAGGCCTATCGCAAGATCGCCGCGAACGACCCGGCGCGCTGCGTGCTGATCGACGCCAATTCCGATCCGGACACGGTCGCAGGCCGGGTCTGGACGGCGCTGCGCGAGCGTCTGCTTCCAACGCCTGCCTCTGTGGTTTCCGCATGAGCCCGCGTCAGACCGAGCGCGAAAGCGCTATTCCGCATCCGCGCGAGACCAGCCGCCTGTTCGGTCATCGTGAGGCCGAGGCGGCGCTGTTGAACGCCTATCGCAGCGGGCGGATTCCGCATGCCTGGCTGATCGGCGGGCAGCAAGGGATCGGCAAGGCGACGCTGGCCTATCGCATGGCGCGCTTCGTACTCGCCCATGGCCAGCCGCTGGCGGATGCCGTGCAGCGCGCCGAGGATCTCGCGATCGATCCTGACGACGCCGTGGCGCGGCAGGTGGCGGCCGGCTCGCATGGCGGCCTCTTGACGCTGGAGCGTACCGCCAACGAGCGCGGCGTGATGCGCACCGTGATCACCGTGGACGAGACGCGCGAGACGATCGGCTTCTTCGGCTCGACCGCGGCGGCCGAAGGCTGGCGCGTCTGCATCGTTGACACCGTCGACGAGCTCAATCCAAACGCGGCCAACGCACTTCTGAAGATTCTCGAGGAGCCGCCGCAGCAATCGCTGTTCCTGCTGGTGAGCCACGCGCCCGCGCGGGTGCTCGCCACGATCCAGTCGCGCTGCCGCAAGCTGCGCCTGCGGCCGCTGGCCACGGACGACGTGATCGCGGCAGCCGCTGCGGCGGCCGATCTCGATCCGAACGATCCGGCGCTGCGCGAGGCAGCGGAGGCCTCCGAGGGCAGCGTCGCACGGGCCCTGACGCTGCTCGGCGGCGATGCGCTCAAGCTCCAGCAACGCACGGCGGCGCTGCTCGCGCGCCTGCCGCAGGTCGATCCGCGCGAACTGCACACGCTCGGCGATTCGCTCGGCACCAGCGACCGCGTCGCACTCGCCGCCTTCATCGACGGCATCGATCGCTGGATCGCCGAACGCCTGCATGCGGACGAGGCCAATGCCAACCAGAACCTGCCGCGCCTTGCGCGTCTAGCTGAGGTATGGGAAAAGATCGTCCGCGCCGCGCGCGACACCGAAACCTACAATCTGGAGCGCAAGCCCTTGGTTTTCTCGGTGTTCGGCTGGCTGGCGGACGCAACGCGCTAGGCGCAGATTCGATTCAAAAAATTCGAGAAGCCGTAAAGGAATTCGTCGTGGCAACGCGAGCTAAGAAAACCGCCAAGGGCAAGAAGGCTGCGAAGAAGGCGGCCAAGAAGACTGCCAAGAAAGCCACGAAGAAGGCTGTGAAGGCGCTGACGCGCAAAGCTGCCAAGAAGGTCAAGGCGACCAAGAAGGCCACCACTGCAAGGGGCGGACAAAAGGGCGCGGCGAAACCGGCAAAGAAGGCTGCGAAGAAGCAAGTCGTCGCTCAGAAGGCTTCGAAGAAAGCGACCGCCAAAAAGCCCGCCAAGGCCCCTGCGAAGAAAGCAGCCAAGAAGGCCGCAGCGCCGACCATCGTCGCCGCGCCGGCTCCCGTCGTCGCTCCGACGAAGGCTGTAAAGCCCAAGGTCTCGAAACCCAAGGTCTCTAAAACCAAGGCCCCGCCTGCGCCAAAGCCTGCCGCAGCTCCACAAGCCGCGGCGCCGGTTGCCGCCCCCGCGCGCGACAACGTCTTCTACATCACGACCGCGATCGCCTATCCCAACGGCAGCCCGCATATCGGCCACGCCTATGAGGCGATCGCGACCGACGTGCTGGCGCGTTTTGCGCGGCTCGACGGCAAGGACGTGTTCTTCCTGACCGGCACCGACGAGCACGGTCAGAAAATGGTGCAGACGGCGGCCGGTGAGGGCATGTCCGCAGCGGCGCTAGCCACGCGCAATGCCGGCCGTTTCAAGGAGATGGACGAGCGTCTGAACGTGTCGTTCGACCGCTTCATCCGCACCACCGAGGAGCAGCATCACCGCTCCAGCCAGGAGATCTGGCGGCGCATGGAGGCGAACGGCGACATCTATGCCGACACCTATGCCGGCTGGTACTCGGTGCGCGATGAAGCCTATTACGCCGAGGACGAGACGCGCCTGAACGACGACGGCGTACGGCTCGGACCGCAGGGCACGCCGGTCGACTGGGTCGAGGAGAAGAGCTATTTCTTCCGCCTTTCGCAGTACCAGGACAAGCTGCTCAAGCAGTATGCGGATCACCCCGATTTCATCGGGCCGGATTCCCGCAAGAACGAGGTGGTGAGCTTCGTCAAGGGCGGCCTGCGCGATCTCTCGATCTCGCGCACCACGTTCGATTGGGGCGTGAAGGTGCCCGGCGACGAAGAGCACGTGATGTATGTCTGGGTCGACGCGCTGACCAACTACATCACCGGCGTCGGCTTCCCCGACGAGAGCGACAAGAACTGGCGCTACTGGCCGGCCGACGTGCACATCATCGGCAAGGACATCATCCGTTTCCACGCCGTGTACTGGCCGGCGTTCCTGATGTCGGCCGGAATCCCGCTGCCGAAGCGGGTCTATGCCCATGGCTTCCTGTTCAACAGGGGCGAGAAGATGTCGAAGTCGGTCGGCAACGTCGTCGATCCCTTCAACCTCGCCGACCAGTATGGCGTCGACCAGATGCGCTATTTCTTCCTGCGCGAGGTGCCGTTCGGACAGGACGGCAACTACAACCACGAGGCCATCGTCGCGCGCATCAACGCCGACCTCGCCAACGATCTCGGTAACCTGGCGCAGCGCTCACTGTCGATGATCGCAAAACAGCTCGGCGGCGTGCTGCCCGAGCCCGGCGAGTTCAGCGAGAACGACAAGGCGATCCTGGCGATGGCCGACGGTATGCTGACCGCGTCGCGCGAGGCCATGGCGACGCAGCAGATCCATCACTGGCTCAACGCCGTCTGGGCCGTGGTCGCGGAGGCCAACCGCTATTTCGCGGGTGAGGCGCCGTGGGCGCTCGCCAAGACGGACCCCGCCCGGCAGAGGACGGTGCTCTATGTGACCGCCGAGGTCGTGCGTCAGATCGCGATCCTGACCCAGCCGGCGATGCCGACCGCATCCAGCAAGCTGCTCGACAGCCTCGGCATCCCCGAAGGCGAGCGCAACTTCGCAATGCTCGGCGGCGCCAAGCGGATTGCGCCGGCCTCGACGCTGCCGGCGCCGACGCCCGCGTTCCCGCGCTACATCGAGCCGACCGCGAGTTAGACTGAACGCAACGTTTCGCGGCAGACGATCCGGTTCAGAACCATGTTCTATGACACCCTCAGACCGGGTGCGTCGGACGGTGAAAGCTCGCGCAATCCCTCGTTGCTCCTGCGCTTGTCGTCAACGGATCGGTATCGCGATACGCAATGTCGTCGCTCAAGCCATGCCGGGCGAGACATCATTGGGATCATTGATTGAGATCAATGCAAGGAGAGGTTTGATGCCGCTCCTGATACCTCAGCCCGCGCAGGGAATCGGGGTATCAGGAAGAGAGGCATCGGCCTGAATATCAGGCCTGGATGCTGGAGCGGTTGGCAACCTAGCTTGAAAGTCAACAGGCAGCACATTGACCGCGGCGCGAACCAGACGCGTGCCAGTGATATGGTCTGCTTTCATCGTTGGCGCGGCGCATCCGCCGCATGGACCGCACTACGTCGCAGAGACGATCAGCTCGATCTCACGTCGTTCGCCTGGAAGCGGCGCTCTCATCGAAGGATAGGTGAGAAGTGAGGCAGCCCGACAGGGAAGGCGGCGGCAAGACACCTGCAAGGCTCAGAACCTCACTCAGGCTCAAGCTACGGCAGCGCCTGCGTGACCTGAGATCGGGTCGAGCGCCCGCACATCCGGACAAGGCCGCGGCCGATTTGCGCGCGAGCGAAGCGATGTTCCGCGGTGTCCTGGCGGCAAGTCCCGACGCCATGATCATGGTCAACAGCGACGGCTTGATCGTGTTTGCCAGCGACCGCGTCACCGACATTTTCGGATATGTGCCGGACGAACTCGTCGGCAAACCGATCGATGCGCTGATCCCGGAGCGATTTCGCGGCAGACATTCCGAACATCTGAAAGCCTATTTCAGGCAGCCCAAGGCCCGGACGATGGCTGTCGGGCTGGCGTTGTGGGGGCGCCGCAAGGATACGACGGAGTTCCCCGCCGAGATCAGCATCAGCCCGATTATCGTCGCCGATCGGTACGCCGCAATCGCTGCGGTGAGGGACGTTTCGAGCCGCAGGTCTCTCGAGGCGCTCCAGCAAGGCGCAGCGGATGCCTTGCGCGAGAGCGAGGAGCGCCTGAGATACTTCATTAAATACTCTCCCGCCGCGATCGCGATGCTCGACAACGAGCTTCGCTACATCGTCTACAGTGACCGCTGGCTGGCCGACTATGGTCTCGTCGGGCGCGATCTGCGCGGGCTCTCTCATTATGAGGTCTTTCCAGAAATTCCGGATCGCTGGCGAGCGATTCACCGCCGCGCGCTGGCTGGCGAGACGCTTCGTGCCGACGAAGATTCGTTCACGAGAACCGATGGACGCGTGCAATGGCTGCGCTGGGAGGTGCGACCCTGGTTCGATGCCGCCGGCAAGATCGGCGGCGTCGCGTTTCTGACCGAGGACATTACGGACCGCAAGCGGGTCGAGGCGCAACTGCTCCAGGCGCAGAAAATGGAGGCGATCGGGCAGTTGACCGGCGGCGTCGCCCACGACTTCAACAATCTGCTGACGGTCATTCTCGGTAATGCGGCGATCCTGCTCGACGAGATGAAGAGTGACGATCAGAATCGCAAATTGGTCGAGCCGATCCTTGAGGCCGCCGAGCGCGGCGCCGGCCTGACACAGCTGATGCTCGCCTTTGCCCGTCGCCAGGCGCTCGAGCCGAGCACGTTCGACCTGAACGAAGTCGTGACGCGCATGAACGCGTTGTTGCGGCGGACCATCGGCGAGAACGTCGAAGTCGACCTCCGGCTGACGAAGCCGTTGTGGAGCGTGACCGCCGATGTCCGCCAGATGGAGACCGCCATCCTCAATATCGTCCTCAATGCGCGCGATGCGATGCCGCAGGGCGGCAAATTGACGATCGAAACGTCCAATGTCGACCTCTCGAAGGACTATGCCGCGCACAACGTGGAGGTCCAACCAGGCCAGTATGTCATGATGGCTTTGTCAGACACGGGAAGCGGCATAGCGCCGGAGATGCTCAATCGCATCTTCGAGCCGTTCTTCACGACCAAGCCGGTCGGCAAGGGAACGGGACTTGGGCTGAGCATGGTGCACGGATTCGTCAAACAGACGGGTGGGCACATCCAGGTCTACAGCGAGGTCGGGCACGGCACCTGCGTGAAGATCTATCTGCCGCGCGCTGGAGCCGACGCAACGACAGCTGTTCCGGCTCCGCAGGCTCCGGAGCCCGCCGCGACCGGCGTTGAATCGATCCTCGTCGTCGAGGACGACCCTCACGTGCGGTCGTTTGCCGTCCAACAATTGCGCCGCCTGGGCTATCAGGTGACGGAGGCCAGCGACGGACCGTCCGCGCTGCAGGAGGTTTCGCGTTCCGGAGCGCCTGATCTGTTGTTTACAGACGTCGTGATGCCCGGCGGCCTGACGGGGCGCGAGCTCGCGGAGCGCATCACGCAGATAGCTCCCGGCATTCGGGTTCTGTTCACCTCAGGTTACAGCGAGAACTCGATCGACCATCATGGTCGGCTCGATCCCGGGGTGCACCTGCTGCAAAAGCCCTACAGGAGCGAGAAGCTGGCGCGGAAGGTGCGCGAGGTTCTGGACCTCTGATCCTGTGACCGCCCCTGCGCGGCGCCGCTCGGAGCCGACATGCGCAGGAACCGGTCGGGACGCGAGATCGCCGATGCGGTTGACGTTGCCTCACCCTGCCTCTACCTCTGTGAAAAGAGGGCCCCGTCGACTGGCAGCCAGCGCCGTCGAAGGTCGCGATCCGCGAATGGCCGACCCCGAGGTTCTTGAAGGCGACACCAGAATATGCTTGTCGACAGCCACTGCCATCTGGATTTTCCGGATTTTGCGGAAGATCTCGACGGGATCGTGTCGCGGGCACGGGCGGCCGGCATCGGCCGCATGGTGACGATCTCGACGCGGGTGCGGCGACTGCAGGGCTTGCTCGCGATCGCCGAACGCTATGACGACGTCTATTGCTCGGTCGGTACCCATCCGCACCACGCGGATGAGGAGGACGGCATCACGCCGGACGAGCTGATCGCACTCACGCAGCATCCCAAGGTCGTCGCGCTCGGCGAAGCCGGGCTCGACTATTTCTACGACAACGGCTCGCCGGAGGCGCAGGCGAGGGGTTTTCGCGCCCACATCGCCGCCGCCCGCGCGACCGGCCTGCCGCTGGTGATCCACACCCGCGAAGCCGACGATGACTGCGCCCGCATCCTGGAAGACGAGGCGGCCAAGGGATCGTTTGGCGCCGTGCTGCATTGCTATACGGGCGGACGCGAGCTGGCGCTGAAGGCGGTGTCGCTCGGGCTCTATGTCGGCTTCACGGGTATCCTGACGTTCAAGAAGTCGGACGCCTTGCGCGCGCTCGCGGCCGAGTTGCCCTCCGATCGCATCCTGGTCGAAACCGACTCGCCGTATCTGGCGCCGGGCAAGTTCCGCGGCAAACGCAACGAACCGGCCTATGTGGTCGAGGTCGCCAAAGTGCTGGCCGAGACGCGCGGCGTGTCGCTTGACGAGATCTCGCGCCAGACCAGCGAGAACTTCTTCCGCCTGTTCTCGAAGGTGAAAGCTTGAAACTGGAAGCCGTATGACGCTGACGCTGACGATCCTGGGCTGCGGCTCCTCCGCCGGCGTGCCGCGCCCGGCGCTCGGCTGGGGCGCCTGCGATCCCAACAACCCCAAGAACCGCCGCCGCCGCTGCTCGCTGCTGGTCGAGCGGACCTCCGAGCACGGCACCACACGCATCTTGATCGACACTTCGCCGGATTTGCGCGAGCAATTGCTCTCGACCAATGTCGACCACATCGATGCGGTGTTTTTGACGCATGAGCACGCCGATCAGACCCACGGCATGGACGACCTGCGCTCGGTCGTGATGCACATGCGCCGCCGGATTCCGACCTACTTCAACCAGTCGACGGCCAAGGACATCCTGTCGCGGTTCTCCTACTGCTTCATCTCGCCTGAAGGCAGCGACTACCCGCCGATCCTGACGCGACATTCGATCGAGGCGGGCGAAAGCCAGACCATCCTGGGGAAGGGCGGCGCGGTGACGTTGACGGCCTTCCTGGTCCAGCATGGCAACATTCCCGCGCTGGGCTATCGCATCGGGGACGCCGCCTACACGCCCGACCTCAACGACATCCCGCGCGAAAGCTGGGGCGCACTGGAAAACCTCGACCTCTGGATCGTCGATGGACTGCGCTACACCAACCATGTCAGCCATTTCAGCATCAACGACGCGCTGTCCTGGATCGAAAGGTTCAAGCCGAAGCGCGCCGTCATCACCAACATGACCGCCGACGTCGATTACGAGGTGATCCGGCAGTCGCTGCCCGCGGGCGTCGTGCCTGCCTTCGACGGGCTGCGCCTGGAGACGCATTGAACCTGCGGTAGAAATTCCACCGACCGCAGGCATAGTCCTTGCTTGCATCGGCTCCATCATGTTGATCTAACGTCTGAAAGACAGGGCGTTGGCCAAGGGCGATATTTGAGCCAGGATCCGCGACGAGCGATCTGTGATCGTCGGGGTCGGTTGAATCGCCTCGTGCGGTGATGGGGGTGGTGTGGCAGGGGACGACGTAACGGCTGGGGGATTGCTGCGCCGCGCGCTGGATCTCCTTTACCTCGGAGCAGGCTACGCCGCCGGCGTGTTCCTGGTTGCGATCTTTGCAATCATGATGGTCATGTCGGTCGGACGCCAATTTGCGATCAACATTCCCGCCGGTGACGATTTCGCGTCGTGGTGCATGGCCGCGATGGCCTTCCTCGGCCTTGCGCATACCTTCAAGCGGGGAGAGATGATCCGCGTCGGCCTGCTGCTGGAACGCCTGCACGGGCGGACCAAGCAGATCGCCGAGATCGTGGCGCTGGGTATCGCCACCGCCTTCATCCTCTATTTTACCCGCTATGCCGCGCAGATGACCTACGATTCCTGGCGCTTCAACGATGTGGCGCAGGGCGTGGTCGCGCTTCCGCTCTGGATCCCGCAGCTCGGTTTCGCCGGCGGTCTTGCGATCCTGTCGATCGCGCTCATCGATGAAATGATCGGGGTCGTCGGTGGCAACCGACCGAGCTACGAGAAGGGCTCGCCGGACGAGACGCCGGAAGAATTCGTCGAACGCATCTCGCAGGGCGGCGGAGGTTGACCGTGGCCAATCTCGGCATGATCGAGCTGTCGTTCATCCTGCTCGGCGTCATGATCCTGCTGCTGGGAAGCGGCGTCTGGATTGCGGTCTCGCTCGGGCTCGTCGGCTTCGTGGCGATGGCGCTGACGACCAGCCTGCCGCTCGGCGCGGTGCTCGCCACCACGACCTGGAGCGCGAGCTCCTCCTGGACGCTGGCCGCATTGCCGCTGTTCATCTGGATGGGCGAGATCCTCTTCCGCACCAAATTGTCGGAAGAGATGTTCCGGGGATTGTCGCCCTGGGTCCAATGGCTGCCCGGGCGCCTGACCCACGTCAACGTGATCGGCTGCGGCATCTTCGCGGCGGTCTCGGGCTCGTCGGCTGCGACCTGCGCAACGATCGGCAAGATCGCGCTGCCCGAGCTCGACAAGCGCGGCTACGACAAGGGGCTGAGTCTGGGCTCGCTCGCAGGCTCGGGGACGCTCGGCCTCCTGATCCCGCCATCGATCCCCATGGTGGTGTACGCGGTGACGGCGAATGTCTCCGTGCTTCAGGTGTTCCTCGGCGGCTTCTTGCCGGGCGTGCTGGTGATGGTGCTTTACTCCGGCTACATCATCATCTGGTCGCTGTTGAACCCCAGCAAGGTTCCGCCGCGCGATCCGCCGATGTCGTTTCGCCGCAAGCTGCAAGAGTCCGCCAAGCTCGTACCGTGCCTGGTGCTGATCTTCGCGGTCTTCCTCTCGCTGGTGCTCGGCTTTGCGACTGCAACCGAATGCGCCTCCTGGGGAGTGACCGGCGCGCTGCTGCTGGCCTGGTGGAGCGGCACCCTCACGCGCAAGAACTTCCTCGAAAGCATCATGAGCGCCACGCGCCTGACCTGCATGATCATGCTGATCCTGGCAGGCGCGGCTTACACCACGGCGGCGATGGCCTACACCGGCATCCCCGCGGCGCTTGCCACCTGGGTGCAAGGGCAACAGCTCACACCGGGAATGCTCGCCCTTTATCTCAGCATCATGTACATCATCCTCGGATGCCTGATCGACGGCATCTCGATGATCGTCCTGACCGCCGTCATCGTGCTGCCGATGGTCAAGCAGGCCGGGCTCGATCTGGTCTGGTTCGGCGTCTATCTCATCATCCATGTCGAGATGGCGCAGATCACGCCGCCGGTCGGGTTCAATCTGTTCGTGCTGCAGAACATGAGCGGACGCGATACGCTCACCGTGGCGCGGGCGGCGTTCCCGTTCTTCGTCCTGCTGCTCGCCTCCGTGTTCATCATCACGGAATATCCTAAGATCGTGATGTTCCTGCCCAAGCTCGCTTTCCCAGACTAAGCGCATTCAAATTGACTGTGAGGAGAAGTCCGATGATGTCTCGTTTATTTCGCGCATCCTTGATCGCGGGCGTCGTAGCCGCTGCGACACCCGCTTTGGCCCAGACCAAATGGAATCTGCCGGCCGCGTATCCGGCGGACAATCCACACTCCGAAAACCTGGTCGCGTTCGCCAAGGATGTCGAAGCTGCCACGTCCGGAAAACTTCAGATTACGGTTCACCCCGGCGCCTCGCTATTCAAGGCGCCCGACATCAAGCGCGCGGTCGTGACCGGGCAGGCGCAGATGGGCGAGGTGCTGCTCTCGATCCACGAGAACGAGGATCCGATGTTCGGCATCGACGTCGTGCCGTTCCTCGCGACCAGCTTCCCGGACGCGATGAAGCTGTATCAGGCCTCCAAGCCCGCGATCGTCAAGAAGCTCGATGCGCAGGGCCTCAAGCTGCTGTTCGTCGTGCCTTGGGCGCCCCAAGGCGTCTATGTCAACAAGCCGCTCGCGTCCATCGAGGACATGAAGGGCCTGAAATGGCGGGCCTACAACGTCGGAACCGCGCGCATCGGCGAATTGGTCGGTGCGCAGTCGGTCACGATCCAGGCGGCGGAACTGCCGCAGGCGCTTGCGACCGGCGTGGTGAATTCCTTCATGTCGTCCGGCGGCACGGGCTACGACTCGAAGGCTTGGGAGTCGTTGAAGTATTTCTACGACGTGCAGGCCTGGATTCCCAAGGACTACACCTTCGTCAACAAGGCCGCGTTCGACGCGCTCGACAAGCCGACCCAGGAGGCCATCCTCAAGGCGGCGGCAACCGCGGAAACCCGCGGCTGGAAGGCCTGGCAGGACAAGAGCACCTGGTATCTCGATCAGCTCAAGGCGAAAGGCATGCACGTCGAGCCGCCGAGCCCGGCGCTCAAGGCCGGTTTCCAGAAGATCGGCGACCAGCTCACGGCCGATTGGCTCAAGAAGGCAGGGGCCGATGGTCAGGCGGTGGTCGACGCCTACAAGAAGATGTGAGGACGGGTCGTCTTTCGCCCGGCGCCTTCCGGCGCCGGCGGAAGGCGGCTCCTCGATTTCGAGGCAGGGTCACCACGCGTAGCGCAGCGTGGCCCTGCCGGTGTAGGAACGCACCAGGTCCGACACCTCGCTGTCGAAATTCGCGGTAGCGGACCAGCCGCACAGATCGCGCAGCTCGAGAGCGATGCCAGCCAGTGCCGCGTTCGGCGCCAATGACGCGCTGCCCGCGCCAAATGCCTGGCCCGGTAAAGATTGGAACCCCGCTGGAATCGACTGGCCCGCGCTGAAATCATGGGCCCAGGCGAGCCGTCCGCGCAGGCTCATCACGCTGCCGAACAGCGCGACGGACGTGCTCGTGCGCAGGCCGAGCTCGGTGCGGCTGTCGGTGAAACTGTTGCTGCTGGATGCTGTCGGGACTCCGTCGGCCAGCGAGGCCGGCTGCACGGAATTGGAGGGCAGGCGGAAGCTCGTGAGCTGCGCGGCCGCGTAGGGTGTGATGCCGAGCCAGCCCATGACCACACGATAACCGCCTTCGAGGCGTCCGGAATAGGCGTGGGCGTTGACCACGGCGTTGAGCGCGTCCGTGCCGGCCAGCGTGACCTGATAGTCGCTGGTGATGGCCTGCCAGCCATAGGCAAGCGCGGTCGTGAGATACGCGGGTCCGACCGCGTGCCTGACGAAGCCGCCGGCCTGGAACAGGTCGGAGCGGCCGCTGGAGAAATTGCTGGCAAAACCGGTGTTGCCGCCGGCAAGGGCAAAGCCTAGCTGCGTCTGCGGCGAGAGCGCATAATCGGCCCCGGCCACCGTGCCGAAACTTCGGCTGGCCGATCCGCTGCCGCCGCTGGACACCTGCGAACCGCCAAAGCCGGCAGCCCAGACGCGCCAATGCGGCGCCGCAAGCGAAGGCTTGCCGTAGATCGCCCCATAGGCTTCGCGCCCAATGCCGCCATGCGTCTGCTCGTTGCCGATATCGGCGTAGGCCGCGAGCTCCGTATCGACCTCGGCGCCCCCGACGCCGCGCCCGTCAATGGCGGGATCGAGCAGGGTCTGCGTGAACTGCGTCATCGCCAGAAACGTCGCCTGTGCCGTCTCGGCCTGCGGAATGCGATCGGCGCCGCCGCCAAAACCCTGCCGCATGCCGAAGCGCGCCGCGCCGGCAAAGCCCGGCGGCTCGCCATTCCAGCCATAGGCCGCCTGCATGCCGCCACCGCCGCCATTGCCGAACGATGCACCGGGGAAAGCCGCCGGCGGCGGGCCGCCAAAGCTGGCGCCTGAGGCATTGCTGAAGCCCGGAGCATTCGGGCTGCCGGGCGCAAACCCTTGCGCGCCCGCAAAGGCGCCGAACTCGCGCATGCTCTGAGCAGCGGCCGCCCTGGGCAGCAGCAGGCCAGCCGCCAATAGCAGCAGCGCCAGACGCACACGTACGTCCGTGCTCACGACAGCAACCGCATGAAGCGCCCCAACCGCACCGGTCGCCAGCCACGCAGCCCGCGCGGCAGATCATCTGGAATCAGCGAATCCGGTGACGTGGAATCGTAAATGCGTCGCTAACGTTTTCCAATC
Source organism: Bradyrhizobiaceae bacterium (assembly GCA_003963435.1). GTDB lineage: Bacteria > Pseudomonadota > Alphaproteobacteria > Rhizobiales > Xanthobacteraceae > Bradyrhizobium. The sequence continues at coordinate 2,427 of RXJC01000502.1, read as the reverse complement.
TTTTCCTGACGTGTCTCGGTGTCGCCAAAGGCGCGCAATCGATGTCGGACGACGCGTGCTTGCCGCGAGGACGCAGCTTATGTTTCCAAATGTTTCTGCAGATGGGCTCAGGCCGAGATGGCCTTCGCCGATCCGACTTCGTTGCGCAGCAGGAATTTCTGGATCTTGCCCGTGGACGTCTTCGGGATCGGTCCGAACACGACCGCCTTCGGCGTCTTGAAGCCGCTCATGTGCGAGCGGCAGAACGCGATGATGTCGGCTTCGCTGGCGCTGGCGCCGTCCTTCAACTCGACGAAGGCGCAAGGCACTTCGCCCCATTTCGGATCCGGCTTTGCGACCACCGCGGCAAACAGCACGGCGGGGTGCTTGTAGAGGATGTCCTCGACCTCGACCGAGGAGATGTTCTCGCCGCCGGAGATGATGATGTCCTTGGAGCGGTCCTTGATGATGACGTAGCCGTGCTCGTCCAGCACGCCGAGATCGCCGGTGTGAAACCAGCCGCCTTCGAACGCCTCCCGCGTCGCCTTCTCGTTCTTGAGATAGCCCTTCATCACGATGTTGCCGCGGAACATGACCTCGCCGATGGTTTCCCCGTCGCGCGGCACTTGCTGCATGGTCTGCGGATTGATGACGGTGACGCTTTCCTCGAGCGGGTAGGGCACGCCCTGCCGGCGCTTCATGCGCGCGCGCTCGGCCGCCGGCAGCTCGTCCCAGCCGGGTTGCTCGGCGCAGACGGAGGCGGGGCCGTAGACCTCGGTCAGGCCGTAGACATGGGTCAGCTTGATGCCGATGCTTTCTGCGCCTTCCAGCACCGCGACCGGGGGCGCTGCGCCTGCGATCAGCCCGACGACGCGGCGGACCGCGTTGCCTTTGGGCGCGTCGGGCGCGTTGATCAACGTGTTGTAGACGATCGGCGCGCCGCACATGTGAGTGACGCCGTGGGTCTTGATCAGCTCGAAGATCCTGGTCGGCTCGACCTTGCGCAGGCAGACATTGATGCCGGCTGATGCCGCGATGGTCCACGGGAAGCACCAGCCGTTGCAGTGGAACATCGGCAGCGTCCAGAGATAGACCGGATGCTGGCCGAGATTGCCGGCGAGGATGTTGCTGACGGCGTTGAGATACGCGCCACGATGATGCGTGACGACGCCCTTGGGATTGCCCGTCGTGCCCGAGGTGTAGCTCAGCGCGATCGCGTCCCACTCGTCCTTCGGCGGGATCGCCGTGAAGTTGGGATCGCCTTGCGCGACCGCCGCTTCATATTCGATCTCGCCGATGCGGCTGCCGCCCTTGAACGAGGCGTCGTCGACGTCGACCACGAGCGGCTTGGGGCCCGTCATCTGTGCCAGCGCATCGGTGATGACACCCGAGAATTCAGGGTCGACCAGGATGATCTTCGCGCCGCCATGGTCGAGCTGAAACGCGATCGAGGGCGCATCGAGGCGGATGTTGAGCGCGTTGAGCACGGCGCCGGTCATAGGTACGGCGAAATGCGCCTCGTTCATCGCCGGAATGTTCGGCAGCATCGCCGCGACGGTGTCGCCGACGCCGATGCCCTTGCCTGCGAGCCAGGACGCAAAGCGCCTGCAGCGCTCATACGTCTGCGCCCAGGTAAAGCTGCGCCCCTCATAGACCGTGCTGACGTGATCGGGATAGACGGCGGCACTGCGTGCGAGGAAGCTTAATGGACTCAGCGGCACGTAGTTCGCAGGGGTCTTGTCGAGGCCGATATCGTATTGGTTCTGCCGCTCACTCATCGATACCCTCCTGAAACCGCGCCTCAAAGGAATCCGATCGAAATCCAGGGGAAGATCGCGACGACGATCAATCCCACCAGCAGCGCCAGCAGATAGCCCCAGATCGGCCGGATGCCTTCGGCCGGATCGACGCGCCCGATGGCGCAGGCGGCATAATAGCCGACACCGAACGGCGGGGCGAATAGCCCGATACCCATGGCGAGAATGATCACCATCGCATAGTGCACCTCGTGCACGCCGACGGCGCGCGCGATCGGAAACAGCAGCGGCCCGAACAGCACGATCGCCGGGATGCCCTCGAGCACGCTGCCCAGGATGGTGAAAGCCAGGATCGAGACGGCAATGAAGGTCGCAGCGCCCCCGGGCAATCCGGTCATGGCGGATGCCAGTGAGCGCGAGAATCCGGATTGCGTCAGGCCCCAGGCCATGCCGGTCGCGGTGCCGATGATCAGCAGGATCGCGCCCGACAGCGCCGCGGTCTCGACCAGCATCGGAAACAGCCGCCGCCAGTCGAAGCGGCGGTAGACGAGGAGGCCGACGATGGCGCCATAGACGATGCCGATGGTGGAGACCTCGGTCGCGGTCGCGATGCCCTCGACCACGGCGTAGCGGATCACGAAGGGCAGTGCGAGCGCGGGCAGGGCGACGATGAAGGTCTTGCCGATCTCCC
>RXJC01000433.1 GCA_003963435.1 Bradyrhizobiaceae bacterium | reverse complement strand
GCATGCGGCTGCTTGCTCCGCACATCCAGCGATCGCAGTTCATGGGCCGGCAGATCCGGGCCCGGTCCCATACGGTGGACGACCTCGCCGAGGTCCTCGACGGATTGAGCACGGCGATCTGCATGCTCGACGCGGACGGTCGGGTCGTCCACGCCAATGCGGCGTGCCGCCAGTTGTTCGCCGACGCCGATCTGCTTGCAATGGTCGGTGACCGGATCGTGGCCCGCAACACCCAGACCGACAAAATATTCCGCAGCTTGTGCGAAATCGACGAAAGCGCTCGCCGTAGGATCGAGCTTGCGACGTCGGCGGATGGACAGCATTACCTGCTTCATGCCTTTCCGCTCAAGCGGGACCGCAGCCTGGCGCGGGACGTCGCAGCCACGATGCTCTTCGTTCAAAGGGCTTCCATGCTGCCGATGCTCGCCACTGACGCGATAGCGGCGGCCTTCAGGCTGACGCCCTCCGAATTGCGCGTGCTGATGGCGATCATCGAGATCGGCGGCGTTCCCGATATTGCTGCAAAACTCGGCGTCGCCGAAACGACTGTGAAGACGCATCTCGGTCGCCTGTTCGAGAAGACGGGCGCCGGCAGGCAGGCTGATCTCGTCAAGATCGCCGCCGGCTTTGCCGTGCCTTTCGCGCGACGGACGAGCGGCGATGACGGGGTCAGGTAATACGCATTCACGTGCTTCGGTGTTACGCGCTGCGCTCTCAATCCATTGTGATGGGTCGGGATCGCGGGTCCTCCGAACGCAGGACGCGAGTCCCTTCAGACTTTCGTATATCGCGTTTCCGAAACAAGAGCAGCGTGCGCCGCACGGACATGCCGCGACGGCATCGAACGCGCGTGTGAGGAAACGATAGCGTACTGCCGGCCTGCTCGTCGGTTGGAGAGATTGCAGTGAGCAGCATGGTTGATTTTTCCGTTCACAATGTTTCAACGAATGACATTCCGGAAGCCGAGCGTATCCCGATGCTCCGCGATTTCTATTGCCGCGGGGTGTTGAAGGCAGAGGTCGAGGCAAGGGAGGGAAAGCCGGCCGCAGCGAGCTTCACGTCCCATGTCCTGCCGGAAGCCCAGCTGTTGATGGGCGGCTTGTGCGGAGCGCGGGTCATTCGCACCAAGCAGCTGGTGGCCGATGGCGACGACAGCCTTGCGCTGATCGTGAACAGGTCGGGCGTTCTCGGGATATCCGAGCGGGGGCACGATCTGCGGCTCCATGCCGGCGAGGCGGTCCTGACGAGCGCGGAGGACGTCACGACGTTCGAGCGGCTGACGCTGGGCAGCTGCTTCTCGCTGCGTGTGCCGAGACGCGTGCTGGCGCCGATGATCGTGGACGTCGATGATGCCGTGATGCGCGTCATGCCGGAAAGTTCCACCGGGCTCAGGCTGCTGGTCGACTACGCGGTGACGCTGATACGCGAGAAGTCGTTCGCGACACCCGCGCTCCGGCAGCTCGGCGTCGCGCATCTGCACGGCCTTCTGGCGCTCGTGCTCGGCGCGACCGGCGAGACGCGGGAGCTGGCCGGACGGCGCGGCATCAAGGCGGCCCGGCTCCAGAGGGCGAAAGTCTCCATCGCCAACAATTGCTGGCGCCAGGATCTGTCGGTGGCCTCGGTTGCCCAGGAGCTCGGCGTGACGCCGCGCTATCTCCAGCGCCTGTTCGAGGCCGACGGCAAGACGTTCTCCTCCTTCCTGATCGAGCAGCGCGTCAAACGTGCGCATCGCATGCTGCGGGAACCCGGATACGCCGAGCGAACCGTGAGCTCGATCGCCTACGACGTCGGCTTCGGCGATCTCTCTTATTTCAATCGCTGCTTCCGTCGGACCTACAACGCGACGCCGAGCGACGTCAGGAGCGGCGGGATGCCGTAGCTGTCGCGACCAAATTCAAACCAACTTCAATTGACGGGCAGGCATCTGGCCGGTTCCTGATTGCGAAGTCATGACCATCGCGTTGCGTGCGGCATCGGCAGCCGGAGTATCAAATGCGCCGTTTCTTTTTCGACCTCTTGGTCGGCAATATCGTGAAGATCGACCCGGGCGGCATGGTGTTCGAGCAGGCCAGCGCGACCTTTGTCGTTGCCGACGAGATGGCAAGGCACCTGTTCGTCTGGCGTGACGATCTGCGCGATCGCGACGCCTTTATCCGCGTCAGGGACGCCGGCGGGAACGAGATCTATCGCGCCGCGGTCTGGGCGGAGAGCGCGGAGAAGGTCGGCTGGGACCAGGCGTGAGGGCCGCACCGGTGTAGCAACTCTGCATCAGTGCCGAGCCAAGCGCATTCGGTTCGTTTTGGGATGAAGCGCGGTCGCTTCCGTCCAAGTCGGAGAAGACGGCCAACTCTACCTTGGCGTTAGTGATTCAGGTGTCCGCTGCCGGCTTCTCCGATCGGTGGAGGCGGGCGGGGGCGCATGCCCATGCGGCTTCACGCGTGGGATGTCTACGGGGAATGAAGGCAATGAATGTGACGGCTCTGGGTGACCTGGTGCGGCGGCGTATCGTGCGGCGATCGATCCGCTTTCTTGCGCCGACCCTGCTGGTCGCGCCACTGCTCGCGGTGGAGAGCGCCGAGGCGGCGTGCACGCCGACGGCGCCGGTAAGCAATGCCGTTGTGACTTGCACGGGAACGACGACCGACGCGAACGGGACGACCGGCTACGGGACCGCGACCGACAGCGGCAACACGATCAACATCTCTGCGGGAAGCAGCGTCATCGGCACCCATATCGGTATCGAGCAGAGCATGGGTGCGGTCAACAATGCCGGCTCGATTCGCACCGATGTAACGAACGGTCAAATCGGGATAGCCGCGCTCAACGGCGTGGATCTGAACAACGCGAGCACCGGCCGCGTCGATGCGCGCGGTGCGAACAGTGTCGCAATCAGCGCTCTCGCTGGGACAGTCAACCTTGAGAATGCCGGCACGATCGTGGCATTCGGCACGGACGCCACCGCGATCTCGGCGAAGACGGTCAACGTCACCAACTCGGACACCATCTTCGGCGATCGGTTCGGGATCAGCGCGACCGATATCACGGTCACGAACAATAGCGGGGGTCGTATCTTCGTCGGCGGATCGAACGGTTTTGCGATCGTTGCCACCAACAACGTCTTGATCAACAATGCCGGCATCATTTCCGCGCCTGGCACCGCCGAAACGGGGATATCTGGCAACGTCGTGACGATTGCAAGCAATACCGGCCGCATTGCAGGTTCTCGCGCCGCGATCTCCGCCAGCACGTCGACCGCCGTCAAGAACAGCGCCAGCGGGCTGATCGAGGCCACCGGCACGAACGGCATTGCCGTTTTTGTGGGCGGCGGTACGGCGACGGTGGCCAATGCCGGCGAAATCTCCGCAAAGGTCACCAACGGCGCGGCCATCGAAGCAGACGCAGTGCTGGTGTCGGAAAATACGGGTCTGATCTCCGGCGGCACACGTGGCATTACGGCGAACACGACAACCGTCTCCAACAATGAGGGCGGCGTGATCTCGGCGATCGACGCCAACGGCAAGGCCATCCGGGCGGCCACTGCGACGATTGCCAATGCCGGACAAATATCGGCATTGGCGACCGGAGGTGTCGGCATCGACGCCGACACCGTGAATGTCACGGCCAACACCGGCCTGATTTCGGGCGAAAGCTTCGCGATCCGCTCATCAGTAGATGCTGTTGTGAAGAACAATGCCGGCGGCACGATCCAGGGCACGAGCTTTGGTGCTGTCGCAGTTTCTGCGGGCACCAACGCCAGCGTCTTCAATGCAGGGACGATCAAGGGCGGGGTTGGCGGCGGAATTGGAGTCCTCTCCGCCGGCACGGTAACCGTCGAGAACGCGGCAGGTGGTTTGATTTCCGCCGGTCAGTTTGCTGTCAGGGGCATCGACGTCAAGGTCAGCAATGCTGGCATCATGGAGTCTACCCTCGGCGGAGCCGCCATCGACGCGCAGTCCGCGGACATCAGCAACTCCGGCATCCTGAGGTCGGTGGCTGGAAGTGCGGTTCAAGTCTTCGGTGATCTCACCTTGAGCAACTCGGGCACCATCCAGGGTGCGCCGACAGCTCCAGCGGTCTACGCCTCGGGGCAAGCGAAAATCACCAATGCCGGTGCTATCTCAGGGCGCTACGGCATCCAGGCCTTCGATGGCCTCAATTTGACGAACGCTGCGGGCGGTGTCGTCTCGGGCAGTGTCCACGGCGTCCTTTCGCAGGGGCCTCTTGTCGTCAACAATGCGGGTTTAATCTCGGGAGCTGCGGGCGGGGCGGTCGGAGCGGCTACTACCGCGACCCTGTTCAACTCCGGCGTGATCTCCGGCGGGACCGGTATCAGCTCGGGCGGTGCCGCGAACATCACGAACTCGGGTACGATCACCGGAACCGGCGGCACCGCGATTCTGCTGTCGAATGCGGCCGACACGTTGACGCTGCTGCCGGGCTCGAGGATCAACGGCGTGGTCGATTTCGGCTTCGGGGCCGACGTCGTCAACGTCAATCTGGCTCCAACCAGTAGGGTGTCGTCGCTGAACTCAGTGACGCTGCCCACGTTCATCAATTTCAACGGCACCGTCAACACCATCACGTCGGGCGGCAGCTTCAATGGTCCGTCGGTCGCCTCGGGCATGACGCTCGCAACCCTCGATCCCACCGCACTGGCGCAGACCGACCGCACCCTGATGGACTTCACCGCCGGCGCCTCCTCGCTGGTGCAGGGACGCCTGAACGGTGGCGCAGGTCCGGCCGGCAGCAACATGATGGCGATGGCCTACGAGACCGCACAGGCCGGTCCCTTCACCAAGGCACCGCGCAGCCTCTGGACCGATCCCGCGCCGATCACGGTCTGGGCCAACAGCTTTGGCGGCCAGCGCATCCAGGACGAGACGGCGTCGACGCTGCGGGCGAGCTCGACGGCCTGGGGCGGAGCTATCGGCATCGATCGCAAGGTGCGGCCTGACTGGCTGGTCGGCGCCTTCCTCGGTGGCGGGCAGGGCGGCCTCTCGGTCGATCTCAACTCGCAGTCGGTCGACACCAACTACGTGTTCGCCGGCGCCTACAGCCGCTTCGAATGGGCCGCGCAGTTCTTCGACTTCACGATCCAGGGCGGCAATGCCGACAACAGATCGCGCCGGCTGGTGCTGAACAATGCTGCCGTCGGCGGCATGGAGACGGCGACCGCCAATTACAGCGGTTGGTACGTCAGCCCCGAGGTCGCTTACGGCTATCGTCTGAACGTTGGCAACGGCTACGTGCTGACGCCGACGGCGCGGCTGCGCTACGTCGCCGGCCGGTTCGACGGCTACAGCGAAATCGGCTCGGCGCAAGGACTGTCCGTTGGCGGCCGCACGCTGCAGGACTTCGAGGAGCGTGGCGAGGTCGATCTGTCGCGCGTCACCGGCCTCGCCGGCGGCGAGCTCAAGGCCAACGTCCATGGCGGCGTGATCGCACTCCAGCGCGCCGGCGACACCACCATCAACACGGTGCTGCTCGGCCAGAACCTGTCGTTCGTCACGCCGGGCAGCCGCAGCACCGTCGGTGCGGTCGCCGGCCTCGGCTTCGACTACCGCACCAGCCGCAACGTGTCCGTGTTCGGCGCGGTTGAGGGCATGATGATGTCCGACCAGAGCCGCACCGGCACGGCGAAAGGCGGTGTTCGCGTCGCGTTCTGAGCCGGCATCAGCCCTGGCGGCTCGAACACGATGCCCGCCGGCCGGGTGCCATCCGCCCGGCCGGCGCCTCCTCCTATCGGAGACGTCGCATGCTTCGATTCTGTTCGTTTCGCCGGCATTGATCGCTTGATGGACGATCCTTGGCGGGGGGCCAATCCGCTCGTCAACTGACCGGTTAATCCCCCTCGGTTGAACCTTTTCGTACCGTGCCAGACTCACGATAGCCCCCGGGCGTGTACAGTATTTCCGCAATCGCGTTTGACCATGGCTGTTCGGATGTCCCGAGTTCCCAAGCATTCCGAGTTGATCGAGAGCATCTACGATGCAGGGCTCCACCCTGAGTTGTGGAGCGACGTCGTCGTCATGCTCAATGCGTTCATTGGCAGCCAGGCCTGCGGCTTGATTTCAAAGGACACGGTCAGCAAATCAGGAGCGACCCATTATTATTGCGGGGTCGATCCGCACTACATCCAGCTCTATTCCGACACCTACTCCCAATACGATCCGCTCGCCCGGCTTCCGCGATACGGCGAGGTGCGCAACATTCCGGACCTCGTGAATTTCGATGAGTACCGCCGCGGGCGCTTCTACCAGGAATGGCTGCGGCCGCAGGGCTGCGTCGACGTCGCCAACGTCGTGCTGGAACAGTCGACGTCGCCGTGTCCGATGTTGCTGACGGTGATTCCCGGCAAGGAGATGCTCGACGCCGGGCAACGTGCGCGAATGCAGTCCCTCGTTCCGCATGCGAGCCGGGCGCTCCTGATCAACCGCGCCATCGAGCGCAAGCAGCAGCACGCGACCGCATTGGCCGATGTCGTCGACCGCCTGAGCGCCGGCGTCATCCTGCTCGATTCGGCCTGCCGGATCGTGCACGGCAATCCGGCCGCGGAGACGATCCTGGCCGCCGACGACGTGCTGCGGTCCATCGCGGGCCGGCTGGTGACGAGGTCTTCCGAGGCCAACCTGGCCCTGCGCAACATCTTCCGTGATCCGGCAGAGGTGGCGGTTGCGGCAGCGATGGGCCGGAAGATTCCCCTGATGGCGCATGACGGAACGCACTACGTCGCGCACGTGATTGCGCTGCCGTCGCTGTTGCGCGAACACGCGACGGAGCGCACGTCGGCCGTTGGGGCCTTGCTCGTCTGGAAGGCGGAACTCGACAGCCGCTCAAGTGCAGGGCTGATCGACCGCACGTTCGAACTGACGCCGGCGGAACTGCGGGTCTTGCAGTCGATCGTCGAGGTCGGCGGCGTGCCGGAGACCGCGGTGGCATTGGGGATCGCCGAGACGACGGTGAAGACGCATCTGCATCGCGTCTTCGCCAAGACCGGCGTGTCCCGTCAGGCCGATCTCGTCAAGCTTGCGGCGGGATTTTCCAATCCGCTTCTGCACTGATGCGCACGCGCGTTACGGACCGATCGCTGTAGCTCACGGCCAGGTTCAAGCAGCAACATCATTAGAAAGTTATCACGCGTCATTCGATCGAATGACGCGGCTTTTTTTGTTCTCTTCTAGGGGTAAGTCGCACGGCGTCTTGTTCGACGTATCAGAGTTTTCTGTGAAGCAACTCACAGCAGGCTGGAGTGAATCCCATCATTCTCTCGCGCAGGTTGAGAGGAGATCGTCATGAGAAGGACGTCACTTGTTATGGCCGACAAGTTCCGCGACATCGTCGCTCGCGTCGGTGCGGTGTTTCGCGAGCACCGCAGGATTGAGGCGCAGCGCGCATTGCAGCGCTATCACCATTTGCTGGCTCAGCCGGACCAGGCATTGCCTTTGAACGACGTCATTTCGGTCAGCAGGAAAGAGGATATTTCAGGAAATGCCCACGGATCTGATGCGCGCGGGCGCACCGCCGTCAACCCGGCCTTCGAGCGCGCGTAATTTCAACATCGTCGCGATCGCCGCGACCGCGGCGCTCGTCGCTCTTCAACTGGTCGGACTCGCGATCCTGGAACGGTCCCACGCCCACGCGATGCAAACGATGTCGCCGCACGAAGCGGCGGTCTGCCTCGATGGCGGGGGCGCCGACGTTGCGCAAATTCCCACCGATTGACCGGAGGACGGTCCGTGCCCGATATCGCGACTCTGATTCTGCTGAGCGTTGCCGTGTTTGCCGGCGCCTTTGTTTCGGGGCTGTCCGGTTTCGCGTTTTCGGCCGTCGCCGGCGCGATCCTGCTGCGGGTGTTTCAGCCGCTCGAAGCTGTGCCGCTGATGATGGCGTGCAGCATCGGCGTGCAGGCGACCAACCTGTGGGCGCTCCGGCGCAACATCCGCTGGGAAGGCAGTCTGCTGCTGATCGTCGGCGGGTTGATCGGCGTCCCCATCGCGGTGTCGCTGCTGCAGAGCGCGGACACGCATCTGCTCCGGCGCGGCTTCGGCATCATCGTCGCGCTGTACGCCGCCTACATGCTGTTGCGGCCGACGCTGGTGACGGCGGGCGAGGCCGTCGGCCGGCACTGGGTCGCGCTGATCGGGTTCGGAGGCGGGCTCGTCGGCGGCTTGACCGCGATGCCGGGCGCGGTCCCGACGATCTGGTGCGACATGCGCGGCATGCCCAAGAGCGAGCAGCGCGGGCTGGTGCAGCCTTTCATCGCCGCCATGCAGCTCTTCGCCATCGTGCTGCTGGTCGGGCACCAGGACCTGTCGTCGAAGGTCTTCGTCGATCTCGCAGTCAGCCTGCCGGCGTTATTTGCCGGCTCCGCGCTCGGCGTGCTCGCCTTCCATAAGGTCAACGAGACGGTCTTTCGCAAGACCGTGCTCGTATTGTTGCTGATATCAGGGATTTCCCTGGTCTAGTGACTCGCACTCTGGACCGGCGCCGCGCTGATGTCGCTGCCGTGATGCACCAGCGGCTTGTTGCCGGTGACGGTCCGCAGCAGCACGTAGAACACCGGCGTCAGGAACAGGCCGAACACGGTGACGCCGATCATCCCGGAGAACACGGCAACGCCCATGGCGCGCCGCATCTCCGAGCCCGCGCCGGTCGAGAGCACCAGCGGCAAGACGCCCATGATGAACGCCATCGACGTCATCAGGATCGGACGAAGCCGCAGCCGGCTCGCTTCGATCGCGGCCCGGATCGGCGTGCGGCCGGCGAATTCGAGCTCGCGCGCGAATTCGACGATCAGGATCGCGTTCTTGGCCGAGAGGCCCACGAGCACGATCAGGCCGATCTGGGTGAAGACGTTGTTGTCGCCCTTCGAGATCCACACGCCGAACATCGCAGCGAGCAGGCCCATCGGCACGATCATAATGATCGAGAGCGGCAGCGTCAGGCTCTCGTAGAGCGCGGCCAGCACCAGGAACACCAGCAGGATCGCCAGCGGGAACACCCAGAGGCCGGAATTGCCGGCGATGAACTCCTGATAGGTCAGGTCGGTCCATTCGAAAGCAAAGCCGGGCGGCAGCACCTCGGCGGCGATGCGCGTCGCCGCCTCCTGCGCCTGGCCTGAGGAGAAGCCGGGCGCGGCGGCTGCGTTGATGTCGGATGACAGGAATCCGTTGTAGCGGATCGCGCGCTCCGGGCCTGCGCTCTGCCGGATCGTGAGCAGCGCCGACAACGGCACCATGTCGCCGGAGGACGAGCGCACCTTCAACTGCCTGATGTCGTCGGCGCGTGCGCGGAACGGCGCGTCGGCCTGGACGCGGACCGAATAGGTGCGGCCGAACTTGTTGAAGTCGTTGACGTAGTAGGAGCCGAGGTAGATCTGCAGCGTGTTGAACACCTCCGTCACGGGCACGCCGAGCTGCAGCGCCTTGGTGCGGTCGATGTCGGCGAAGAGCTGCGGCACGTTGACCTGGAAGCTCGAGAACACGCCGGCGATCTCCGGCGCTTTCTGCATCGCCGCCATGAACGCCTTGGTCGCCTCGTTCAGCGCCTCGTAGCCGAGACCGGCGCGATCCTCGATCTGCAGCTTGAAGCCGCCGATGGTGCCGAGGCCGTTGACCGGCGGCGGCGGGAACATGGCGATGAAGGCTTCCTGGATGCCGGCATATTTCTTGTTGAGCTCGGCCGCGATCGCGTTCCCGCTCAGGGCCGCATCCTTGCGCTCGTCGAATGGCTTCAGTGTCGAGAACACGATGCCGGCATTGGAGGAGTTGGTGAAGCCGGAGATCGACAGGCCGGGGAAGGCCACCGAGCTCTCGACACCGGGCTGGGTCAGCGCGATGTCGCTCATCTTGCGGATCACCTCTTCGCTACGGTCGAGCGCGGCGCCGTCGGGCAGGCGGGCGAAGCCGACCAGATATTGCTTGTCCTGGCCCGGCACGAATCCACCAGGCACCTGTTGGAACAAGAGGGCAGTGAGGCCCACCAGCACCACATAGAGGCCCATCACGGCGGCCTTGCCCGATATCACCTTGGTCACGGTGCCGCTGTAGTTCTCCGACGAGCGCGTGAACGCCTTGTTGAAGCCGCGGAAGAACCAGCCGAGGCCCTTCTCCATCATCAGTGTGAGCTTGTCCTTCGGCTCGTCGTGACCCTTGAGCAGCAGCGCCGACAGCGCCGGCGACAGCGTCAGCGAATTGACGGCGGAGATCACGGTCGAGATCGCGATGGTCAAGGCGAACTGCTTGTAGAACTGCCCGGTGAGGCCGGAGATGAAGGCGAGCGGCACGAACACCGCGATCAGCACCATCGCGATCGCGATGATCGGGCCCGAGACCTCGCGCATCGCTTGGTACGTAGCATCGCGCGGCGACAGCCCGGCTTCGATGTTGCGCTCGACGTTCTCAACCACGACGATAGCGTCGTCGACGACGATGCCGATCGCGAGCACGAGGCCGAACAGGCTGAGTGCGTTGATGGAGAAACCGAACACGTGCATCACCGCAAACGTGCCGACGATCGACACCGGCACCGCCAGCAGCGGAATGATCGAGGCGCGCCAGGTCTGCAGGAACAGGATCACGACCAGCACCACCAGCGCGATCGCCTCCAACAGCGTGTGGATCACCGCTTCGATCGAGGAGCGCACGAACTGGGTGGGGTCGTAGACGATCTGGTAGGACACGCCCTCCGGCATGTTCTTCTTGATCTCGGCCATGGTGGCGCGGACATTGTCGGAAATCTGCAGCGCGTTGGAACCGGGCGCCTGGAAGATCGGGATCGCCACCGCCTGCTTGTTGTCGAGCAGCGAGCGCAGGCCGTATTCGGAGGCGCCGAGCTCGATGCGCGCGACGTCGCGCAGGCGCACCACTTCGCCGCGCGTGCCGGTCTTGACCACGATGTCGCCGAACTGATCCTCGTTGGCGAGGCGCCCCTCGGCATTGACCGAGAGCTGCAGGTCGATGCCCTTGACGTTGGGCGAGGAGCCGACCACGCCCGCTGCGGCCTCGACGTTCTGCGCCTGGATCGCGCGCACGATATCGCTCGCGGTCAGCCCGTGTTCGGCCGCCTTCTGCGGATCAACCCAGACCCGCATCGAATAGTCGCCGGCGCCGTAGAGCTGGACGTCGCCGACACCGTCGATCCGCGCCAGCCGGTCCTTGACGTTGAGCACCGCGTAATTGCGCAGGTAAGTCATGTCGTAGCGGCCGTTCGGCGACAGCAAATGGACGACCATGGTGAGGTCGGGCGACGACTTCTTGGTGATGATGCCGAGCTGGCGCACCACGGCGGGCAGGCGCGGCTCGGCCTGCTGCACGCGGTTCTGCACCAGCTGCGTCGCCTTGTCGGGGTCGGTGCCGAGGCGGAACGTCACTGTCAGCGTCATCGCGCCGTCGGTGGTTGCCTGGCTCGACATGTACAGCATGTTCTCGACGCCGTTGATCTGCTCCTCGATCGGCGTCGCCACCGTTTCCGCGATCACCTTGGGATTGGCGCCGGGATAGGTGGCGCGCACCACGACGGAGGGCGGCACCACGTCCGGATATTCCGAGATCGGCATCGCGAACAGCGAGATCAGCCCGGCGAGGAAAATCAGCACGGAGAGAACGCCGGCAAAGATCGGACGGTCGATGAAGAATTTTGAGAGATTCATGGTCTTGCCCCTGGGCAATATCGTGCGGTTCTCCGACCACTTCGCCGTCATTCCGGGGCGCGCATCGCGCGCGAACTACGGTGCGCAATTGCGCACCTGAGAATCCCGAGGTGGAGTGGTCGGAGTTTCGTAAGCTCGAGATCCCGGGTTCGCGCTACGCGCGCCCCGGGATGACGGAAGGACTACCGTTGCACCACGTCCCGATCGCTGTGGTTCGATGCCTGTTGCCCACGCGCGCCCATCGCCGCAACCTCGGTCTTGAGGAGGGTGCCGGGACGCACGCGCTGCAGGCCATTGACGACGATGCGGTCGCCAGACTTCAGCCCCTTGGTCACGATGCGCAGTCCGTCCACCGCGCCGCCGAGCGTGACCGGTCGATAGACCGCGCGGCTGTCGTCGCCGACCGCCATCACGAACTTCTTGTCCTGGTCGGTGCCGATCGCGCGCTCGTCGATCATCACCAGCGACTGCTGTTTCGGCTGGCCCATGCGTACGCGGGCGAACTGGCCGGGGATCAGACGCCCGTCCTCGTTCCCAAACACCGCGCGGACACGGATCGTGCCGCTCTGGCCGTTGACCTGGTTGTCGATCAGCTGGATGTGGCCCTTGGCCGACAGGCCGCCCGAGGTCGTCATCTCCACCGGAATCTGGTCGAGCTTGCCGCGCTTACCGGAGCTGTCCGCGATCGAATTCAGCGCCCGCAGCACCACCTCTTCGTCCGCGTCGAACGAGGCGTAGATCGGATTGACCGAGACCAGCGAGGTCAGCACCGGGGAGGCGGTGCCGGCGGCGACGAGATTGCCGACGGTGACCTCGATCTTGCCGACGCGGCCATCCACGGGGGCGCGCACCTCGGTATAGTCGAGATTGAGCTTGGCGGTCTGCAGCGTCGCCTCGGCCGCCTTGACGTTGGCGATCGCTTCGCGATTGGCGTTCTCGCGCTGATCGAAATCGCGCCGTGTCACGACGGCGTTGCCGACGAGCTGCGCGCCGCGTTCGACCTCGCTGGTGGTGAACACGACGCGCGCCTTGGCCGCTTCGAGCTGGGCCGCGGCCTTGTCGACCTCGGCCGCGTAAGGCGCCGGGTCGATCTTGAACAGCACGTCGCCGGCCTTCACCAGCGCGCCCTCGGTGAAATTGGCGGAGAGGATCGCGCCTGCCACGCGCGGGCGGAGCTCGACGCGCTGGATGGCCTCGAGCCGGCCGGAGAAATCGTCCCACAGCACGGTCTGCTTGGGTTCGATCAGCGCGACGGTGACGGGGACAGCCTGTTCAGCCGCGGCGGCCGTTGCCGTCGCCTGGACGGCGTGGAAGTAGTGCCCGGTTGCGATCGAGCCGGCGACGGCGAGGGCGCCTACGATGGCGACGCCGCCGAGAAGACGGCGGAGGCGGCCGGAGGGAGAGGTTTCTTGGGAGGGGTGCATTTGCGCGCTCCAGATATGTAGTGTTCACTACAGATGTGGAGCTGGATACCGCAGCGCAAGATACTTATGTATCAATCGCTAAGAAAAATGTACGCGGATACCGCGACAATTGGAAGACACAAGAAAAAGAAAGTTAGAACAAATAGATAGGAGCCGGCGTTAGGCTGATAGGGTCCGCCGATTCCGAGGAGAGACGCACATGCGCATGGGACGCCCCCGCGAATTCGACGCCGAAACGGCGTTGGACCAGGCGATGGAAGTGTTTTGGCGCCACGGCTATGAGGGCGCCACCATCGCGCAGCTGACCGAGGCCATGGGCATCAACCCCCCGAGCCTTTACGCCTGCTTCGGCAACAAGGAAGGCCTGCTCAAGGCCGCGCTCGACCGCTACACCAAGCTGCGCGGCGCCTGGATGGACGAGGTGGTGGCGGCGCCGACCGCCCGCGACGTCGCCGAGCGGATGTTGATGGGCATCGCCGACAAGCAGACCGATCCCGCCAACCCGCCCGGCTGCCTGCTCGTGCAGGGCGGCATCGCCTGCGGCTCCGGCTCCGAGAACGTCCCCTTCGAGCTCGCCGCCCGCCGCGCCCAGAACGAAGACCAACTCCGCGACCGCTTCGTCCGCGCCAAGGCTGAAGGCGATCTCAAGCCGACGTCAGATCCGGCCGCGCTCGCGCGCTATGTCTCGGCCGTGTCGGTCGGCATGGGCGTGATGGCGTCTTCGGGTGCGGATCGTGAAGCGTTGCGTCAGGTTGCTGATGTCGCGGTGCAGGCGGTCGAGGCGCAGTCGGCGGGCAGAACGTAATCGACCTTCACGATCTCCAGGACTCCCTCGCAGTCAGCCCCGGCGGCGGGACGAAGCCGCCGAACTCGCGCTCGATCAGCCCGGCGAGCGCAATTGTCGTGCGATCCTCCAGATACGGTCCGATGATCTGAACGCCGATCGGCAGGCCTGACGGCGTGCGCTCAATCGGAACGGCGGTTGCCGGCAGTCCGCAGGTCGAGGCGGGATCGGCCCAGATGAAGCACGCGTCAGAATAGTCGTAGAGCTTGCCGTCGATGTCGAGCTTGCGCGCGACGAACGGCTCGGACTGATCCTGCGGAAAGGCCGGTACGGCGGCGGCCGGGTAGATCACGGCATCGAACTCGCGGAACAATTGATACCACTTCTGCTGTAGCTGCAGGCGAGCGGCATCGGCCGCCAGCCAATCGCGGTGAAGCATGCTCCAGCCTCGCGCGCGCTCGGCTTGCAGGCTGCGGTCGTCAGGCGAGAGTGTTGCGGCAAGGCCTTGGGCCTCAGCGAGCGCGGCTGGCGTCAGGCGCGGGCTTCGCGCACCGTTCAGGAGCTTCATATAGAGCCGTGCGGATTCGGCGAGATCAGGCAGCGCCGCGCTCGCGCGCGAGACATGGGCGCCCGATCTGTCCAGCCGCTCGGCCAATCGTCCGATCGCGGAACGCACAGCGTCACCGGTCGGCATCAGCGGATGCGTGTCGACGACGAGAATCCTGAAATCCTTGAGCTGCTCGTGGCGTGGCGCAGGCAGCGCCAGCCGATAGCCGACGCCGTCGCGCATCTCGTCGGGGCCGGCGATCACGTCGAGCGACAAAGCGAGATCAGAGGCGGTCCGCGCCATCGGCCCGACAACGGCGAGATCGCCTTGGCCGGGAACAGGCGGCGCCGGCGGCTGGCCGTATCCGCGCAGCGGCACCAGGCCGAGGCTCGGCTTGTGGCCGAACACGCCGCAGAAATGCGAGGGCACTCGGATCGAGCCGCCGATATCCGAGCCGATCGAGAGCGGACTGAACCCGGCCGCGAGGGCGGCTCCGCATCCGCCCGAGGAGCCGCCGGGCGATCGGCCGAGATCCCAGGGATTGTTGGTCGTCCCGTAGATCTCGTTGTAGCTCTGGAAATCTCTGAGGCCGATCGGAATATTGGTCTTGCCGATGATGATGGCGCCCGCTGCCTTGAGCCGCGAGACGACGAGGGCATCCTCCGCCGGCCGGAAATCCCTGAAATGCGGAAAGCCCCATGTCGTCGGCAGGCCGGCGACGTTGAAGGGTTCTTTTAGGGTCACGGGAATGCCGAGCAGCGGCCGCCGTTCGCCGCGCCCCAGGGCGGCATCCGCCGCGCGCGCGGCATCCCTGGCGCGGTCGAAATCGCGGACGACAATGGCGTTGATCTTGCCGTCCAGCGCCTCGATGCGCGCGATGGTGTGTTCGAGCAGCTCCGAGGCCGACACTTTGCGCGCGTGCAGCGCGCCGAGTAACTCGCTGATCGAGCCGTAATTCAAGTCAGCAGCGCCTGCGGCTTTCTGCATGAGAGACCTCCACCTCGATCCGAAACAGTCATGCCTTCCGACCGGTTAATGACTCCGGTACGAGGCAAATCCAAGACGGCGATCATGCAGTCGCGCTGCTGTTTTGCCCGACGTGTCAAAGGACTCGGGCCCAGTCGCACGAAGCGAAATTCTTCAACGTTTTGTACTGTGCATGGGGTTGTTTTCGCATTTTTTGTTTTGGAGAGCGACGACCCGAGCATCAGCCGCTTGAAACCTATCGATACGGACGCCTCTAAGAGTTTCTACACACAGTTCTGGCACGTTCCGCGCGTCAATATCCGCAACCTGCATCGGCG
>RXJC01000531.1 GCA_003963435.1 Bradyrhizobiaceae bacterium | reverse complement strand
GCCGCGATCACGACCTATCCTTACGTCGCCTACAAGGCGACGAAGTCGGCGATGATCGCCTTCACCGAACAGCTCGCCTACCAGAACGCCGAATACGGCATCCGCGCCAACGTCATCCTGCCCGGCCTGATGAACACGCCGATGGCCGTCGACACCCGCGCCCGCGAATGGCACAAGACCCGCGCCGAGGTCGAAGCCGAACGCGACAGCAAGGTGCCGCTCCGCAAGAAGATGGGCACCGGCTGGGACGTCGCCAACGCCGCACTGTTTTTGGCGAGCGATGAGGCAAACTTCATCACGGGCGTGACGCTGCCGGTGGATGGCGGCGCGAGCGTGAGACGGGGGTAGAAGCCGCGAGCACAGTGCCACTTCCCTTCTCCCCTTGTGGGAGAAGGTGGCGCGAAGCGTCGGATGAGGGGTCTCTCTCGGCGCGCTCAAATGAGAGTTGGACTCGCGGAGAGAACCCCTCACCCGTCTCGCCGCCATGCGGCGAGCCACCCTCTCCCACAAGGGGAGAGGGTGCACCGTCACTGTGGCTGCCGGCTCACCCGCCAGATCGTGCCATTGCCGTCCTCCGACACCAGCAGCGATCCGTCCTTCGCCACTGCGACTCCCACCGGCCGTCCCCACACCTCGGTGTCGCTCACGACGAACCCCGTGACGAAATCCTCGTACTCGCCGGTCGGCTTGCCGTCCTTCATCCTGATGCGGATCACCTTGTAGCCGGTGCGCTTCGACCGGTTCCACGAGCCATGCTCGGCGGCGAAGGCGTCGCCCTGGTACTCGCTCGGAAACTGCGTGCCCTGATAAAACGTCATGCCGAGCGAGGCCGAATGCGGCTGGATCAGCACATCCGGCGCCGTCACCCTGTCCTTAAGGTCCGGCCGCGCGCCGGCATGGCGCGGATCCTCGTTGCCTCCGATATAGAACCACGGCCAGCCGTAGAACGCGCCTTCCTTCACGCTGGTGACGTAGTCCGGCACGAGATCGTCGCCGAGGCCGTCGCGCTCGTTGGTCGAGCACCAGGGCAGTCCGGTCTGCGGCTGGATCGCAAGGCCGACGCAATTGCGGATACCGGTGGCGTAGATCTTCCGCTCCTTGCCATCGGGCGTGAAAGCCAGCACCGCCGCGCGCTCGGTTTCGCTGGCCCAGGCCGCACCGAGCGGTTGCGTCTTCGCCCACGCCTCCAACCCGCCCGGCGGCGTGCCAAGACCTTCCGCGACGTTGCTGAGCGAGCCGACCGACACCAGCATGCGCTTGTTGTCGGGCGTGAAGACGATGTCGCGGGTGGAATGGCCGCCGTCATGGGGCAGGCTCGCCACGATCGTCTCCGCCTTGCCGCGCGCCTTGAGATCGCCGGCCTGATAGGGAAAGCGGACGACGCTGTCGGTGTTGGCGACATAGACCCATTGCGGATTGTCGCCGTTCGGGAAGAAGGCGATGCCGAAGGGCTGCCGCAAGCCGCTGGCAAACACCTCGCTGGTCGCGACCTTGCCGCCCTCTCCTGTGCGCAGCACGCGCACGGTGCCGGCCCGCGTCTCCGCGACGAAGACGTCGCCATTCGGCGCCACCCTGATGATGCGGGGTGCACGCAGGCCTTCGGCAAACAGCTCGATCTTGAAGCCTGCGGGCACCTGGAGCGTGGCCTCCGACGGACGCGGCATCACGCGCGACGAGCTCGCCACCGAGCGCGTGGCGCCGGGCCTGACAAGATCCTGCGGCCGGATCAACCTGATCGTTCCGGGCTTGTCCGCCCGCCAATCGCCATAGGCGTCCTTGCCCTGCAGCATCGGCTCGGCCTGCGCACCGGTTGCCACCAGCAGCCCCGCCGATATCGCCGCGGACAAAATTCTGCTCTTCACGCTGTCCTCCCGGCCTGCAATCTCGACCATCGACACCACCGCGGCAGACCAAAGCTCTGCCGCATCCCACGTCAGTTGATGCACGCACGATGTGCATCGCCTGCAACCCATCGTACTGGAAAACACCGCGGATAGGTGCGACACATTGGTCGAGCGGGGGTTGCGGTCATCAAAGCTGCGGCATCGCTGTCGCAATTGATGGGATGATCATGTGGGGATCCATCATATCGGAATGGGCGAGCCTGCTGCTGCGCTGGCTGCATGTGGTGGCGGCGATCGCCTGGATCGGCAGTTCCTTCTACTTTATCGCGCTCGATCTCAGCCTCAAGCCCAACAGCGAGCTGCCGGATGGCGTCCAGGGCGAGGCCTGGCAGGTCCATGGCGGCGGCTTCTACCGGATCATGAAATACCTGGTCGCCCCGAGCCAGATGCCGGACGAGCTGACCTGGTTCAAATGGGAAGCCTACACCACGTGGCTGTCCGGCTTCGCGCTGATGGTGGTGGTGTATTATCTCGAGGCCGATCTGTTTCTGGTCGACAAATCGATCCTCGACCTCACGCCATTCCAGGCCGGGCTGTTCAGCTTCTGCAGTCTCGCACTGGCATGGCTGCTTTATGAGGCCGCCTGCCGCACCGGGCTCGCGCAGCGCGAATTGCCCTTTGCCATCGGCGGCTATCTGTTCCTGGTCGGCCTGACTTATGCCTTTACGCATGTGCTGAGCGGGCGCGGCGCCTTCAACCAGATCGGGGCGATCATCGGCACCATCATGGTGGCCAACGTCTTCGCGCTGATCATCCCGAACCAGAAGAAAATCGTGGCCAGCCTGATCGCGGGAGAGGCGCCCGACCCGAAACTCGGCAAGGCCAGCAAGGAGCGCTCGGTCCACAACAACTACCTGACCCTGCCGGTCGTCGTGCTGATGATCAGCAACCACTATCCCCTGCTCTACGCCACCCGCTTCAACTGGATCATCGTCGCCATCATCCTGGCGCTCGGCCCGGTGATCCGCCATTTCTTCAACGAGCGGCATGCCGGGCGGAGATCGCCATGGTGGGTGTGGGGCGTTGCTGCCGCAGGCGTCATCGCGATCCTCTTCCTCTCCGCGGCCGGCCCACGCGAGGCCAAGACCGCCGCGCGGCCGATGCGTCCGACGCTCGCCGCTGTCGAGGAGATCGTGACGTCCCGCTGCAGCATGTGCCACGCGGCCGAGCCGGTCTGGGCCGGCATCGTGACCGCGCCGAAGGGCATCTTGCTCGACGCGCCCGAGCACATCCATCGCAACATCCGCCTAATCGGCCGTGTCGCGGCCTGGTCCAGCGCGATGCCGCCGGGCAACATCACCGAAATGACCAGCGAGGAGCGCGCCGTCCTTGCGGCCTATCTCGAGCAGGCCCGTTGATGCCGCCGGGCCAACAGATCGTTTCGCGAAATGAAATTCCGCATCTCGCGCTGAATTGAAAATGACTTGAGCGCATATCCGGCGTAGACAGGACCAGTGGCCGCCGGCGCGGCTCAATTCGGTTTGCATGCGGGGAAAAACAGTGGCCCTCAAGAACGTCATCGGCATCGACCACGCCGTGGTCATGGTTCAGGATCTCGACAAGGCCGCCGAGAATTACCGGCGCCTCGGCTTCACCGTCTCCCCGCGCGGCACCCATAGCACGCATATGGGAACCGGCAATTACACCATCATGTTCGACCCTGATTATATGGAGCTGCTCGGCGTGCTCGCTCCGACCGAGCACAACGCGCCGGCCCGCGCGTTCCTCGACAAGCGCGGTGAAGGCATCGAGCGCATCGCGTTCACGGCGGTCGATTCCACCGCCGGCGCGGAAGAGATCCGCGCACGCGGCCTGACGCCGATCGGGCCCACCGATTTCGAGCGGCCGGTGACGCTGCCTGATGGCACGGTTTCGGCGGCAAAATTCCGCACCTTCATGTGGCCGACCGCGGAAGCGCCCGGCGGCGTGCGCATCTTCGCCTGCCAGCACAAGACCCGCGAGACCGTGTGGATCCCCGAGTTGAAGAAGCACGCCAACGCGGCGAAGCGGATCAAGCAGACCCTGATCGCAACGCCCGAGCCGGCAAATGAGGCGGCGCATTTGGGACGGCTGATCGACCGCGAGTCGAAGGCGGAGGCCGACGGTGCCGTCACCGTGCCCTCCGGCGGCGATCGCGCCGACTTCGTCTATCTGACGCTGGACCAGCTCGGCAAACGCTATCCCGGCGTGCCGCTGGCAGGCCTATCCGAGCGCGGCGGCGCCGCGCTGGTGCTGGTCAGCGGGGATCTCGCAGCGACGGAAAAGGCGCTGGGGTCGGCCGCCGTGCGCAGCGGGGCTGCGGTCTGCGTGCCGCCGGCCAAGGCCAACGGCACCCTGCTCGCCTTCGTTACCGGCTGATTTTAACCAATTCTTTAACGCATGTTTACCCGGCGGCTCTAGGATTCCCTGCGATCCAAGCCACCGGGGCCAAACGCATGTTCAAAGAGGGATCGCCGATCGCCTATGACGCGCCGGCCGAATTGAAGAA
>RXJC01000705.1:5955-6399 GCA_003963435.1 Bradyrhizobiaceae bacterium | reverse complement strand
GCTGGAATATTCCGGGCGGCATCTCGCGCTGATCGATTTGTCGTCGCAGCTCAAGCTTCTGCTCTATGTCTCGCTGATCGCCTGCGTGTTCCTGCCATGGGGCACGGCGACCGCGGATGCGAGCGTTGCAAGGCTCGCTCTTGGCGCGCTGGTCTATTGCGGCAAGCTGACGGTCCTCGGCTTCCTGCTTGCCGTGTTCGAGACCGCAATCGCCAAGATGCGCGTGTTCCGGATTCCGGAGTTCCTGGGTGCGGCGCTGATGCTGGCATTGCTTGCCACCCTGTTGCGATTCGTGTCGGGGAGCCTCTGAAGAGATGAGCAGCCTGCAATTCGACATCGCCCATCTGCTCGCCGGCTCCCTCGTGCTGGCGAGCTTCATGATGCTCTATCAGGACCGGCTCTATGCGCTGCTCAATATCTATGCGCTGCATGCCGGGGTGCTGG
>RXJC01000705.1:1591-5905 GCA_003963435.1 Bradyrhizobiaceae bacterium | reverse complement strand
TCTACATCACGGCGCTGATCGCGCTGGCCTTCAAGGCCATCGTCATCCCGGTGGCGCTGCACCGGATCATCAAGCGGCTCGGTATCCACCGCGAGATCGAGAACGTGATCGGGATCGGGCTGACCATGATGGCCGGCATAGGCCTCGTCGCGTTGTCGATGGTGGTGATGTTGCGGGTGACGCCGGGCGCCGACGCGCTCGCGCGCGAGGACCTCGCCTTCGCGCTGTCGGTGGTGCTGCTGGGGCTGCTGATCATGGTGACGCGACGCAACGCCGTGAGCCAGGTCGTTGGCTTCATGTCGCTGGAGAACGGGCTGGTGCTGGCGGCAACCGGCGCCAAGGGCATGCCGCTGGTGGTCGAGATCAGCGTCGCCTTCTCGGTGCTGATCGCTTTCATCGTGATCGGCATCTTCCTGTTCCGCATCCGCGAGCGTTTTGACAGCGTGGACGTCCAGGCGCTCGATCGCTTCAGGGGAGAGCGGCGATGAGGATCGATGCGCTCGGTGCGATCCTGCTGATCCCGGCCATCTCCGCCGCTCTGCTCGCGATCCTGCCCGGCTACAGGCTGGCGGCGAGGCTCAACGTCGTCGCGGCGCTCGCGACCTTCCTCACTTCAGTGTCGCTGTTCGTGATCGAGCCGGCGTCGGGGCAATACCTGCTGCTCGACGACCTCAACAAGGTCTTCATCGTTCTGACGACCTTCATCGGCTTCACGACATCGGTCTTCAGCGCGAGCTACATCCACCACGAGATCGAGATCGGGCGGCTGACGCCGGCCTTCCTGCGTTTCTATCACGCGATGTACCAGATGCTGATGTTCGCGATGAACCTCGCGCTCGTCGCCAACAACATCGGCCTGATGTGGGTCGCGGTCGAGGTGGCCACGTTGACGACCGTGCTGATGGTCGGCATCTACCGCACGCATGAGGCGCTGGAAGCCGCCTGGAAATACTTCATCCTCGGCAGCGTCGGCATCGCGCTCGCGCTGTTCGGCACGATCCTGGTCTACATGGCGGCGCGCCCCGCGGTGGGCGAGGGGCTGGACGGCATGGTATGGACGGTGCTGGTGAAGCACGCCGCACAGTTCGACCCGGCGTTGCTCAACGTCGCCTTCGTTTTCCTCCTGCTCGGCTACGGCACCAAGGTCGGCCTCGCGCCCTTGCACGCCTGGCTGCCGGATGCGCATGCCGAGGGTCCGACGCCGATCTCGGCGGTGCTGTCCGGCTTGTTGCTCAACGTCGCGCTCTATGCGCTGCTGCGCTTCAAGATGATGCTCGCGGTCAACTCCGAGGCGATTGCGCCGGGTCCGCTGATGGTGACAATGGGCCTGATCTCGGTGATCTTCGCCGCGCTGATGCTGTACCGTCGCCGCGACATCAAGCGGATGTTCGCCTATTCCTCGATCGAGCATATGGGCATCATCGTCTTCGCATTCGGCATGGGCGGGCCGCTCGCGAACTTCGCAGGTCTGTTGCACATGGCCATGCATTCGCTGACCAAGTCGGCGATCTTCTTCGCTGTCGGCCATATCGCGCAGGTCAAGGGCACGCAGAAGATCGCCGATATCGGCGGCCTCACGACGACCAACCCCGTGCTCGGCTGGGGCCTGATGCTCGGCGTCATCGCCATCGTCGGACTGCCGCCGCTCGGCATCTTCATGAGCGAGTTTCTGGTGGTGAGCTCGACTTTCGCCCGCGCGCCCTGGCTGACGGTGATCCTGGTGCTCGGTATCATCATCGCGCTCGGCGGGCTTTTCCTGCGGGTCGGCGTGGTGATGTTCGGCGAGCCGAAAGGCAAGACCGCGCCCGCGGAGGCCTCCTACGTGCCGATGTTCACACACCTCGCATTGGTGCTGATGGCCGGCATCTATCTGCCGCCGGTGCTGGTCACCGGCTTCCAGAACGTCGCGAAGCTGCTGGGATAGGCGATGGGCATCCTCGACAGCATCCCCCATGTCAATGTGGTGTCGTCGCACCGGCCCTGGCCGCGCGCCATCGTGACGGAGGCGGGCTGGCGGGTGGCGATCGATCGGCTGGTCGAGGGAGGGCTCACGCTGCTCGGCCTGTGGGGCGAGCCCACCACGGTGCATATGGCGATGCTCGATGGCGGCGCGGCCGAGATCGCGGTCGTCACCTACGAGTGTACGGCCGGCACATTTCCAAGCGTCGCCAGCCGTCATCCGCCGGCGCTTCGGCTGGAACGGACCATCCATGACCTGTTCGGGCTTGTTCCAGCTGTCGCTCACGATCTGCGGCCATGGCTCGATCACTATGCCTGGAGCAAATCCTACCCGCTCTCCGGCCGCAACGCAGCGCGCGACGTGCGGCCGTACCAGTTCCTCCCGGCCGAGGGCGAGTCGCTGCACCAGGTGGCGGTCGGCCCCGTCCACGCCGGGATCATCGAGCCCGGCCATTTCCGCTTCACCGCCAATGGCGAGCATGTGGTGCGGCTGGAGCAATGGCTCGGCTACACCCACAAGGGCATCGAGTCGCTGATGCAGGGAGCGAGCCTTCAGGCCGCGGCGAAGCTGGCCAACCGCACCTCCGGCGACAGTGCGGTCGCCTACGCCTTTGCCTTTGCGCGCGCCGCGGAAGCCGCGCTGCAGATCGAGGCGCCGAGGCGAGCGACCCTCTTGCGAGCGCTGATGGCGGAGCTGGAGCGGCTCGCCAATCATTTGGGCGACATCGGCGCCATCTGCAACGACGCGTCGTTCGCGTTGATGCACGCCCAGACCGGCATCTTGCGTGAGCGCTGCTTGCGCGCTGCCGACGTCGCGTTCGGCCATCGCCTGATGATGGACGTCATCGTGCCCGGTGGGGTGACGCGTGACATTGCGGCGGACGGCGTCTCCGCGCTCCGCGCGCTGCTCGCGGAGCTACGCAAGGTCTTTCCGCGCTTGATCGAGCTCTATGACAATACGGCGTCCCTGCAGGACCGCACCGTCACCACGGGCATCGTGAAGGCGGAATATGCGCGCCAGTTCGGTGCCGGCGGTTATGTCGGCCGTGCCTCGGGCCGCGATTTTGATGCGCGGCGGGCGCTGGCCTACATGCCCTACGACGCGCTGTCGTTCGAGGTGCCGGTGCTCCAGGCCGGCGACGTCAATGCGCGGGTCTGGATCCGGATTCGCGAGGTCGAGCAGAGCGTCGCGCTGATCGAGCAGATTCTCGACCGGCTTGGGCCGGGCGGGCTTCAAACCGCGATGCCAGCCGGGATCGGCCGCGGTCCTTGTGAAGGCATGGCACTCACCGAGGCCTTCCGCGGCGACGTGCTGGTTTGGCTGCGGCTCGATGGCGAGTTGGGCGTCGAACGTTGCCACCTGCGCGATGCCTCGTGGTTCCAGTGGCCGTTGCTGGAAACCGCGATCGAGGGCAACATCATCGCCGACTTCCCGCTCTGCAACAAGTCGTTCAACTGTTCCTATTCGGGCGTGGACCTCTAAGCCATGCGCAAGACCCTGCTCGAAAGCCTCACCCATGGTTCGCTGACGGAGCCGGCGCCCGCGCCGGATGCTTCGGCGCTGGCGGAGCTTGCAGCAAAGGTCGACCGCGCCGCCCAGGCCCGGCTTGGGCGCTCTCTTGCCATTCGCGAGGTCGATGCCGGATCCTGCAACGGCTGCGAGCTGGAGATCCACGCGCTCTCCAACGCCTTCTACGACATCGAACGCTTCGGGCTGCGCTTCGTCGCCTCGCCGCGCCATGCCGACGTGCTGCTGGTTACGGGTCCGGTCACGAAGAACATGCGACAGGCGCTGGAGCGGACCTACAACGCGACGCCCGATCCGAAATGGGTCGTCGCGGTCGGCGGCTGCGCGATCGATGGCGGCATTTTCAGAGGCAGCTACGCCTGCGTCGGCGGCGTATCCGAGGCCGTTCCGGTGGATCTGCACATCAAGGGCTGCCCGCCGTCGCCGACGGATTTGTTGAAGGGCCTGCTCGCGCTGCTGGAGCACGTCGGCGGCAAGGGGTGAGCTGCGCCGCCGAGTCTGCGGCAAGCGGCTCGAGGCTCGCACGGCGACGGCACCGGACAGAGCGCCTCTCAATCCACCAGGATCACCCTGATGTCGTTCACGTTGGTCAGCGTCGGGCCCGGTTGTAGGAGATCGCCGGTCGCCTCGAAGAACCCTGTGGCGTCGTTGTTGTCCAGATAGGCCTGCGGCTGCAGTGCCAGTGCCTTCATCTTCGCGAACGTCGCCGCATCGATCAGCGCACCGGCGGGGTCGGTGGGGTGGCCGGCGCCGCCGTCGGCGCCGTCGGTGTCGCCGGCCAAGGCCGAGATGTCTGGCGTGTCCTTGAGCAGGCTGGCGAGCGCCAG
>RXJC01000705.1:0-1541 GCA_003963435.1 Bradyrhizobiaceae bacterium | reverse complement strand
AGCGCGTATTCCTGGTTCGGCCCGCCGCGCCCGTTGCCGCGCACGGTGACCGTGAGCTCGCCGCCGGAGAGGATCGCGAGGCGCTTGCCTTGCGCGCGCGCCTCCAGCGCCAGCCTGGCGTGCGCGGCGGCGACCTCGCGCGCCTCGCCTTCGAGGTCGGCGCCGAGGTCGATCGTCTCGTAACCGGAGGCGCGCGCGAGCTTCACCGCGGCGTCGAGCGACTGCTTGGGCCGCGCGATCAATTCGAAATGCGCGCGCGCGAAGGCGGCATCGCCAGGCTTGCAGCTTTCGTTGCGGGGATCGTCGAGCGCGCGGCGCACGGCCTCGTCGATATCCAGCTTGTATTTAGCGACGATGGCGCGCGCATCGGCCAGCGTGGTCGGATCGGGCACGGTCGGGCCGGAGGCGATCGCGGAAGGCTCGTCGTGCGGCACGTCCGAGATCGCGAGCGTCACGATCTCGGCGGCATTCCTGCCGGCGCGGGCGAGACGGCCGCCCTTGATCCGCGACAGATGTTTCCTCACCGTGTTCATCTCGCCGATCGGCGCGCCCGAGCGCAGCAGCGCCTTGTTGACCGCCTGCTTCTGCGCGAAGCTGATGCCATCCACGGGCGCGATCCAGTTCGCCGATCCCCCGCCGGTGAGCAGCACCAGGAGCAGATCGTCCGGCCCGGCCTCGCCTGCGAGCGCGAGCGTGTCGGCGGCGCCCTTGAGACCAGCCTCATCCGGCACGGGATGCCCGGCTTCGACCACGCGGATGCGGCGCGTCGGCACGCCGTAGCCGTGGCGCGTGGTGGCGATGCCGACGAGGCGATCCGGCGCGAGCTGGAGCGTGTCGAGATAATGCCGCTCGGCCGCCGCAGCCATTGCGCCTGCGCCCTTGCCGGCGGCGAGGCAGATCACGCGTCCTTTGGGCGCGGGCCGCAAGTGCGGCGCCAGCACCAATTTGGGATGGGCGGCGGCAACCGCGGCGTCGTAGAGCGCGCGGAGCAGGGGACGTCGGTCGGTCATGACGATGGCCTTCGGCAGACATGAGACTGGCGGCCAAGGCCGCCGTTCACCTGCCTACCGCATCGGGCGTCAAAGCGTAAGCCGGCTTTGCCATCATTCGATTATGCAATCGCGTCATCATAATCGGCAGGCAAGCAACGGCCCCCTGCGATGGTCTCGCAGGGGGCCGGGTTTCTTGCACGAGACGGCTAGCCGCCGGCTTCCGCGTTGATCACGTCGCCGAACAGCTCCCATCGCTCGCCCTTGAAGCGCTGCAGCTGCAATGAGCTGATCGGCGCGAAATCGGTCGCCGACGTGTTGATCTTGATGCCGGGCAGCAGCACCTCGGTGCGGAAGTCCTTCATGCTGGCCGCCTGCTTCATGACGTTCGCGCGGGTGAGGTCGTCGCCGCAGTTCTTGAGCACGTGGACCAGCGTCTGCGCGACCCCGTAGCCGACGATGGTGCCGCCGTCAGTCTTGTCGCCCTCGGGGAAGTATTTCGCCATGAAATCGAGGAAGCCCTTCATCCCGGCGTCGTTGGCCCATTGCGTG
>RXJC01000636.1 GCA_003963435.1 Bradyrhizobiaceae bacterium | reverse complement strand
GGCCGGCATCGCGGCAAGCGAAATCATGCTCATGTTCATTCCCCCCTTTGTTGATCCTGAATTGCATCAGGTGAGGGAACGTCTAGAGCAAAAAGTTTGACGTGAGATTGCCGGGCGTCGTTAACGGAGTCGCAATCGGATCCCGTGTTCGCACCGGACGCGATCGACCTGCAAGTCTCAGTTGCGTCCGTTCTTCAGCACCGTGGCAATGGTGTGGGCGGTCATGGCCGCGCGGTCCGAAGCGCGCTGGGCGGCCAGCCGGTCCCGCGCCTTTTCCTCGATCAAGAGGTCGATCAGCGCGAGCCGCTTGTCTTCGTTATCAGCCTCAATCAGCAGGCGGTGATAGCGGTGATAGTCGAAACCAAAATCCTGCTTGCGCATGCTACGCCCCCGCAACTACGCCACACACGCATTCATTGTTTCTCATCGGGAACATGCAGGCAAGCTCGTTCATCGGTGGAACCGCCCGCGCGCTGCAATCAGCTGTGAATATTGGAACCCGCGAGCAGAGAGAGCTTCCCGGCTCAATCCACGTTGTGGTCGGCAAACATCTTGAGGCCGACGAAGCTCGCATCCGGCTTGATCACGAGCCTGGTCGGGATGTTGCGCAGATAATCCTGGAATCGACCCTTGGCTTCAAAGCGCGCCCGAAACGCGGAGGCTATCAGGAACTCGGGAAAGCGCGGCACGATTCCGCCGGCGACATAGACGCCGCCGCGGGCGCCGAACGTCACCGCAAGATTGCCGGCGACCGAGCCGAGAATGGCGCAAAACATCTCCAGCGTCGCGCGGCTGACCGGGCAACTGCCCTCCAGAGCGGCTTTGGTGATGCCGGCGGCATCGCGATGCGGCACCTGAGCGCCGTCGATTTCCGCCAAGGCTTCGTAGAGGTTTTGCAGACCGGAACCCGAAAGCGCGCCGCGTTCGATGGAGACGTGGCCGAGGCGTTTGCGCAGGCACGCGATCACGCGTTCCTCGCGCTCGTTCTCAGCCGGCAGGGTCGCGTGTCCGGCCTCGGTGACGACGGCGAGGCGCGACCCGTGGCGCTCGACCAGACAGGAGACGCCAAAGCCGGTTCCGGGGCCGACGACCAGCAGCGGCTCTCCGGGCAGGCCGTCTTGTCCGCCGAGCGGGATCAGATCGGCCGGCTGCAGGGCGGGCAGGGACCAAGCCACCACCTCGAAATCGTTGAGCACATGGACGCTGTCGAAGCCGAGCGCCGGCTGCAGCTCGTTGCCGTCGATGACCCAGGGGCTGTTGGTCATGACGCAGCGGTTGTTGGTGACGGGGCCTGCCACGGCCAGCACGGCCCTTTGGGGGGGCTTGCCGCCGGACCGGCGCCCCAGGACGTCGGCAATGGCCTCCCGCACGGTCGGGAAGTCGGCGACCTTCACGTAGTCGATCGGTCCGGTCTGATCGAATTGGCCAGGCTGCAATCCGCTCTGGGTCAGCGCGAAGCGCGCATTGGTGCCGCCGATATCGGCGAGAAGAATCTGTCCGGTCTTGCCGATATCCATGCCGATATTCATCATCTCACGGCTGCCGTCGCCTGTTGGCCCCGGCAACCCCGTCCTGCGCTCCTGCGAGAATCCGCCCTTGCATGCGCCTAGTCAACACGGACGAGGCCAAAGCGTTGCATCCCGGCCGCCGCCTGGTGGTCAATTCGCGCAGGCTCGCACAATGCGGGCGGTTGCGCAGCAGCGCGGGAAGACCGACACTAAGGGGACTGTCCGGCGCCCGCCTGCCGGGCCCATCGAACGAGACCGGTGATGAAGATTTCCGACCGCGACGTGCTGCTGGCGATCGACGTGCAGAACGACTTCTGCACCGGCGGAGCGCTTGCCGTTCCCGGCGGCGAGAAGGTCGTGCCCGCCATCAACCGAATTGCCCAGCGATTCGGCAATATGGTGCTGACCCAGGACTGGCATCCGCGAGATCACGTCTCGTTTGCGCCGAACCACGCGGGCAAGCAGCCGTTCCAGACCATCGAGCTCGACTACGGCACCCAGGTGCTCTGGCCGGCACACTGTGTGCAAGGTAGCTCCGGCGCTGAATTCCATCGCGATCTCGAGATCACCCGGGCGAGCCTCGTGGTGCGCAAGGGCTTTCGCCGCGGCATCGATTCCTATTCGGCTTTGTTCGAGAACGACAAGAGGACGCCGACGGGCCTGCTCGGCTATTTGCGCGAACGTGAGCTCAAGACAGTGTTCGTCGCCGGTCTTGCGCTCGATTTCTGCGTCCGGTTCTCGGCAGAGGATGCCCGCGCGGCGGGATTCGAGGTCGTCGTCATCGAGGAGGCCTGCCGCGGCATCGATCTCGACGGTTCAATGGCCGCGACGCATCAGAGCTTTCGACAGCGCGGCATTTCGGTCGTCGGCCTGGAGGCATTCCTGTGAGGATCGTGAGATAGTCATGGTGGAGAAGGCCGGCAAGGACGGGAGAATACAGGAGGCGGTCCCTGACGATCCGCTGCTGTGGCCCTTTTCCGCGGCCCGGCTCGCCCTGGATTCCTGCTTCTGGTGGCTCGAGCGCGGCCCGGTGGAGCAGCAGGACAGCAATCTGCCCTGGACGACGCCGAACTCCGTCGCGCTCGAGCTTGCGACCATGCGCCTGCGCGATTGCACGCGGACGCGGTCCGGCCAGCCGGCGCTGGTCTGCGCGCCCTATGCGTTGCACCGGGCCCTGATCGCCGATTTCGCGCCTGGCCATAGCGTGGTGCAGTCGCTGCAAGCCGGCGGCATCGACCGAATCTATCTCACCGATTGGCGGTCAGCCACCTCAGACATGCGCTATCTGTCGATCGACAGCTATCTCGGCGATCTCAACGTCGCCGTCGACGAGATCGGCGCGCCGGTGGATCTGGTTGGCCTGTGCCAGGGCGGCTGGCTGTCGCTGCTCTATGCGGCGCGCTTTCCGGCCAAGGTGCGGCGGCTGGTGCTGGTCGGCGCGCCCGTGGACCTGTCGATCGAGTCCGCGTTGGGCCGGCTCACCCGCAACGCGCCCGAGATGGTCTACGACCAGCTCGTCGCGCGCGGCGGCGGCAATGTCAGTGGGGGAGAGATGCTCCGCCTGTGGTCCAAGGTGCCGAGCCGCGACGACATCGTCGAGGATCTGCAGAGAGACCTGTCGGACGAGGAGGGCGCGGCGCTGCTCGCGCGCTTCGACCGCTGGAATGCGGAGACGCTCAACCTGCCGGGCAAATATTACCTGGAGATCGTCAACCGGATCTTCCGGAAGAACCAGATCGCGGACGGCAGTTTCACAGCTCTCGGCCGCACCGTCGATCTGAAGGACGTCAAGGCGCCGGTCTTCCTGCTGGCCGGGCTCGACGACGACGTCGTGCCGGCCGCGCAGGCGCTCGCCACCGCAGGGCTCCTCGGCACCCCGCCCGCCTTCATTGCGGTGGCCTCCGAGCCGAGCAATCACCTTGGCCTGTTCATGGGCGCGCGTACCCACGCGCATGCCTGGCCGCGGATCGCCGAATGGTTGCGCGGTGATCTGTCCGGCGTGCTGGCCCGCAGCGCCTGAGCCCGCCAGGCGCCCCTGCAAATCCGTTATGCATGAGTGCGGATGGCCTGCACGGGACCCGGTCGATGGGCTACATAGGGTGCGGAGCTGACGGCTTTGGCAGCGAAGCGATTAAGGGTACTGCGCTCGATGACTTTCCACTCGATCTACGCCCACGGATTTGCGCGCGTGGCGGCCTGTGTCACCACGTCCCATGTCGCCGATCCCACGGCCAACGCCAAGGCCGTGCTGGCGGCAGCCGGAGCCTGTCACGAGCAGTCGGTTGCGGTCGCGGTGTTTCCCGAGCTCGGCCTGTCCGGCTATGCGATCGAGGATCTGGTCAAGCAGGATCCGCTGCTCGATGCGGTCGAGCGCGGCCTTGCCGGCATCGTCGAGGCCTCCTCGGGACTGATGACGGTGCTGATCGTCGGCGCGCCGCTGCGCTTTGGTCATCGCATCTACAATTGCGCGGTCGTCATTCATCGCGGCAATGTTCTCGGCGTGGTGCCCAAGAGCTACCTGCCGACCTACCGCGAGTTCTACGAGGGCCGGCATTTCGCCTCCGGCGCCGGCATCTCCGGAGAGACCATCTCCTTTGCCGGGCTGCATGCGCCGTTCGGTGTTGACCTCTTGTTTTCGGCCGAAGACGTTCCCGGCCTCACTATCGGCGTCGAGATCTGCGAGGACATGTGGATCCCGGTGACGCCGGCCTCGGAGCTTGCGCTCGCGGGCGCGAGCGTGCTGATCAACCTCTCGGGCAGTCCGATCACGATCGGCCGGGCGCGTTCGCGCGCGCTGCTTTGCCAGTCGACCTCGGCGCGCTGCCTTGCGGCTTATGTCTACGCGGCCGCCGGCGCCGGGGAATCGACCACGGATCTGTCCTGGGACGGCCAGACCTCGATCTACGAGAATGGCGTGCTGCTGGCCGAGGGCGAGCGCTTCCGCCAGGGCGGCCAGATCACGACGGCTGACGTCGATCTCGATTTGCTGAGGCAGGAACGCGCGCTGATGGGCACGTTCGACGACAACCGCCGGCAGCGCGAGGCGTTCTATCGCAAGGTGACGTTCGCGTTGAAGCCGCCGTCCGCCGATATCGGCTTCCTGCGCAAGATCGAGCGCTTTCCGTTCGTGCCGAGCGACGAAAGCCTGCTGGAGCAGGATTGCTACGAGGCCTACAACATCCAGGTCGCCGGCCTCGTCCAGCGCATGCGCGCCACCGGCACCAAGCGCGTCGTGATCGGCGTCTCGGGCGGACTGGACTCCACCCATGCTCTGATCGTCGCCGCCAAGGCGGTCGATCTGCTCGGCCTGCCGCGCGAGAACATCCTGGCCTACACCATGCCGGGCTTCGCCACCGGCAGCGAGAGCAAGACCCACGCGCTTGCGCTGATGAAGTCCTTGCACACGAGCTGGCAGGAGCTCGACATCCGCACCACCGCGACGCAGATGCTGAAGGACATCGGTCATCCCTTTGGCCAGGGCGAGAAGGTCTACGACGTCACCTTCGAGAACGTGCAGGCGGGCCTGCGCACGGATTATCTGTTCCGGCTCGCCAACCATCACGGCGGCATCGTGATCGGGACCGGCGATCTCTCCGAGCTTGCGCTCGGCTGGTGCACCTATGGCGTCGGCGACCAGATGGCGCATTACAACGTCAATGCCGGCGTGCCGAAGACGCTGATCCAGCATCTGATCCGCTGGGTGATCTCGTCGAAGCAGTTCAGCGACGACGTCAACCGCACGCTCGGCGCGATCCTGGTTGCCGAGATCTCGCCCGAGCTGGTGCCGGTGGAGCCCGGTCAGAAGCCGCAGAGCACGGAAGCGTCGGTCGGGCCGTACGAGCTGCAGGATTTCAACCTGTTCTACACGCTGCGCTTCGGCATGCGGCCGTCCAAGATTGCCTTCATGGCACAACACGCCTGGAAGGACGTGGCCAAGGGCGAATGGCCGCCGGCCTTCCCGAGCGACCGTCGCAGGGCCTATGATCTTCCCGAGATCCGACGCTGGCTCGAAGTGTTCCTGCGCCGCTTCTTCGCCTTCAGCCAGTTCAAGCGTTCGGCCATGCCGAACGGCCCGAAGGTCTCGGCGGGCGGCTCGCTGTCGCCGCGCGGCGACTGGCGCGCACCGTCGGACTCGAGCGCGGCCGCCTGGCTCGAGGATCTCGAGCGCAACGTGCCGAACTGATCGGGGCGGCGGATCGTTTGGGAGATGATCGGATGTCGGCCGGGGACGGGGCAGAAGCGAAGAAAGAGACCAGCGTCGTCAACGGCCTCTACATCTTCGACATCGAGATGCGCGACGGCAAGCGCGGGCAGGCGAGGGGCGTCGTCGTGCTCTGCGACGGACGCATCATGGGCGGCGACAGCTATTTCTACTACACCGGCAGCTACACCTTCCGGAACGGCAAGTGGCGTGGCGACATGATCGTCAATCAGCATACCGAAGCCGTCGGAAGGACCCTCGCATTCGGCGGCCGGGAGGTCACCTGCGGTTTCTCGGGCGACTATTCCGCCGGCGGCGCCGAGGTCGAAGGCATGGCCCTGGTCGGCAAGACCACCGTGACATTCACGGCGCGCCTCACGCTAAAGGATGCAATGTGAGCGGGGCTCTTTGGCCACTCCCTCGAAACGACAACGCGCCGCCCGGATGCCCCACCGGACGGCGCGTTGCTGCGTTCAATCCTAAGAAAGCTTCGAGGTCCGGAGTGCCTAGGAGTCCGGACCTCGTCACCTTGCCCCAGCCTTCAATCCCCCGCCCCATGTGGTCCCCCAACCCCATGTAGCGCGATCAGAGGGTGATGCCCGTGGAAGTGGCCGCCGATCGATGTCGGGCGATGTACGCGAAGACAGGTTAGGATTCCATTCCGGATCACTACGGACAACGATACCGCTTGCCATGTGCTCGTTCGGCATCGGCGTTGAGATCGCCGTCATCCGAATC
The DNA here is from genome assembly GCA_003963435.1 of Bradyrhizobiaceae bacterium. GTDB lineage: Bacteria > Pseudomonadota > Alphaproteobacteria > Rhizobiales > Xanthobacteraceae > Bradyrhizobium. The sequence continues at coordinate 202 of RXJC01000636.1, read as the reverse complement.
CGCAAAGCGCGACCGGCAGGATGTCCACAATTCATCCGCACTGCGGAACCTGCATTTCACCGGCCTGTCATTGAACTGGTCTAGCGCTGCTCCCCGTCATCGCTGACGGTCAAGGAGCAAGCCATGTCGAAGCCGGTGCTGGGCGCCGCATTGTCCATCAAATCGATCCCCGCGCATCGCGACTGGCTTCTCGAAAAGCAGC
>RXJC01000191.1 GCA_003963435.1 Bradyrhizobiaceae bacterium | reverse complement strand
ACGCCACCGCCGATGGCAAGCGCGTCATCGTGGCGTGCTGGGAGAGCAACACGCTCGAGATCATCGACGCGGTCGAGCTGAGGGTGATCGGCAAGGTCACGACCGGCGACGGCCCGCGCGCCTTCGGGGCGTTCTTGCGCAGGACGGAGTAGGGGCGCTTGTAGCCCGGATCGAGCGAAGCGAAATGCGGGGACACTGTCCCGGATTGCGCTTCGCTCCATCCGGGCTACGGCACCGTGCATAGCATCGCCGCAATCTCATCCATCCGCGCGAACACATGATCCGGCCCCAGCGCCCGCAGCGCCGCTGGGGCCGCATAGCCCCAACACACCGCACCGCAGGCAATCCCGACCGCGCGCGCCGCCTCGATGTCGCGAACCTCATCACCGATCGCAATCACCTGGGCAGGCTCGACACCGGCACGGCGGATGACCCGGCGGAATTTCGCGGGCTTGCCGAACAGCGACGCCGCGCAATCGAAGTGCGAAAACAGCGCCGCGACATCCCCGAGCTTCTCGCGCGCATTGGCCTCGCTGTCGGACGTCACCAGCGCCAGCTGCACGCCGTTGTCAGCCAGCGTCCGCAGCATCGTCTCGACGCCCGCAAACAACGAAATCTCGGACGCAGCCTCCGCCTTCAGCCGCCGCGCATGCCGCGCGATCGCCGGCAGCTTCCACAAGGGCACTTCGAGGCGTCTGAGGATCTCGCGCGTCGACGCGTGCCGCAGGTTTTCAATGTCCGCATCCGCAACGCGCCGAAAGCTGAAGTGGTCGGCGATGTCGTTGATGGTGCGCAGGAACCAGGGGAAGCTGTCGGCGAGGGTGCCGTCGAGATCGAAGATGGCGAGGGCGTAGGGCATGGGGTTTCGAGTTCGCTGACAAGCGCGGCGGGGTGTGCTATCGTTCGGCAGAATTCGAGGACAGCCATGCGGCACGAGCGCATTGAAATCAATCCGGCAATCATGGACGGCAAGCCCGTGATCCGCGGGACACGTGTGCCTGTCGAGTTGGTGCTGCGCGAGCTAGGCGCAGGCATGACCACTGAGGCGATCATCGCGGAGCACCCGCGCCTGACGCCCGATGACGTCCGGGCAGCTCAGGCTTTTGCTGCGGACTATTTGGCCGACGAAGACATCATTTATCGCTGAACCATGCGCTGGCTCGCGGACGAGTGCATCGCGGTTTCTCTGGTTCGAGAGCTGCGCGGAGCTAGTCACGATGTGCTCTACATTGCCGAATTTGCCGCCAGTCTGAGTGATGTGGAGGTGATAGCTCTGGCGTCTCGGGAGGGACGACTTCTCCTCACGGCTGACAAGGATTTTGGCGAGCTTGTCTTTCGTCGCAGTCAAGCCGTTCCAGGTCTGATCCTGCTGCGCATTGATCCGGAGAGGGGGCAACTTGTACGGAGGCGCCTGCTGGAGGCCATCGATCAGTTTGATCAGGGGTTCTTCGGCCGCTATGTCGTGATTGACGAGATTCGCTTTCGATCCCGCCCCTTGTAAGGCTGCGCCGGAAGTGGGTCATCGCAACTTGCGGACGTGGACATTGATGTCGAGATCGACGTTCTTGACACAAGTCTGCGTGGTTCGATGTGAACCGCCCTCATGCCAGCGGCCATCGCGTGCCCGGGTGCGGCTGACATTGGCCAGCTTCAGGCATCGCCATTGTGGCAGCGGCCCGCTGCTCTCGCCGGCAAATTGCCAGGCCAGCACAGCCTCCTCCCCGGTCTTATTGGTGCCAATGATGTGCGGACATAGCTCGCGGTAGCGCCCCTCGTAGACGCAGGTCACCTGTTGCTCGGCGAGGATGGCGTTGCGGAAGAGCGTATAGGTTTGGCTGGGCATGGAGATCCCCCAGGGCCACTTGAGCCGGCCGCTCGAGCGGGTGGCGCTACTCCGCCGCCTCGCTCGTGCTCCTCCGCTTCGGCTTCCTTGCCTTCTCCAGCACCGGCGCCAGAAACTTCCCCGTGTAGCTCCGCGGCGCCTTCGCGATATCCTCCGGCGGGCCCCAGGCGACGATCTCGCCGCCGCCGTCGCCGCCTTCGGGGCCGAGGTCGATGACCCAGTCGGCGGTCTTGATGACTTCGAGATTGTGCTCGATGACGACGACCGTGTTGCCCTGCGCGACCAACTCGTGCAGCACTTCCAGCAGCTTCTTGACGTCGTGGAAGTGCAGGCCGGTGGTCGGCTCGTCCAGGATGTAGAGCGTGCGGCCGGTGGCGCGCTTGGACAGTTCTTTCGCGAGCTTGACGCGCTGGGCTTCGCCGCCGGACAGCGTGGTCGCCTGCTGGCCGACATGGATGTAGTCGAGGCCGACGCGGTGGAGCGTCTGGAACGTCTCGCGCACGCGCGGCACCGCCTTGAAGAACTCCGCGGCCTCCTCGACGGTCATGTCGAGCACGTCGGCGATGGACTTGCCCTTGAACAGGACTTCGAGCGTCTCGCGGTTGTAGCGTTTTCCCTTGCAGACGTCGCAGGTGACGTAGACGTCGGGCAGGAAGTGCATCTCGATCTTGATGACGCCGTCGCCCTGGCAGGCCTCGCAGCGGCCGCCCTTGACGTTGAAGGAGAAGCGGCCGGGCTCGTAGCCGCGCGCCTTGGACTCGGGCAGGCCGGCGAACCATTCGCGGATCGGCGTGAAGGCGCCGGTATAGGTCGCGGGGTTCGAGCGCGGGGTGCGGCCGATCGGCGACTGGTCGATGTCGATGATCTTGTCGATGTGCTCGAGGCCCTCGATGCGGTCGTGCGGCGCTGCGCCTTCGCTGGCATTGTTGAGCTTGCGGGCGATGGCGCGGTAGAGCGTGTCGATCAGCAGCGTCGACTTGCCGCCGCCGGAGACGCCGGTGACGCAGGTGAACAGGCCGAGCGGAATCTCGGCCGTGACGTTCTTGAGGTTATTGCCGCGCGCGTTGACCACCTTGATGGTGCGGCGATGGTTCGGCGGGCGCCGCTCCGGCACCTCGACCTCGAGCTCGCCGGTCAGGTATTTGCCGGTCAGCGATTTCGGGTTGCGCATGATCTCGGCGGGCGTGCCTTCGGCGACGATGTGGCCGCCATGGGTGCCGGCGCCGGGGCCGATGTCGAGCACGTAATCGGCGAGCCGGATTGCGTCCTCGTCATGCTCGACCACGACCACGGTGTTGCCGAGGTCGCGCAGCCGCTTCAGGGTGTCGAGCAGGCGGGCGTTGTCGCGCTGGTGCAGGCCGATCGAGGGCTCGTCCAGCACGTAGAGCACGCCCGTGAGCCCGGAGCCGATCTGCGAGGCCAGGCGGATGCGTTGGCTCTCGCCGCCGGACAGCGTGCCGGAGGAGCGGGACAGCGTGAGGTAGTTGAGGCCGACGTCGAGCAGGAAGGTGAGGCGCTCGCGGATCTCCTTCAGGATGCGGCCGGCGATCTCGTTCTGCTGCTTGTTCAGCGCGTCGGGCACGGTCTCGAACCATTCGCCGGCCTTCTTGACCGACAGCTCCGAGATCTCGCCGATGTGCTTGCCTCCGACCTTGACGCAGAGCGCCTCGGGCTTCAGCCGGAAGCCTTTGCAGGCCTCGCAGGGCACGTCGTGGAAATACTTCGCCAGCTCCTCGCGCGCCCACTCGCTTTCGGTCTCGCGGTAGCGGCGGTTGATGTTGGTGATGACGCCCTCGAACGGCTTCTTGGTGTCGTAGGAGCGCACCCCGTCCTCGTAGGAGAACTTGATCTCGTCCTCGCCGGAGCCGTGCAGGATCGCGTCTTTCGTCTTCTTCGGCAGGTCCTTCCACTTGGTGGTCAGGGTGAACTTGTAATGCTTGCCGAGCGCGGTCAGCGTCTGCACGTAATAGGGCGAGGACGATTTCGCCCAGGGCGCAATCGCGCCCTTGCCGATGGCGAGCTCCTTGTCGGGGATGACGAGGTCTTCGTCGACATGCTGCTCGACGCCGAGGCCGCCGCAGGCGGGGCAGGCGCCGTAGGGATTGTTGAACGAGAACAGGCGCGGCTCGACCTCGGGAATCGTGAAGCCGGACACCGGGCAGGCGAACTTTTCCGAGAACAGCATGCGCTCGGGCCCGCTCTTGTCGTGGATCTTGGCGGTCTTCTTCTTTTCCTTCTCTTCCGCGGGCGCGGCGGCCGGCGCGTCGGCGAACTCGACGACGGCAAGGCCCTCGGCGAGCTTCAGCGCGGTCTCAAAGCTTTCGGCGAGGCGCTGGCCGATGTCGGCGCGCACCACGATGCGGTCGACCACGACGTCGATGTCGTGCGGGAATTTCTTGTCCAGCGTCGGCGCTTCCGCAAGCTCGTAGAAGGTGCCGTCGATCTTGACGCGCTGAAAGCCCTTCTTGAGCCATTCGGCGAGCTCCTTGCGGTACTCGCCCTTGCGGCCGCGCACGACCGGCGCGAGCAGATAGAGGCGGGTGCCTTCGGGCAGCGCCAGCACGCGGTCGACCATCTGCGAGACGGTCTGGCTCTCGATCGGCAGGCCGGTCGCCGGCGAATAGGGCACGCCGACGCGCGCCCAGAGCAGGCGCATGTAGTCGTAGATCTCGGTGACGGTGCCGACGGTCGAGCGCGGGTTCTTCGACGTCGTCTTCTGCTCGATCGAGATCGCCGGCGACAGGCCGTCGATCTGGTCGACGTCGGGCTTCTGCATCATCTCCAGGAACTGGCGCGCATAGGCCGACAGCGACTCGACGTAGCGGCGCTGGCCCTCGGCGTAGATGGTGTCGAAGGCGAGCGAGGATTTGCCGGAGCCGGAGAGGCCGGTGAACACCACGAGCTTGTCGCGGGGAATCTCGACGTCGATGTTCTTGAGGTTGTGCTCGCGCGCGCCGCGGATCGTAATTGCGCGCAGGCTGGAGCCCGCGTTCTGTTGTTGGCGCTTCGCCTTGATCACTTCATCCATCCGCGTTGCCCTCAAGGAATCCCAAAGACGCGCGATCGCGCCAACGTCACGGCGCGCTTCGCCCGGAACGGGGATCAGCGCCAATGGGTATGGCAGCGAACGTAGGAAGAACGGGGACCGATTTCCAGAGGGAGTTGCGAATCGTCAACGGAATGTTGGCGTGTTGGCGGCATCTGGCAGCAGGAACCTTTGGCCCAGCCTGAAGCGCAAACAAAAAGGCCGGCGCGAGGCCGGCCTTTCGTAACGCCGAGGCGTTGAAGCGTAGCTTAGTACTCGGCTTAGTACTTGGCGACCACGGGGGCGCCGAAGTGATAGTTCACGCCGACCTGCACGGTGTGCAGGTTGAGCGTGCCGGTCGGGACGGCGCCCGAGAAGTAGGTCTCGCCGCCGAGGCTGCGATAGAGATACTCGCCCTTGACCGACCACTGCGGAGCGAAGAAGGCCTCGACGCCGGCGCC
>RXJC01000313.1 GCA_003963435.1 Bradyrhizobiaceae bacterium | reverse complement strand
GCGTGCTCTTCCAGCACTTTGTTCTCTTCCTTGCGGCTCGCCGGCGGCAGCATGGCGACGCCGTCATGGCGCGGCATCACATGCATGTGCAGGTGAAACACCACTTGTCCGCCGGCGGGCTCGTTGAACTGCTGCACGGTGATGCCGTCCGCTCCGAACGCCTTCATCGCCGCCGCCGCGATTCTGTGCGCGCCGCGGGCGACATGCGCGTAGTCGTCAGGCTTGATGTCGAGAATGTTGCGGGCAGGGGCTTTCGGGATCACCAGCGTATGGCCTGGAACACGCGGCATGATGTCGAGGAAGGCAAACACGTGCTCGTCCTCGTACACCTTGTAGCAGGGCAGCTCGCCGCGCAGGATCTTTGCGAAGATGTTGTTGCTGTCGTAGGCGGTCATGACGGCTCCCAAGAAACTTTCGAGAACTTTGCGCTCGGCATTTTGTGCTTACTGTCACCAGCAACACCGAGGCGTCAAGGCGCCTCGTCGATGCCCTTGCGGAACGGGCCGAGCTCGGCCAGCTCCCGTCCGGCTTCCGCAACATAGGCGCGCTCGCGCTTGAGGTAATCGTCGATGGCGCGGCGCAGGCCGGGATCGGCGATGAAGTGGGCGGAATGGGTGGTGCGCGGCAGGTAACCGCGGGCGATCTTGTGTTCGCCTTGCGCGCCGGCCTCGACATGCGTCAGGCCGCGTTTGATGGCAAAATCGATCGCCTGATAATAGCAGACCTCGAAATGCAGGAACGGGTGATGCTCGACCGCCCCCCAGTTGCGGCCGAACAGCGTGTCCGAGCCGATGAAGTTGATCGCGCCCGCAATCCAGCGATGGTTGCGGCGAGCCATCACCAGCAGCACGTCCTCGCTCATGGTCTCGCCGATCAGCGAGAAGAACTCGCGTGTGAGATAGGGGCGGCCCCATTTGCGCGAGCCGGTCTCCATGTAGAATTCGAAGAAGGCGTCCCAGGCGTCCTCGGTGATGTCCTTGCCGGTGAGCCAGTGAATGGTAATGCCGGCCGCGAGCGCATCGCGCCGCTCGCGCTTGATCGATTTGCGGTGGCGCGAGTTCAGCGTCGCCAGGAAGTCGTCGAAGCCAGTAAAGCCTTCGTTGTGCCAGTGGAACTGCTGGTCGGTGCGCTGCAGGAAGCCGTGCTCGGCGAGCAGCTTCCATTCGTCCTCGCGCGCGAAGGTCACGTGGACGGAGGAGGCCTTGCTGACGCCGCACAGCGCAACGAGGCCGTTCGCCAGTGCGTCCATGATGCGCTCGCGGTCGACGCCGTCGCGGACCAAGAGCCGCGGTCCCGTCGCCGGGGTAAAGGGAACCGAGACCTGGAGCTTGGGGTAATAGCGTCCGCCGGCACGCTCATAGGCGTCCGCCCAGCCGCGGTCGAAGACGTATTCGCCTTGGGAATGTGACTTCAGATAGCAGGGCACAACGCCAACGACGTCGCCATCGAGCTTGGCCACGAGATGCCGGGGGCCCCAGCCGGTGCGGATGGTCGCCGAACCCGATTTCTCGACGGCGGACAGAAAGGCGTGCGAGACGAAAGGGTTATAGGCAGGTTTTAAGAGGCCGAGGGAATCGCCTGGAGGCGTGGATGAGGTTCCGCTGCCAGCCCCATGGCACCGTCCGCCGGGATTGGCGCAGGCGTCCCAATCCTCCGGTGACACGTTGTCAATCGAAGGTACGGCCTCGAGGCTAATTTCGGATGATGCCATCGTGCCCAAGATCGTGCATTGCAGCAGCGACTTCAAGGGGTGGGAGAAGCAGGTCGGGCGGCCACTACGGCCGTCATTGCCGCGGAGGGAGCGGTGGCCCCCTACGGCACAAACCCTTCGAAGATCATCTGGTCCGCGTACTGCCCAACCCGCGTCCGCTGCTCCGGTGTCCGCACCGTCCAGCCCAGCAGGGCGCAGCCGAACAGGTTGCGGGCGATCCAGGGGGCGGGGGCCGGGAGGTGGTCGACCTTGAAGGCGACGAAGTGGGGCTGGGTCTGAAAGCCATGACGCAGATACAGCATGCTGTCGCGCTGCGCCTGGGTGAGCTTGGCCCAGTACTCGTCCTCATAGGTCCGCTGCGCGACGATACCGCGCGGGCGGCTGGGCAACAGCTCGCGCAGCGCCAGCACCTGGTCGGGATCGAAGGACATGCCGACGGCCCGTCCCTGATAGGATGAGAGCACCTCGGCCATCCGCTTCACCAGCTTGCGGTCGCCGTCGAAATGGCTCTTCACCTCGATCACCAGCGGCACCCGGCCGCCGACCATGTCGCAGAGGTCGGACAGCGACATCATTCGCTCGTCCGTATCCCTGAACTTGATCGCCTTCAGCTCGGCCGCAGTCTTCGACACCACCTCGCCGGTGGCCTCGGTGAGGCGGCCCAGCGCATGGTCGTGATGCACCATGGCCTCGCCGTCGGCGGAGAGCTGGATATCGACCTCGATCGCGAAATTGCCCGCGATCGCGGCCTGGACCGCGCCCGGCATGTTTTCGACGATGCCACGGGAGATGTCATGCAGGCCGCGGTGGGCGACCGGCCGGGCTGTCAGCCAATCCGGAGCGCGCATTGTCCGTCAGGCGACCTCGAACACGCCTTCGACCTCGACCGCAGCATCCGCGGGCAGGGAGGCGACGCCGACGGTGGTGCGGGCGTGGCGGCCCTTGTCACCGAAGGCCGCGACCATCAGATCGGAGGCCCCGTTCAGTACTTTCGGCCCGTCCAAAAAGTCCGGCGCCGAGTTGATGAAGCCGCCGAGGCGCACCACGCGCACCACCTTGTCGAGATCGCCGAGCGCCGCCTTGACCTGGGCCAGCAGGTTGACCGCGCAGCCGCGCGCGGCCGCGGCGCCGTCCTCGATCGAGACGCCGGCACCCAGCTTGCCCTTGGCGATCAGCTTGCCGGCGGGATCGAAGCAGACCTGGCCGGAGACGAACAGCAGATTACCGGTGCGCACGAACGGCACGTAATTGGCGACCGGGGTGGGGGCCTCATGCAGCTTGATGCCCTGTTCCGCCAGCTTCTGCTCGACCGTGTCCGCCATGTCCGACCTCTTTGTGCAAAAATCATTCGCCCCGGCGCGTCCGCTGGCCGGGCGCGCCCTGTTTCGCCCATCGGGCCGCCACATGCAAGCAACCCGCACCCGCCTGTCGAGGCTGGCGGCAGGTTCAGCGGTAGAGCCGCAACTTTACGTGAAACGGCCTCAGTTGCGACGCAATGGAACGGTCATTAAAATGTCGAATCTGCGCTTCCCCAAGGACGCGTCCCCAAGGAATAGACATGGTGCACCTTTTCCGGACTTCGCTCGGTGTGATGGCGCTCGCGGCGGCCGCTTTCGGTCCCGGCGGCGAGGCACAGGCCGCCAACGGTCCGTTCCTGCCGCACCAGGCGCTCTATGACCTCAGCCTGGTGAAATCGCGCTCCAACTCGGTCAACAGCGCACGCGGCCGCATCCTTTACAACTTCACCGGAAGCTCCTGCGAGGGCTACACCTCCGAATTCCGCCAGGTCTCCGAGCTCGACAGCGGCGAGGGCAAGGTCACGCTCAGCGATCTCCGTTCCAACTCCTGGGAGGACGCCGCGGGAAAAAGCTATCGCTTCAAGATCGAGACGCGCATGAACGAAGCCGATGCCGGCCGGGTCGACGGCTCGGCCGAGCGCGACGGCGACCACATCAACGTCAAGCTGAAGCTGCCGGCGCCGAAGAGTTTCACCCTCGACGGCAAGATCGTGTTCCCGACCGAGCAGATCCAGCGCATCATCGCCGCCGCCCAGGACGGCAAGTCGCTGCTCGAGCTCTCCGTCTATGACGGCTCCGACGACGGCCAGAAAGTCTACAACACGCTGACCGTGATCGGCCAGCCGATCCCCGCCGACCGCGCCACCTCGTCCGATCCAACGACGTCGGACGAGCACATGAAATCGCTCAAGCGCTGGCCCGTCACCGTCAGCTATTTCGACCGCGATGCCCAGCAGAAAGAGGGCGAGCAGACGCCGGTCTATGCGATGTCGTTCGAGCTCTACGAGAACGGCGTCTCGCGCCAGCTCGTGCTGGACTACAATGACTTCGTCATCTCCGGCGCGATGGGCAAGTTTGACGTCAAGGACAGCAAGCCCTGCAATTGAGCCGTCATTCCGGGGCTCGCGAAGCGAGAACCCGGAATCTCGAGATTCCGGGTTCGGTCCTGCGGACCGCCCCGGAATGACGGCGAGAGTTATTTCTCTCACCCGGCGTCGGCGCTGACGGGGCTGGCTCTCTGCCTCCGCTCCAGCTACGCTCCGTCCCAACCAAAAACCTGAGGGAGCCAGCCCATGCCGAAGCTCGATCATCTCCGCCCGAGTGGCCTGCATCACAATCCCGCTTATTCCCACGTCGTCACCGCCACGGGCGCGCGCACCATCTACATCTCGGGCCAGGTCTCGGTGGACGAGGAGGGGCGGATCGTCGGTGAGGGCGACATCGCCGCGCAGACCACGCAGGTGATGCAGAATCTCGGCCACGCGTTGAAAGCGGCGGGCGCGAGCTATTCCAACATCGTCAAGATCACGACCTTCGTGGTGAACTACAAGCCGGAGCTGCGCCCGATCATCGGCAAGGCGCGCTCGGCCTTCTTCGAAGGCATGGAGCCGCCGGCGTCTACGCTGGTCGGCGTCTCCGCACTCGCCGCGCCGGAATGGCTGATCGAGATCGAGGCGATTGCAGTCGCGGATTGAATCCGGACTACGCTGACGTGGCCGTGGACATGCCTTGCAGCAGCGTCATTGCCTCGTCGGCCCTGTCCACCGGCACAAACAGGTGATCGTGATGGAACGCCGACACGGCATTCACGCTGATTCCGGCTTCGGCAAGGCGCGCCGTGATGGCCGCGAGAAATCCGACCGCATCGAGCGCGGAGTGAACCGTCAGCGTGATCAGGCGCGAGGCGAACGCGTGGCGTAGTCCTGCCGCTTCGGCCTCCTCGCGAGCGATCACCAGCGTCGCGCCTTCCTGCTCGCGAAAGGTGAGGAGCGGATTGACTGCGGCAGGGATGCGCTCGTCCAGCGGGATCGTGCAGAACACAAAGATGCCCGGCCGCAGCTCCGGCTTCATGTGCCTCAATAGCGCGCCTAGATCACGTTCTCCCGTCATCACTCCGGCGCCTTCTCCGGGCCCTCATAGGCGATGCCGCGAATGACGGCGGCGCTGCCGAACTTCTTGCGCAGGCTGTCCACCGCGCGCTCGGCATGGGCGGCGCGGCGGTCGAGCATGTCGGTGTCGTCGGCGGGCGAGCCGTCGCGCAGTGCGCTAACGCCGGCGCCCATCAGGCGGAAAGCGGTGCCGTCGATCTCCTTCGCCAGCATCTCCCGGCAGATCGCGAAGATCTTCGCGGCGAGCTGCGTCGGCGCAGCGATCGATTGAGAGCGGGTGCGCTGGCGGAAATCGGCGGTCTTCAGCTTCAGCGTCACGGTCGAGCCGGCGAGCTCGCTGCTCTTGAGGCGCGATGACGTCTTCTCGCACAGTCGCCACAGGATCTTTTCCAGCGTCGCGAAATCGCGGATATCCGTCTCGAAGGTGGTTTCGCTGGAAATCGTCTTGGCGCCCCGATCCGGCTCGACGCGGCGGTCGTCGATGCCGCGCGCGAGCCGCCACAGCCGGCGGCCGTCGCTCGGAAATTGCCGCATCATCTCGATCTCGTCGGCCTTCTGCAGGTCGGCGATAATCCGGAAGCCGCGCTGCACCAGGCGCTCCTGCGTGGCCGGTCCGACGCCGAAGATGAAGCCGACCGGCTTGTCGGCCAGCATCGTACGCGCTTCCTCCTGGTCGAGCGCGGCAAAGCCGCGCGGCTTGTCGAGATCGGAGGCGATCTTGGCCAGGAACTTGTTGCAGGACAGGCCGACCGAGACGGAAATGCCAATGTCGCGCTCGACCTCGCGGGCAAAGCGCGCCAGCACTTTTGCGGGGATCATGCCGTGCACGCGCTCGGTGCCTGAGAGATCGAGGAAGGCCTCGTCGATCGAGAGCGGCTCGACCAGCGGCGTCAGCGCCTGCATGGCCTGGCGCACCTCGCGGCCGACGCGGACATATTTCGCCATGTCCGGAGGAATCACGGTCGCGTGTGGGCAGGCCTCCAGCGCTTTGAACATCGGCATGGCCGAGCGCACGCCATAGGTGCGCGCGATGTAGCAGGCAGCCGACACCACGCCGCGCTTGCCGCCGCCGATGATGACGGGCTTGTCGGCAATGTCAGGGTTGTCGCGCTTCTCGACCGTCGCGTAGAAGGCGTCGCAGTCGATATGGGCGATGGTCAGCGCGGCGAGCGAGGGGTGGCGAACGAGGCGCGGGGAACCGCAGGCTGAGCAGCGTCGGACGGCCGTGTCCAGATCGGCCAGACAATCCCGGCAGAAGCAGCGGGGTCCGGCCGCCTCAGGGGTGCTCACGGCACGTCGCGCTCCCAGGAGGGGTCGCCGAGGGCGTCGCCCAGCACCTGCCGCGCTGCAGCAACATTGGTCGGATGCAGCTCCGCGGAGCCGGCAAAGGCGTTCACGGTGGCGTCATCGCGCAGCACGAAATCGAGCACGCTGAGCAGGAAATTGGGGTCCGCGGCGGCATTGCGCAGGGTCTCCGGACCGACCCCTGTCTCGGCCAGGAACAGGCCCAGCCGCTCGGGTTCGCTCGCGACGAAGGACAGGGCCTGAATCGCAACGATTTCAGCGACTTCGCGGGGGTTGTGAACAGGCTTTTTCAAGGGGACGGTTTGCCTTTCCGTTAACTTTCGGTGTCTACTTTGCATCATGCCCGAGTCTCGTCTCTGAGTCTCCCGACCCCCAGACAAGCAACTGGAAACCACATCGCAGAAAGTCGGCCCTCGGGTTTAACGAAACTCAAGCGAATCTGGGGCTAGTTTGAATCCAGTTTTCGAAACGCCGGAAAGCGGCGTCTGAGGCGTCATATGGACCGGTCCTTCGGACCAATCAGGAGGGCGGGATGGCTAAGACCGTCCTGATCGTGGAAGACAACGAGCTCAACATGAAGCTCTTCCGCGACCTGTTGGAGGCCCACGGCTACCAGACCTCAGGCACCAGCAACGGCTACGAGGCGCTGGACCTCGTGCGCAAGATGCGGCCCGACCTCGTGCTGATGGACATCCAATTGCCGCAGGTCTCCGGCCTCGAGGTGACGCGATGGATCAAGGACGATCCGGAGCTGCGTTCCATTCCCGTCGTCGCGGTCACCGCGTTCGCGATGAAGGGCGACGAAGAGCGCATCCGCGAGGGCGGCTGCGAGGCCTATTTGTCCAAGCCGATCTCGGTCGGCAAATTCATTGAGACGGTCCGGCGTTTTATCGGATAGGAAGTGAGTTCACAGTGTCCGCGCGTATCCTGGTTGTCGATGACGTTCCCGCCAACGTCAAACTCCTCGAAGCCCGCCTGTCCGCCGAATATTTCGACGTGATGACCGCCTCGAACGGCACCGAGGCGCTGGCGATCTGTCAGCGCGCGGAATGCGACATCATCCTGCTCGACGTCATGATGCCCGACATGGACGGCTTCGAGGTCTGCCGCCGCCTCAAGACCGATCCGACCACGCACCACATTCCCGTCGTCATGGTGACGGCGCTCGACAGCCCCGCGGACCGCAACCGCGGGCTCGAGGCGGGCGCCGACGACTTTCTGACCAAACCCGTCTCCGACGTCGTGCTGATCGCGCGCGTGCGCTCGCTGACCCGGCTGAAGATGATGACCGACGAGCTGCGCATGCGCGCCATCACCTCGCTCGAGATCGGCATGCAGGCGCCCGAGCGCAGCGCCGTCGCCGACACCGGCAAGGGTGGCCGCATCCTGCTGGTCGACGACCGTCAGTCCTCCTACGAGCGGCTGGCGACGATCCTCGCCGCCGAGCACACCATCGACGTCGAGCCGAATCCGACCGAGGCGCTGTTCCACGCCGCCGAGGGCAATTACGACCTGTTGATCGTCTCGCTCGACCTCAACAATTTCGACGGCCTGCGTCTGTGCAGCCAGGCGCGCTCGCTGGAGCGCACGCGCCACGTCCCGATCCTGGCGATCGCCGACCCCGAGAACTCGACGCGGCTGCTGCGCGGCCTCGAGATCGGCGTCAATGATTACCTGCTCCGTCCCATCGACAAGACCGAGCTCCTGGCGCGCGCCCGCACCCAGATCCGCCGCCGCCGCTACACCGATCATCTCCGCGACAACGTGCAGAACTCGATCGAGATGGCGATCACCGACGCGCTCACCGGGCTGCACAATCGCCGCTACATGGAGAGCCATCTGGCAACGCTCGCCGAGCAGGCTTCGGCCCGCGGCAAGCCGCTGGCGCTGATGATCCTGGACATCGACTACTTCAAGGCGATCAACGACAATTACGGCCACGACGCCGGCGACGACGTGCTGCGCGAATTCGCGGTGCGGGTGCGCAAGTCGATCCGCGGCATCGATCTCGCCTGCCGCTACGGCGGCGAGGAGTTCGTCATCGTGATGCCGGAGACCGATCTCCACGTCGCTGGCATGGTCGCCGAGCGCCTGCGCCGCTCGATCGCGGGCGAGCCGTTCGCGATCCACAAGGGCACCAAGCGCATCGAGGTCACGATCTCGATCGGCCTGACCACGCTGGAGCGAAAGGGCGAGGCGGTCGCCGACGTCCTCAAGCGCGCCGACACCGCGCTCTACCGCGCCAAGCACGACGGCCGCAACCGCGTGGTGTCGCAGGCGGCGTGACGGCCGGCTTAGCAAAATTCGCGAAAACAACCCCATGCACAGTAGCCGGCGCTAGCGGGATCAATGGGTTAGGCGGCGGCAATGACGGCCTGCGACGGTTGCTCAGACATTTGACACGTCGGGCAGCACAGGAACATGTTGGCATCAGCGCGCACACTGCGACAGAGCAGCGCCGCTTCGCGCCGATCGCAGAATCAACTCCCCGCGCGCCATAAGTACAGGTCGACCAGAAGGAACAGCGTGCTGGTCGCCAGTCCCAGGACCGGAATCCACATCGGCACGACGAACGCATCCGGGGGAGCCTGAACTTCCGCGGTCTTGATCCGTATCAGGGCGAGATTCACGAGCGCGAAGATGCCGAGCGTGAAGCGGGATGTCCATTCGGCCAGCCCCGTCAGGGGAACGCCAAGCGCCAGGACCAGGATGGCCGCAATGCCAATCAGGGTTGCGACGACGGGAGTCCCGCTCTTTGGATTCACCACCGCGAGGACGGCGGGAAGGTTGCCCTGGTCAGCAAGACCATAGAGCACGCGTCCAATCATGATCATGTGGACGATGATGCCATTCACGGTCGCAACCACCGCGATCGCGCTCAGGACATGGAGAGGAAGACCGGTCAGTCGTTGGAAAACCAGCGCCAGCGGAGCGGCCGACGTCGCGAGCTCCGCCGGCGGAACCGTGATCACGGCGATCCAGACGACCAGAGCATAGAGAAGAGCCGTCGCGCCGAGCGTGATGAACAGAGCCCAGGGCAAGGTGCGTCGCGGGTTCTTCATCTCCTCGGAAATGTTCACGAGGTGCTCGAAGCCGATGAAGGCGAATACGGCGAGCAGGGTGGTTTGCGCGATGCCGGTCCAGGCTGTCAGATGATCGGTGGCGGGCCACAGGTCTGGTAGCCGCGAGATCAGCGGACTGCCTCCCCAGAGGCTCGCCCCGACGATGAGCAGGAGGCCGCCGATTTCGATGATCGTCATCAACCCCGCAAAACCGATGGATTGAACCGCCGAGAGGCAGGCGATGGCGCCCATCGCGAGCACGACGCCGGCAATGATCCAGGAGGGTTGAAGCGGCACGAACACGCCGATGTACCCGGCGCTGCCCACACTGATCGTGGCCCCGGAAATCGTCGCTGCGGCGACGACGAGCAATCCTGCGGCGCCGCCGAGCCATTTGCGGTGAAACGCCGCCTCGACATATGCTGCCTCGCTGGCCGCAACCGGCATTCGGGTGCCCAATTCGGCGAACGACGCCGCGGTCATCCCCATCACGATGGCAGCGGCAACAAACGCCAAAGGCGCGTGCATGCCGCTCCGTCCGGCCGCAGCGCCGACCAATACGTAGATGCCAGCACCAATCGTCACGCCGAGCCCATAGAGCACGGCGTGGAGGAGGGTGAGGGAGCGGATCAGCTTCGGAGAAATGTGATGGTCTTTCCTGTCGGCGGCCCGGGAGACCAGCTCCCCGCGTACTGCGCAGCATCCCACCGAGGCGAGAGTTGAGAAACACTAGCGTCTCCGAAGCTCTGCGTCTTGACTCATCGCAATGAGTAGAGGCTCGGCGCTTGCGGAGCGTCTGATCGGGGCGAGCAAGGTCCCAGTCAGAGGACCGAGCCATTTCCCGTCAGATGGAGTTCTGCATCACAAGCAGGGGTGAACTAGCCTGGCGAGTGCTTGCTCCGCTTTGTCACCGGCGCTGATGCGGTTTCCCCCACATCTACGCCCGCATTCCGCAACAGCACCTTGGCCGCTTCCTTGGCCGCCCGTGCCATCGCTGGGTCATCGCGCACGAGGTCCTGCGCGATGGAGCCGTCGACCAGCAGCACCAGCTGCGTCGCCAGCGCCTCGGCATCGGCGACGCCGAGCTCGCTCAGCCGATCGCGAAACCAGAGGCGGCGGCTTTCCTTGAAGGCGATGGCGATCTTCTTCACGGCGCGGTCGGCCGGGCCGAGCTCGGCGACTGCGTTCACGAAGGGGCAGCCGCGGAAGTCTTTCGCCGCAAAGCGCCGCTCCAGCGAATCGAAGGTGGCGAGAATCTGCTCGGCCGGCGGCTTGTCGGAGGGGCGCGCGCTCACGAAGCGACGCTCGAGATAGGCCGCGATCAGCGCGTCCTTGGACGGGAAGTGGTTGTACAGCGTGCGCTTGCTGATGCCGATCTCGGCCGCGATGGTGTCGACGCCGATCGCGCGAATGCCCTGCAGATAGAACAGCTTGTCGGCGGTCTGCAGAATCCGCTCTTTCATCGTCTGTGGGGCGGGCGGGGGAGCCATGCGGTGGAAAGCGTCCTGTTGGCTTGACAGCAGACGCCTAACATAGCCTAAGTACACAGGTCTGTGTAACCAAAATCAACGGCAAAAGCGGACGACGGCGATTGCGCCGTGCCCAAAAGGGAGAAGAAGAATGCCCCTGTTGCAGGTCCTGCGTCCGACCTTGCCGATCCTGATCGGCGCCTCGATCATGCTGACGCTGAGCATGGGGCTGCGGCAGTCGCTCGGCATCTTCATGCAGCCGCTGACGCACGACATCCACATTTCGATCTCCGATTTCACGCTGGCGCTGGCGGTGCAGAATCTCGCCTGGGGTTTTCTGCAGCCGCTCGCCGGCGCGATGACCGTGCGCTACGGCTTCCGCCCGATCATGATCGTGGGATCGCTGATGTATATCGCGGGGCTCGCGCTGATGGCGACCGCGAACGGGCTTCCCAGCATCATGATCGGCGGCGGTGTGCTGATCGGGACGTCGATGGCCTGCACCGCGGCCGCGATTGCGATGTCGGTGGCGGCGCGCGCGGTGCCCGCCACGGTGCGCTCCACCGTGCTCGGCATCGTCTCCGGCGCCGGCTCGCTCGGTGCGCTCTTGTCGGCGCCGATCGGGCAGATGCTCAACGAGGGGTTTGGCTGGCGCATCGGCCTTGCCGGCTTCGTCGTCATGTCGGTGCTGATGATCCCCGCGGCCTGGTATGCCGGCCGCGTCGACCAGGTCCCGCTGCCCAAGCCCGCCGCCGACGACATCGGCGATGCCAGTGCGGCCTCGGTGACGAAGGCGGCGTTCGGCAACGCCTCCTTCGTGGTGATGACCTGCGCCTATCTCGTCTGCGGCATGCAGCTCGTGTTCCTGACCACGCATCTGCCGTCTTACCTCGCGATCTGCGGCCTCGATCCGATGCTCAGCGCGCAGACGCTCGGCATGATCGGCGGCTTCAACGTGCTGGGCTCGCTGTTCTTCGGCTGGGCCGGCCAGCGCTGGAACAAGCTGGCGCTGCTGGGCGGCATCTACATCCTGCGCTCGCTCGCGCTCGCCTGGTACTTCATGCTGCCGGCAACGCCGTTCTCGACGCTGCTGTTCGGCGCCATCATGGGCTTCCTCTGGATGG
>RXJC01000150.1:10875-15729 GCA_003963435.1 Bradyrhizobiaceae bacterium | reverse complement strand
ACCCTTCCAGATAGTAAGCCTCCCGTTGGGGGGAGGTGTCCCGCCGCGGCTGATACGGGAATCGGAAAGGGCAGTCAAGGAAGTTCCGGCGCCTCACGGTCGCGTGATGGCGCTTCCGGCGCTATATCTGGGGATTCAACGACCGCGAGCGCATTCAGCAAATCGGTGGCCTCGCTGATCAATTGCGCGGCCCGGCGGCGGCTGCCGACTTTCAAAATGCACTTGTCATTGGCCTGCACGACATAGTCGTTGCCGACCTTGATGATTGAATAGCTTGTCATCGAAATCCCCGAACCGACAGAGCCCGGTGTCTGACGCTGCCCTAGCACCGTTCGTTCCCGGTTCAACGTGAACGACCGCTGGGTAGTTTATCAGCTCTTAACATGAACGAACGCGCGATCCGATTCCGCTGTTCAAGCAACACTCGAACGATGCTGGTTCAAAAGCGGACAGTCATGCCGACGTGGCTCGCTGTGAATCCAAGCCGCTTGTAGAAGCGCTGCGCATCGACGCGCGTCTGATGCGTCAGCAGCTCGACCAGATTGCAGCCGCGCGCCTTTGCTTCCGCGACCGCCCACTGCACCAACTGCTCGCCGATGCCGCGGCTGCGGCAATCCGAAGCAACGCGCACGTCCTCGAGCAGGCCGCGCACGCCGCCTTGCGAGCTGACGCCCGGCAGAACAGCGAGTTGCAGGCAGCCGACCACCCTGCCCTCGCTCTCGGCGACCACGAGCGTCAGATTCGGATCGCGCTCGACGCGCTCGAACGCCGAATAGTAGGGCGCGGGCAGCGGATCCTCCAGGCGTTCGCGGGCGCGCCCAAGATGATCGTCAGCGAGCATCGCCACGATCGCCGGAACGTCCTCGCGGCGCGCAGGACGGATCGACACTGAATTGTCGTTCATACGGAAAAGCTCCAGGAGTCAGCGCGCCGGCGGCAGGCCGAGAAAGGCCTCGGTCTCACCGATCCAGCGGCGGATGGCCGCATAGCGGCCGAGATCGAAGCCGCCCTCATGCGCGACACGCGTATAGGCGAGCAGCGAGACGTCGGCCAGCGAAACCGCCGTGCCGGCAAGGAAGCGGCTTGCCGAAAGATGCTGTTCCATGCGGTCGAGCGCCGCATAGCCGCGCTTGACCTTTTCAGGATCGAGCTCGGAGGCGTCCTTGCCGAGATAGACGAGCAGGAAGCGGCACACCGCGATGTAAGGCTCGTGGCTGTACTGTTCCCAGAAGAGCCATTCGTCCATCTTGGCCGCCGTGAAAGCGTCGCGCGGAACGAGCGCGCTGTCGCGGGCGAGATAGCGGATGATGGCGTTGGACTGCGCCAGCGTGCGGCCGTCGTCGAAGGCGACGGTGGGCACCTGGCCGGCGCCATTCATCGCGAGGAATTGCGGCGTGCGGGTCTCGCCCTTGCGGGTGTCGACCTCGATCCAGTGGTAGGGCAATGCGAGATGATCGCAGACCCACTTCACCTTCAGACAATTTCCGGAATTGCTGTCGCCGTAGATCTTCATCGCCGCCGCCCCGCCATGGAGCGACAGAGCATCAGGGCGGCGCAGCCGTGTCAACCGGCTGCAGACGAGGGCCTAGAACTTGTAGCCGGCACCGACGCGGAAGTTGTTCAAGTTGACCGAGATGTTCTTGGCGTTCGAGAACCCGACGTGTTCCCATTCACCGCGCAGGATCACACAGTCGAGCAGCGCATATTCGATGCCGATGCCCCCCGTCCATCCGTAGATGAAGCTGTTCACGCGCTGCTCGGTCTGCGACATCGTGCCGGAGCCGATGGTCGAGCGCGTCGTGACGCCGGTGTTGGGATCCGTGAAATCGTCGTATTTCAGATAGGACACCGTCGCGAACCTCGACACCTCGGCGCGTCCGATCGCAAGGCCGCCGAACGCATAGGGCATGAAGTCTCCGCCGGACCAGCCAATCCGGCCGCGGAAGGTGGCATAGTCCTTGAGCTGCAACGCAGCGCCGCCACCGAGCGTGGTGTTGTAGGTGTAGAGATGATTCGTCGGCGCGGTTTCGCCGGCGATCAATCGCGTCATGGAATCGCTTGCGCTGCTGCCGAGATTGTTCATGTAGCTGTAATTGGCCTCGACGCCCATCACGGCGTCGTAGAACTGCCAGTTGCGGCCGACATAGGCACCGAACCCCGTGGTCTGGACGTGGTTCTTCGGCAGCAAGGACCAACCGCCAACCGGTGCCTGCAGGATGCTGTCGCGCAGCATGAAATCCGTCATCGATTTCGGGGCGCGGCTGAAGTCCATCTCGCTCATGGCATAGCCGAACTGGCCGCCGACATAGAAGCCGTCCCAATTGACGGAGGACTTCGACAGGCCGTCGGTGTAGCTGCCGCGCAGGATCGGCAGGTCCGGCATGTCGGCCGCGTGCGCGGCAGACACCGTCCCCAACACCGCTGCCGCCAACATCAACCTACGCATCGCAACGCTCCATCGGACTCGAACTGTTGCGATGATCATCGCCTGTTAACCTTAACCAATGGTTGCGTCGGGCCGTTTCGTCGCGGTCGGGCCATGAAAAATACGCAAAGCAAAACGGCGCGGGATGATCCCGCGCCGTTAAGAAGTCCTAACCGATCAACTGGCTGATCAGCCCTTGGTGACCAGCGGCGGCGGCGCGTAGACCGGCGGGCTGCTGAGATCCCAGCGCACGCCGAGCTTGACGTCGTGCGAGGTGAGTTCCTTGATCTTGATCGAGGTCGGGCCGGAGGCACTGCCGTCGAACAAGCGGTAGTTGCCGGGCGCGGCATCGCCGAGGTTCATGTAGCTGTAGGCCAGTTCGACGGTGAAGCCGGGGTTGACCTTGTAGGCGAGACCGGCGTGAGCGGCCCAGGCGAAGTTCCACTTTCCGTTGTCGGCGAAGTAGGCGACGCTGTTGTTGAGACCAGGGTTGTAGGACACGCCGTCGTCACGGAAGCCGCTGATCTTGTTGTAGGAGCCGCCGACACCGGCGCCGATGAACGGGGTGATGCACCACCAGGTGCCGAGATCGACATAGGCATTGGCCATGACGACCCACTCGGACTTGCTGCCGGTGTAGTTGTTGACGCCGACAAAGCCGGGCCCAACGACGTTGTCGCTGCCGTGCAGATTGGCTTTGCCGCGGTACTGGCCGATCACGTCGGCGCGGAACCAATTGTTGAAGCGATAGCCGGCGCCGAGATCGAACAGCGGCGAGGAGTCGAAGCCGAGACCCTCCGTCGTCTTCGAATACCCGGCGGGCAGGGCGCTCTCGATGCTCTTGGCGCTCTGGTTGGTCATGCCGATATCGCCGCGCAGATACCAGCCGCCGAAGTCGGCGGGCGGAGCCGGCGGCGCGTACATCGGAGGGGGCGCCGCGATCGGCATGTCGGCGGCGAACGCCATCGACGAGATCAGGGATGCCGCACCCGCGGCAAGGAGAGACTTAACGCTACGCATTGGCTTCGTCCTTATGGCCGGTGAGGCTAAATACGAGCGCCTCACGTTCTGGAAACTCACGGGAGGACGATGCCAGCAAATGTTTAAGCGCCACTTAACCCTAATTTTTAAGGTTGATTTTTTCTCACTACTCGCGCGCGCGGGCAGAAAGCGTTGCATAAACGCATCGCCTTGCGCGCCGTAATTGCTAACGATGTGTGAAGGTGCGGTGCAACGGGAGAGGAAGCGTTAACGCACGTGCCGGGGCAGCTTGGGCAGGAACACCGCAAGCAGGCCGATCGCCGGCAGATAGGCGCACACCTGGTAGACAAACGCGATCGAGGTGTGGTCGGCGAGCTTGCCGAGCACGGCGGCGCCGAGCCCTCCGATGCCGAACGCGACGCCGAAGAACACGCCGGAGATCATGCCGAATCTGTGCGGCACCAGCTCCTGCGCGAACACGATGATCGACGACGTCGTCGAGGAGATGATCAGGCCGATGATGACGCTGAGCACTGCGCTCGCATAGAGCCCGGCATAGGGCAGCGCCAGAGTGAACGGCAGCGCGCCCAGGATCGAGATCCAGATCACGATCTTGCGGCCGAAGCGATCGCCGAGGGGACCGCCCAGAAACGCGCCGACCGCGTTCGCCGCGAGGAAGATGAAGAGGTAGATCTGCGCGGCCTGCGTCGACACGCCGAAGCGGTCGATCAGGTAGAAGATGTAGTAGCTCGACAGGCTGGAGACGTAGAGCTGTTTCGAGAACAGCAGCGCGACCAGCACCAGCAGCGCGACGGCGACGCGGCGCGAGCTCGGCGCGTGCGGATGAGCCTGAACTGCCGTTGTCTTCTTCGCCTTGATCTGCGGCGCGTACCAGCGGCCGATGCGCCAGAGGATGAGGATGGCCAGGAAGGCGATCGAGGAGAACCAGGCGATGCTGCCCTGCCCGAACGGCACCACGATCAGCGCCGCCAGCACCGGCCCCATCGAGGTGCCGAAACTGCCGCCGAGCTGGAACACCGATTGCGCAAAGCCGTAGCGGCCGCCGGAGGCGAGCCGGGCGATGCGCGCCGACTCCGGATGAAACACCGCCGAGCCGAGGCCGACGAAGGCCGCCGCGACGAGGATGACGAGATATTGCCGCGCGACGCTGAGCAGCAGCAGGCCAAAGAAGGTCGAAGCCATGCCGATCGCGAGCGAATAGGGCTGCGCCTTCTTGTCGGTGTAGTGCCCGACCACCGGCTGCAGCAGCGAGGCGGTGAACTGGAAAGCCAGGGTGATCATGCCGATCTGCGCGAAGTCGAGCGCATAGGTGTCCTTCAGGATCGGATACACCGAGGCGATCAGCGACTGCATGGTGTCGTTGAGGAAGTGCGAGACGCTGATGCCGGCGAGCACCACATAGGCCGGGCCGGCCGCTTTGGCGGCGG
>RXJC01000150.1:10550-10825 GCA_003963435.1 Bradyrhizobiaceae bacterium | reverse complement strand
GGCCGGCCGCTTTGGCGGCGGGTGCCATTTCAGCGACGACGACGGGCTCGGTCAGCGTTTCCTCTGAGACGACGACAGGCTTGTTCAATGCAGCGATTCCGGCGCGGCAGATTGCCGCGACCTCGTAGGTACGATGCAACGTGCGGAGGAACCACCGCCAATCGCTGATGGCTGGGATGCGTATGCTTTTCCGCTTACCCTCCCCTGGAGGGGCAATCGCATATGGATTTCACGAGGACCGCGGGCTTGCTCCGCCTCTCCCGCTTGCGGGAGAG
>RXJC01000150.1:0-10500 GCA_003963435.1 Bradyrhizobiaceae bacterium | reverse complement strand
GGCTTGCTCCGCCTCTCCCGCTTGCGGGAGAGGCCGACGCGCTCGCAGAGCGCGGCGGGTGAGGGCTCTCACCTCTTGGGGATTTCCTCCGCAATTTTCGATAATCCCATTGCGGAAACAGCCCTCACCCCAACCCTCCCCCGCAAGCGGGGAGGGAGCTCACTGCCGTTGCCGCCACATCGTGCGCGTCATATGCGATTGCCCTGCCTGGAGGGTAAGGCTCAAGCCGCGGCCTGGCCCAGCGCGGAGACGATGGTGTCGACGACGTCCTCGACCAGGATGCGGTCTTCGCCTTCGCCCATGACGCGGATCACGGGCTCGGTGCCGGAGGAGCGGATCAGCAGGCGGCCGTGGCCGTTGAGCCGCTTCTCGCCGTCGGAGATCGCAGACTTGACGTCGGAATCGTCGAGCGGCTTGCCGCCCTTGTGGCGGACGTTCTTGAGGATCTGCGGCAGCGGATCGAAGCGGTGGCAGACCTCGGACACCGGGCGGCGCAGCTTCTGCACCACGGCCAGCACCTGCAAGGCGGCGACGAAGCCGTCGCCCGTGGTGGCGTAATCGGACAGGATGATGTGACCGGACTGCTCGCCGCCGAGATTGTAGCCGCCGCTCAGCATCTGCTCGAGCACGTAGCGGTCGCCGACCGGCGTGCGCACGAGATCGAGCCCCTGCCCTTTCAGGAAGCGCTCGAGCCCGAGATTGGACATCACGGTGGCGACGATGCCGGGGCGCGACAGACGGCCGTCTTCTTTCCAGCTCTGCGCGATCACCGCGAGCAGCTGGTCGCCGTCGACGACATGGCCGCGCTCGTCGACCAGGATGACGCGATCGGCGTCGCCATCGAGCGCAATGCCGATGTCGGCGCGCATCTCGCGCACCTTCTTCGACAGCGCATCCGGCGAGGTCGAGCCGCAATCCTTGTTGATGTTGAAGCCGTCGGGCTCGACCCCGATCGGCACGACGTCGGCGCCGAGCTCCCACAGCGCTTCCGGCACCACCTTGTAGGCGGCGCCGTTGGCGCAATCGATCACGACGCGCAGGCCATCGAGCGACAGGTCGCGCGGCAAGGTGCGCTTGGCGAATTCGATGTAGCGGTCATGCACGCCGTCGATACGGCGGGCGCGGCCGAGGCTCGCGCTCTGTGCCAGCCGCTTGTCGATGGGCTCGTCGAGCAATTGCTCGATCTGCCGCTCGACGTCGTCGGAGAGCTTGAAGCCCTGCGGGCCGAACAGCTTGATGCCGTTGTCCTCGAACAAATTGTGCGAGGCCGAGATCATCACGCCGAGGTCGGCGCGCATCGACTTGGTCAGCATCGCGACCGCGGGGGTCGGCATCGGGCCGACCAGCAGCACGTCCATCCCGACCGAGGTGAAGCCCGCCACCATGGCGTATTCGATCATGTAGCCGGACAGACGGGTATCCTTGCCGATCACGACCCGATGGCGATGGTCGCCGCGCTGGAACGCAAGGCCTGCGGCCTGCCCGACCTTGAGCGCAAGCTCCGGCGTGATCAGTCCGTTGGCGCGGCCCCGAATCCCGTCCGTCCCGAAATATTTGCGACTCATATCGTCCCCCAACGCAACAACCAGGGGATCCCCTCGACAACCACGGGATGCCCGCACGGGCCCCGCATCCCTGATTTGCTGGGGTCTTATAATGCCTGGACGGCTAACTTGGCTTCAAAAAATATGATGAATCATTACGGAACCGGGCGCGCCGCCATTCCGATAACGTGTTGTTAACACTTCATTTCCTGCCTAGGCGCCGGAATGAGGCCGAACCGGCCTCAAGGGCTGCGCTTCACGTGGCCGTCCCCGCGGCTCGGCGCCGGCTGGGTGACGTTGACGGGATCGGAGCCGGGAAAGGTCTCCTCCAGCCCCTCTTCCAGCGCTTCCTCGAGATCGCGCTTCTCCTTGATCTCTTCCGGCGAAGGGCCGGCGTGCGGCTTGGTCATGGCGCCCTCCTGCAAAACCTTCTGCAAACGATTTGGCTGCGCATCCAACCATGCTAGATGACCCCGAAATCTTCCGATGCAAGACGCTTGGGTACAATACTCTTGGTGAGACGACGGGCCGGGGAACGATCATGAAACATATCACCTGTATCGACGATCTTCGCGCGCTGCATAAGCGCCGCGTGCCGAAGGCGTTCTTCGACTATTGCGACCGCGGCTCCTATGCCGAGGAGACGCTGCGCGCCAACCGCGAGGACATGCAGGCGATCAAGTTCCGCCAGCGCATCCTCGTCGACGTCTCCAAGCGCGACACCTCGACCACGATTCTCGGCGAGCCCTCGACCATGCCGCTGATGCTCGCGCCGGTCGGCCTGCTCGGCATGCAGCACGGCGACGGCGAGATCCACGCCTGCCGCGCCGCGCAGGCCGCCGGCATCCCGTTCACGCAATCGACCATGTCGATCTGCTCGATCGAGGACATCGCCGCCAGCGTCGAGAAGCCGTTCTGGTTCCAGCTCTACGTCATGAAGGACCGCGGCTTCATCAAGGAATTGATCCAGCGCGCGATCGCGGCCAAGTGCAGTGCGCTGGTGCTGACCGTGGACCTGCAGGTGATCGGCCAGCGCCACGCCGACATCAAGAACGGCATGACGGTGCCGCCGGAATGGTCGCTGTCGAAGCTGTTGGATTTTGCCAGCAAGCCGGCCTGGGTCTCCGGCGTGCTGCAGGGCAAGCGCCGCACCTTCGGCAACATCGCGGGCCACGTGAAGAACACCGAGGATCTCAATCGCCTTGCCGAATGGACGGCCTCGCAATTCGACACCTCGCTGAGCTGGAAGGACGTCGATTGGGTTCGCAGCATCTGGCCGGGCAAGCTCATCATCAAGGGCATTCTCGACGTCGAGGACGCCGAGGAAGCGGCCAAGACCGGCGCGCAGGCGCTCGTCGTCTCCAACCATGGCGGCCGTCAGCTCGACGGCGCGCCGTCCTCGATCGAGGTGCTGCCGGAAATCGCGGACGCGGTCGGTGACAAGATGGAGATCATGTTCGACGGCGGCATCCGCTCCGGCCAGGACGTGATGCGCGCGCTCGCGCTGGGCGCAAAGTCCTGCATGATCGGCCGCGCCTATGCCTATGGCCTGGGAGCCGGCGGCCAGGCCGGCGTCGCCAAGGCGATCGACATCATCCAGAAAGAGCTGCTCACCACCATGGGCCTGTGCGGCGTCAACCGGATCGACGAGATCGACGATCACATTGTTGCGGTGTAGCCGCGGAGACGGTGCCGTAGGGTGGGCAAAGCGAAGCGTGCCCACCATTGTGCGCGAACGAGAGAGGGCGTGGGCAGGGCGCAAACGCGCCTTTGCCCACCCTACGCGTGCTCCGCTTCCTCCCTCACATCGGCGGCGTCAGGCCGTCGCGACCGACGCTGACGCGGCTGGTCTCGAAGGAGCCGTCGGGCAATTGCTTCATGAAGGCGATGACCTTGGCACCCGGCTTCAGCTCGGATTTGTCGCTCGGCACGAAAGTCACCACCGGGGTAGTGTCGGCGACGAACACTTTCTTCTCGCCGTCCTTGTACTTGACCAGCAGCGTATGGCCGTCGTTGCCGACGACGCTTTCTGCCACGGTCGCATTGGTCATGCTGGAGTTGGGCTTGAGGTCCCATGGCCGCGAGCCTTCGCCGGTGCCGCGCATGCTCTCCGGAAACACATGCACCTCGACGGCATTCTGGCCGCCGTCGGGTCCCGGCACGGTGGTCGCCCCGATGAACGAGCCGGGCTTGATGTCGGCGAGTGAAATCTTGGTAATCCCCGACACGTTCACGTCAGCGGCGATGCGGAGCTTGACGTCCTCGCCACTGCGCGACTTGACCTGCATGGTGTCACCACTGACGCTCTCGATCGTGCCACGCACGCGCGTCGGCACCGGCGCCCTTTGGGCCAAGGCGCAGTAAGTCGAGACGGCCACCATCGCAAGCGCGATCAGCGGACGTGTGAAAGTTGCACGTTGAACAGACATGACGGTCTCCGATTGTCCCCACGGATGGAGAACTCCGAAGACCGCGCGCTATTCTCTCAAGTCTTTGTGAGATCGGCCTCGACCAAGGCGCGCAGTTCGGCCGTGACCTCGGGCCGCCGGCCGAACCACAGCTCGAAGCCGCGCACCGCCTGATGCAGCAGCATGCCGAGCCCGTCGGCGGTCTTCAGGCCACGCGCTTTTGCCGCGGCGAGCAGCGGCGTCACCAGCGGAACATAGACGAGGTCGGCGACGACGGCCGCCTGCGGCAGGCGCGCGACATCGACATCGAGGGAAGGCTGGCCATGCATGCCGAGCGACGTCGTGTTCACGAGAAGCTTTGCGCGCGGCAGGACGTCGTCGATGCCATCCCACGTCACCGGCCGCACGCTCGGACCGAATTGCTCCGCCACCGTCGCGGCGCGCGCGATGGTGCGGTTGGCAAGATGTACGCGCCTGATGCCGCGTTCGAGCAGCCCGAACACGACCGCACGCGAGGAACCGCCGGCACCGAGCACCAGTGCCTCCTCGGCCTGGTCCCAGCCGGGCGCGCTGGCGTCGAGATTGTTGATGAAACCTTCGACATCGGTGTTGGTGGAGCGCAGCTCGCCGTCGGCAAACCACAGCGTGTTGGCCGCGCCAACGGCCCTGGCGCGGGCGTCGGGCGTCGACAGCGCCAGCACGCCCTCCTTGTGCGGGATGGTGACGTTGGCGCCGACGAAGCCGCGGAGCGACAGCCTCAGCACGAAATCGCGCAAATTCTCGGGCGGCACCGCCTCGATGACATAGCCGCCGTCAATGCCCAGCGTACGCAGCCAGTAATGATGGATCAGCGGCGAGCGCGAATGCGCGGCCGGCCATCCGATCAGACAGGCTGCAGGAGCTTTGGGCGCGGTCATCTTTCCCTCGGGGTCGTAGTCCCGAGGCGATCCATTTCGCGTCGCGCCCGCTCTGTCAAGCGCGCAAGCGCCGCGGTCGCGGTGGGAGCGCGCGCCGTCAGCTCGCCGCAGCCTCCTCGGCCGCGCCGCCCTTGGTGTCGGCGATGGCGCGCTCGAGGCTCTGGCGATAGCGCGCGCGGGGCGGCGTCACGCCGTGGGTGAGCAGCGCGCGGCGGACCGCCGGCGAAGCCCCCGTGATGAACAGCCTTATGCCCTGGCGATGCGCCTTGGCGGCGACGCGGCCGAGCACGTTGGCCGCCGTCGAATCCAGGAACGGCACCGCGGCGAAATCGATCACGAAGGCCTTGTGCCTGTCGGCAACCTCGTCGAGCACGCCGCCAATGGCGGAGGCGGCGCCGAAGAAGAACGCACCGGTGATGCGATAGACCAGCACGTCGCGATCGACCGCGAGGGTGGAATCGTAAGGCACGCGATCGCCATTGCCGTCATCGGGACGGTCATTCTCGACCAGTGGCGAGCGCTCCTCGATCCCCGTCATCTCGGCCATGCGATGGATGAACAGCACCGCGCCGAGCGCGAAGCCGACCAGGATGCCTTCGGTGAGATCGCGGAAGATCGTCAGCAGGAAGGTCGCGAGCAGCACGACGGCATCAGCCCATGACGAACGCAGCAGCGTGGCGAACTCATGCTTCTCCGCCATGGTCCAGGCCACGACGACCAGCACCGAGGCGAGCGCGGCGAGCGGAATGTAGCTCGCGAGCGGCGCCGCGATCAGCATGAACAGCAGCAGGAAGACCGAATGCAGCATGCCCGCGAGCGGCCCTCGGGCGCCGGCGCGGATGTTGGTCGCGGTGCGCGCGATCAGGCCGGTGACGCAGATGCCGCCGAACAGCGCCGCGCCGACATTGGCTGCGCCCTGCGCCACCAGCTCGCAATTCGAGCGGTGACGGCGGCCGGTCATGCCGTCGGCGACCACCGCAGACAGCAGCGATTCGATGGCGGCCAGCAGCGCGAAGGCGATCGCGTCCGGCAGCACGGCGGTCGCCTTCGCAATCGAGAACGCGGGCAATTCCGGCGAGGGCAGCTCGCGCGGAATGCCGCCGAAGCGCGAGCCGATGGTTTCGACCGGCAGCGAGAACATCGCGCACACCACGGCCGCGAACACGACCGCGATCAGGATGCCGGGCCAGGACGGCCGCCAGATCCGTAACGCCGCGATGATGGCGATGCTGGCGATTGCGACTGCGACCGCGGATGGATTGACGGTGTTGAGGCCGCCGGCGAGCGCGAGGAGTTTTGGCACGAACTCGCTGGGCTCTTTCCCGGCGAGCGTGATGCCCAAGAGATCGCGGAGCTGGCTGGCGAAGATGATCACGGCGATGCCGGCGGTGAAGCCCACCGTCACCGGATAGGGAATGAACTTGATGTAGGTGCCGACCCGCAACAGGCCCGCGGCGATCAGGAACAGACCTGCCATCATGGTCGCGAGGATGACGCCGTCGACGCCGTGGCGCTCCGCGGTCGCTGCGACCAACACGATGAACGCGCCGGCAGGTCCGCCGATCTGGAACCGGCTGCCGCCGAGCAGCGAGGCGATGAAGCCGCCGACAACGGCGGTGTAGAGGCCGCGGTCCGGCGTCACGCCCGAGGCGATTGCGATCGCCATCGACAGCGGCAGCGCCACGATTGCAACCGTCAGGCCCGCGAAGACGTCGGCGCGGAGGTCCGCCATGCCGTAGCCTTCGCGCCAGACGGTGACGAGCTTTGGCAGATAGAGTTCGACAAAGGTCGGTCGGCGCAGCTGGTGCAGCCGGCTTGCCTGGTCGCTTGTGATGCTCATGTCAGCACAGTCCTCCGCTACGATGCTCCGAAGCATCGTGCGTCCCGTGTTGCCGAGGTGCGACGATGCGCTAGCCCATCTTGATCCCGAGCCCGATCAACGCCCGATCATGCCCCGACGCGGCGCGGCGGCCCGGGCTCCTTGAGGCGAACGCCACGCCCGCCGCTGTCGCTGCGGACCTGCTCGCCGATCAGCTCGACGCCAGCCCGTTCAAACGCCTCGACCACCTTGATCAGGGTCTCGACCACGCCACGCACATTGCCGGTCGAAGCCTCCATCCGCTGGATGGTCGGCAGCGACACGCCGGCAAGCTCGGCCAGGGTCTTCTGGTCAATGCCGAGCAGCGCGCGTGCTGCCCGCATCTGGAATGACGTGATCACCTCGGCCTCACTTATCAAAGCCTATAAATGATATGTAGAGCATATACAATGATATAAAATACATCATATCCCTGCGAACGCAAGGGCTCCCCCTCTGCCTCCTCCGTCATTGCGAGGAGCTCTTGCGACGAAGCAATGACTGTGGGGAGGGCGAGGCCTAGATGAAGCGCTGCAGGCGCGAACACACCCCCTCCCAGCCTCTCCCCATCAGAACGGGGGAGGGTGGGAGAGAGCGTCGCTTCCTTACCGCGCGAAACCGATCACGCCGCGTGCTGATGCGCGGCGATGATCTGGTCGGCGGCGCGGCCGGTGACTTCGGCCATGTGGTCGAACGTGCGGGTGAAGCTGCCGGCGCCGGCGGTGGCCGAGCGCAGCTCGACGATCAGCTCGCCGATCTCGGCTTCCGGCATCATGGCGCGGACGCAGTCCCAGCCGCTCCAGCCGTCGCGGGTGTCGAAGCCGAGGATCTGGCCACGCCGCGCCGACAGGATCGCGTTGATCTTGGCGGTGGCATCGGTCGGGCAGACGATCTCGACCACGTGGATCGGCTCCAGCAGCACCGGCTGGCATTGCGGCAGGCCTTCGTTGAGCCCGATTCGCGCCGCCGTGCGGAAGGCGAGATCGGAGCTATCGACGCTGTGATAGGAGCCGTCGGTCAGCGTCACCTGCACGTCGGTGACGGGGAAGCCGAGCGGACCGCGCGCCAATCCGTCGACGACGCCTTCTTCGACCGCCGGGATGTAGTTGCGCGGCACCGCGCCGCCCACCACCTTCTCGGCAAACTTGAAGCCTTCGCCGCGCGGCAGCGGCTTGATGTCGAGCACGACGTCGCCGAACTGGCCGTGGCCGCCGGACTGCTTCTTGTGACGGCCGCGCTGGGTGATCGGCTTGCGGATGGTCTCCTGGTAACCGATCCCCGGCGGATGCGAGGTGACCTTGACGCCGAAGCGATCGCGCAGCCGCTCGCCGGCGACGCGCAAATGCATCTCGCCCTGCCCCCACAGCACGGTGTCGTGGGTCTGGGCATTCTGCACGACGACGAGCGAGGGATCCTCCTCGTGCAGCCGCGCCATGGCCTGGCCGAGCTTGACGTCGTCCTTGCGGTCGGTGGCCGCGATCGAGATCGCGAGCACCGGCGGCGTCGGCTCGATCGTGATCAATGAAGCGGGCGGCGCCTTGCCGGTCGACACCGTATCGCCGGTCTTGACCGGATCGAGCTTGGCGAGCGCCACCGTGTCGCCGGCTTCGGCCGCAGCACGCTTGGTGTCGTAGGCGCCGTTGACGGCGAGGATGCCGGAGATGCGCCCCAGACCGCCGGAGGACGATTGCAGCGTTGCACCGTCGTCGAGATGGCCGGCGAGCAGCCGCGTCAGCGACAGCTTGCCGCCGTGCTGCGAATGCAGCGTCTTGAAGACGTAGCCGAGCGCATCCCTGGTCTCAGTCACGCCGAGACGCCTTGCGGTCTCCGCGATGCCTGGCGCCTCGTGACGCAGCGCCTTCATCAATCGCAGCACGCCGTTCTCGCGCGCGGCGGCGCCCAGCAACACGGGGCAGATCAGTCCCTCCCGCAATTCGCGGGCGAGATCGTCGAACACGGCATCGCGCGGCGGCTGGATGTCCTCCAGCAGTTGCTCCATCAGCGCATCGTCGTGATCGGCGAGCTTCTCCAGCATCGAGAAGCGGGCTTCTTTCTCGCGATCGAGATTGCCGCCTTCGAGCGCAACCACTTCAGACGCCTTGTGCTCGCGATAGACGAAGGCGCGCTCGAGCGCGAGATCGACGAAGCCCTCGATCAGATCGTCCTTCCAGATCGGGATCTGGCGCAGCACCAGCGGCACGCGGGAGGCGGGCTGCAGCATGGCGAGCGACTCGCGGATGCGCTGGCTCGCGCGGTCGATCTTGTTGAGGAACAGGAAACGCGGGATCTTCAGCTCCTCCAGCTCGCGCAGGATGATCTGGAGCTGCGGCAGCTTCTTCTCGTCGGCCTCGCAGACCACGATGGCCGCATCGACCGCAGGCAGCACGGCGCGCATGTCGTGGGCGAATTCGACGGAACCGGGACAATCGAGGAAGGTGTAGCTGTCGCCCATGAAACTCGTGGTGGCGGCAGTGAGCCCGACGGTCATCTTGTGATGACGGGCCTCTGGCGTCGCATCGCCGACGGACGTTCCGGCATCGACGCTGCCGGCGCGCGGGATCGCGCCCGTTCGCGCCAATATTGCTTCTAGAAGTGTGGTTTTACCGCTTTGGAAAGGGCCCACCAGCGCGATGCACCGTGGACCTCGGGGACTTCTGACGTCTTGTCCCATTCGCCGCCTCCTTGGTGTGGAGCTCGGCCCATGATTGGGTCGGCAAACGCAGATGCTCTGCCCCTCCCCGAGATTTGGCAAGCGTCAAACGTCGCTGCGGTGCGTCGTCAGTTCGATCAAGTCTTATAATTCCACGGCTTGTCGGCGCGGTGTTCCACCTCTTCCCAAAAGGGAGAGGTGGAGAGAGTTCGTCCGCAAATCGTTAGCGGCCGGGACGGAGTTCCAGGCTTTCGAGACCGGCCGCGACGTTGAGGCCGACCTGACCCTGCACGCTGAGCGGCTGGAGCGCGATCGCGTTGTTGGAACCGCCGACCAGCACGTTGCCTCCCAAGCCGACACCGACCGAGGCGCTGCCTTGCGCACCGGCATAATTGCCGGAGAGGTCGCCCGGGCCGAGCCGGTCGACCGGCGCGAACACGCCCCACGCCAAAGCCGTCTCCTGGGTGATGCCGATGTCGAGACCGACTTTACGGATCGTCGCGACATAGCGATCGTCTGGCAATCCGTCGGCGCGCAGCACGCAGCCAAGATGAGTCACCGATCCCACGATGAAGCCGACGCTGGCGCCGCCACGGCACTCGAGCACGCCGATCCGGGTCATCCGCTGCTGCGCGCTGGCAGCCGCGACGGAGACAACGAGGCTGGCCGCAGCGAGCCCGGCGAGGAGGAACGAACGGCGCATGAAATATCTCCGGCGATGATGTGAGGCGGGCAGAGAGCGCCCCACCCGTGTTGCGCGTCTATGCCACAAGCGCGGTGATGGTGCCAGATCGTACACGGGCATGAGGATGCAAACAATAAAAGGCCCACCGGAGGCGGGCCTTTTCGCAGATGTCGTAGGGTGGGCAAAGCGAAGCGTGCCCACGCATTTTTTGCGATTGAGAGAGATGGTGGGCACGGCGCAAGTGCGCCTTTGCCCACCCTACGATTCCAGACTCGCGGCGAGAACTCTCATCCACAAGAGCGAGGAGAGAACACCCGCTTGTCGCGCGACAAGCTTACCGCAAATTCCCGCAGAAGCGCTGGATACGCTTGCAGGCGTCTTCGAGGTCCGAGGTCTTGGTCGCGTAGGAGATGCGGAACGCCGGCCCAAGGCCGAAGG
>RXJC01000261.1 GCA_003963435.1 Bradyrhizobiaceae bacterium | reverse complement strand
GATAGTCGCGGTTGCCGGTCATCAGATAGCACTCGAGCACCTCGTCCCATTTCGAGATCGCGCGCGCGAAGCGGTTGAGATCCTCCTCCTTCTGCCGCGCCAGCTTGATCGAGATGAAGACGCTGACGTGCAGGCCAAGCGCCTTCTGGTCCACCGTCGCGACATAGCGCGAGATGACGCCGCGCTCCTCCAGCAGCTTGACCCGGCGATGACAGGGCGAGACCGACAGCCCGACCTTGTCGGCGAGTTCCTGCATGGTCTGCCGACTGTCGGCCTGGAGATGGCTGAGAATCTTGCGGTCGATGGCGTCGAGCTCTGGCATTGGGATGTAACCTGCCGTTCGGGGGGTATTCTGGGAAAATATCCCAATTTATGGCTGTATGTTGCAACAAATTGAGATATTTGACGACCTCCGCAGGCGTATGATCGGCGCATAAGATTCCGGAGCATCGCCATGCCCGTTGATACCGCCCGTCTCGACACCCTGACCGCCCTTAGCCGCAAGGCGCTGTGGCTCTCGTCATGGACCATCCACCACGCCAACCACATCCGCCCCAACGCGGATGGCCTCAAGGTCGGCGGCCACCAGGCCTCCTCCGCCTCGCTCGCCACCATCATGTCGGCGCTGTACTTCCACGTGCTGCGCCCTGAGGACCGCGTCGCGGTGAAGCCGCATGCGAGCCCGGTGTTCCACGCCATCCAGTATCTGTTCGGCCGCCAGAGCCGCGAAAAGCTGGAGAACTTTCGTGGCTTCAAGGGCGCGCAGTCCTATCCCTCCCGGACCAAGGACGTCGACGACGTCGATTTCTCCACCGGCTCGGTCGGCCTCGGCGTCGCGCAGACGCTGTTCGCCTCGCTGGTGCAGGACTATGTCAAGGCGCATGGCTGGATGAAGGACCGCCGCGAAGGGCGGATGATCGCGCTCGTCGGCGACGCCGAGATGGACGAGGGCAACATCTTCGAGGCGCTCGCAGAGGGCTGGAAGCATGGGCTGCGCAACACCTGGTGGGTGGTCGACTACAACCGCCAGTCGCTCGATGCCGTCGTGCGCGAAGGCTTATGGGAAAAGTTCGAGACCATGTTCCGCAATTTCGGCTGGGACGTCGTCATCGTGAAATACGGCCGCCTGATGCACGAGGCGTTCGCCGAACCCGGCGGCGAGGCGCTCAAGCGCTGGATCGACAATTGCCCGAACGCGCTCTACGCGGCGCTGTGCTTCCAGGGCGGCGCGGCGTTCCGCAAGCATTTGCACGACGAGATCGGCGACCAGGGTCCGATCACGAAACTGATCGACAAGCGCAGTGACGAGGAGCTGCTGGCGCTGATGTCGAACCTCGGCGGCCATGACATGGCGAGCATGCTGGACGCGTTCGAGTCCATCGACCACGACCGCCCGGTCTGCTTCATCGCCTACACCATCAAGGGCGTCGGCCTGCCGTTCCAGGGCCACAAGGACAACCATGCCGGCCTGATGACGGTCGCGCAGATGGAGAAATATCGCGACAGCCAGAACATCCGCCCCGGCCACGAATGGGACAAGTACGAGGGCCTCACGCAATCCGCCGCCGAGCTCGATGCCTTCCTCGCCAGCGTGCCGTTCAACCAGGACGGCCGCCGGCTGACCGCGCCCGTGGTGGAGGTGCCCGCCCAGCTCGCCTTCAAGCCGTCGCCGCAGATGTCGACCCAGCAGGGCTTTGGCCTCGTGCTCAACGAGATCGCGCGCGGTGACAGCGAGCTGGCGAGGCGCATCGTCACGACCTCGCCCGATGTGACGGTGTCGACCAACCTCGGCCCCTGGGTGAACCGCCGCGGCCTGTTCGCCAGCGCCGAGAAGGCGGACTTATTCCGCAGCGAGAAAATTCCGTCCACCTACAATTGGGACGCCTCGCCGAAGGGCCAGCACCTCGAGCTCGGCATCGCCGAGATGAACCTGTTCATCATGCTCTCGGCGCTCGGCCTGTCGCACCAGATCAACGGCGCGCGCCTCTTGCCGGTCGGCACGCTCTACGATCCCTTCATCGAGCGCGGCCTCGATGCGCTGAACTATGCCTGCTACCAGGATGCGCGCTTCATGGTGGCGGCGACGCCGTCGGGCATCACGCTCGCGCCCGAGGGCGGCGCGCACCAGTCGATCGCAACGCCGCTGATCGGCATGGCGCAGGACGGGCTGGCCTCGTTCGAGCCGGCCTTCGTCGACGAGCTCGCCGTGATCATGGGCTGGGGCTTTGAGCACATGCAGCGCGATCCGGGCGAGGGCGGCTCGGTGTACCTGCGGCTCTCGACGCGCAGCATCGAGCAGGCGCAGCGGATCATGACACCGGAGCTGCAGCAGGGCATCACCGACGGCGCGTACTGGCTGCGCAAGCCGGGGCCGAATGCCGAGGTCGTGATCGCCTATACCGGCGCGGTCGCACCCGAGGCGATCGAGGCCACCGGCTTCATCGGCGAGAGCCGGCGCGACATCGGTCTGCTCGCGATCACCTCGGCCGACCGGCTCCATGCGGGCTGGACCGCCGCACGGAAATTGCGCCGCGACCGGCGCGGCGTGCAGCATCTCAGCCACATCGAAAAGCTGCTGGCGCCGCTGCCGCGCGACTCCGGCATCGTGACCGTGATCGACGGCCATCCGTCCGCGCTCGGCTGGCTCGGCAGCGTCCGCGGCCATCGCGTCGAGGCGCTCGGCGTCGAGCAGTTCGGCCAGACCGGCAGCATCGCGGACCTTTATCGGCACTACGGCATCGACGCCAATGCGATCATCGATGCGGCCGAAAGCCTCACCACCGGCGCGCCGGTGCTGCACCGGAAGATGGCGGTGTAGTCGGGGTAACCCCCGCTGTCATTCCGGGGCGCGCGAAGCGCGAGCCCGGAATGACGGCTCCGCCACCTTGCCACGTTCCCGCCATCGGCTCATATAGCCTCCGTCCGCCGCAAAGCTGGCCCCGCATATGGCGGGTTCAATTGCCGGCGCTTTCGTGCAAGGATGCCTGCCGAAACGCCCCCACCATGCCCCCAAGAAGAGGTTAACGATGGTCAATCGCATGCAATTCTACATCGACGGCGCCTGGGTCGATCCCGTCGTCAAGAAGTCCACCGCGGTCGTGAATCCCGCGACGGAAGAGGCGATGTACGAGGTTGCGCTGGGCTCCAAGGCCGACGTGGACAAGGCGGTCGCCGCCGCCAAGCGCGCCTTTGCGACCTTCTCGCAGACCAGCCGTGAGGAGCGCGTCGCGCTGCTCAGCAAGATCATCGAGGTCTACAAGGGCCGTCTCAAGGAGATCGGCGCCGCCGTCTCCGACGAGATGGGCGCACCGCTGCCGATGGCGGAGAAGCTGCAGGCCGGCGCCGGCCTCGGCCATCTCATGACCACGCTCGACGTGCTCAAGAACTATCATTTCGAGGAGCCGGTCGGCACCGCCATGGTGCTGCGCGAGCCGATCGGCGTGGTCGGCATGATCACGCCCTGGAACTGGCCGCTCAACCAGATCGCCTGCAAGGTCGCGCCCGCGCTCGCCGCCGGCTGCACCATGATCCTGAAGCCGAGCGAGTTCACCCCGACCTCGGCGCTGATCTTCGCGGAAATCCTCCATGAAGCCGGCGTGCCGAAGGGCGTGTTCAACCTCGTCAACGGCCTCGGCCCCGAGGTCGGCGCCGCCATGAGCGAGCACCCCGACATCGACATGATCTCCTTCACCGGCTCGACCCGCGCCGGCATCGACGTCGCCAAGCGCGCGGCGCCGACGGTGAAGCGCGTCAGCCAGGAGCTCGGCGGCAAGTCGCCGAACGTCATCCTCGAAGGCGCCGACCTCACCAAGGCGGTGACCGGCGGCGTGATGCACATGTTCAACAACTCCGGCCAGTCCTGCAACGCGCCCTCGCGCATGATCGTGCCGTTGTCCAAGATGAAGGAAGTCGCCGCGATCGCGAAAGCCGTCGCCGACAAGACCAAGGCCGGCGATCCCCGCGCCGAAGGCACCACCATCGGCCCCGTCGTCAACCGCGGCCAGTGGGACAAGATCCAGGGCCTGATCAAGAAGGGTATCGACGAGGGCGCAACGCTCGTCGCCGGCGGCCCGGGACTGCCCGAGGGCGTCAACAAGGGCTTCTACGTCCGTCCGACCATCTTTGCCGACGTCACGCCCGACATGACGATCGCGCGCGAAGAGATTTTTGGACCGGTGCTGACCATCATCGGCGCCAAGGACGAAGCCGATGCGGTAAAGATCGCCAACGACACGCCCTATGGCCTCGCCGGCTATGTCTACGGTCCGTCGGTCGAGGACGCCAAGCGCGTCGGCCGCCAGATCCGTGCCGGCAACGTCAACCTGCAGGGCGTGCCCAACGACCGCACCGCGCCGTTCGGCGGCTACAAGCAGTCCGGCAACGGCCGCGAGTGGGGCAAGTTCGGCCTCGAGGATTTCCTCGAAGTGAAGGCGGTTGCGGGCTTCAACGCGGCGTAAGCGTTAGCGCGTGAACAAACGAACGCCGGAGCGGGCAACCGCTCCGGCGTTTTTCGTTTTTGTAGCCCGCATGGAGCGCAGCGCAATGCGGGACCGGTCCCCGGATTGCGCTGCGCTCCATCCGGGCTACGGTTGCGACAACGCAAGCTGTCGTAGTGCCGTAGGGTGGGCAAAGCGAAGCGTGCCCACGTCTTCGCCCACGACGGCATGATGGTGGGCACGGCGCAAATGCGCCTTTGCCCACCCTACGAGACCGTCGCTTGCGGCGCGCCTATCCCCCCATCGCCCCTTGCGTGTTCACATACAGCGCGTAGATCGACTGGC
>RXJC01000249.1 GCA_003963435.1 Bradyrhizobiaceae bacterium | reverse complement strand
GCACGTAGTGCACCTCGTCGAAGACGAACTTCTCCGGCGTCGTCAGTCCGATCAGCAGCGCGAGATGGGCAACCAGGAATATTGCGACAGCAATGACTGCGCTCCGCGACGTCATCGGAACTACGGACGGTTGGAGCGGCTGCTGTGGGAGTGTTTTGCGTGGCAAATTTGCGTCACCGCGGACAAAAATAGAAATCGCGGTTTTCATTGAACGCATTCTGCCGCAACTGTCACTAAGCTTAGCGCACGTCCCGCGCCGCTTGTGATAATTTCGCCACATCAGAAGCGCGCGCGATCCGGTACGATCAGGGACACATCGATCGGTTGCGAAATGAATTTGCGTTTCTGGCTTTTCCCCACCCTGCTGTCGGCGGCACTCTGCGCAGCGCCCTGCGCAATGGCGCAGACGCGCGTCGGCGAGGCTGTCGTCATCCAGAATGAAGTGGTGCGCGTCGCCGCGACGACCACGCCGATCAGCGTCGGCGACAGCATGCTGCGCGACGAGACCGTGCGCACCGGCGCCGACAGCGCCGCGCGCTTCGTGATGGCCGACAGCACCAATCTGTCGCTCGGGCCCAGCGCCACGCTGAAGCTCGACCGCACCGTTTTCAACGACGAGCGCAGCTATCGCGACGTCGCCATCCGCATGACCACCGGCGCATTCCGCTTCGTCACCGGACATTCCGAGAAGACCGCCTACAAGATCACGACGCCGCTTGCGACCATCGGCGTGCGCGGCACCACGCTCGACATTCTCTCGCAGCGCGGTCGCTCCGTCGTGGTGCTCCAGGACGGCGCGGCGAGCGTCTGCACGACGAGCGGTCAGTGCGTGCAGCTCACCCAGCCCGGCGACACCGCGATCATCACCTCCGCCGGCGGCAAGGTCAGCATCACCAAGACCAACACGCCGCCCTGGACTTTCGCCGCCAACTGCGCAGCAAGCGCCGGGCTGTGCTCGGTCAACCAGTATGCCGACGCCTCGCCGACCATTACGCCCGCCGTCCACGACGACGGCATGCTGTGCGGGCGCTGACGATGGCAACGCTCCGCATCCGCGGCCTGCTTGTCGCCGCCGCGCTGGCGGCCATGGCTTCCATGGCGCTGGCTTGGAGTATTCAGCCGGGCTCCGCCGCGACCCTGACCCTCGCCAATTGTGAGGAAGGCTGCTCGCCGTCGCCTTCGCCGAGCCCATATCCCTCACCTTCCCCGTCTCCCTCGCCAAATCCATATCCGTCGCCGAGTCCGACACCGACCGGCGCCGATTCCAGTGGCAATTCGATCGGCGGCCTCGCCGACCAGCGCTTCAACCAGATGATCACCAACCGGGTGCTCGGCACGGTGCTGCTCGGTGTCAACGAGCAGGTCAATTGCAGCGACTGCATCAGCGCGTTCGGCTCGGCCGGCTCGTTCTCGGCCGGCATCCACGGCCGCAAGGAATTGACCAATAATTTGTCGCTGCTCGCCGGCATCGCCTACACGCAATACAACGAGGGCGGCTACAAGATCACCAGCGCGCCGATCGGCGCCTTCGCGCTGCGCTACGACTTCACCGATTGGGGTTCGTCGCGTCCGTTCTTCGACGTCGGCACCATCCTGACGCCGTGGGAGAAGGCGCGCTACACCCGCAGCTACGACACCAGCCTCGGGCCGGTGAGCGTTACGAGCTCGACCAACGCCTCCAACTACGCGGTCTACGGTCGCGCCGGCTGGATGAGCCGCGTGTCGCCACGCGACGAGGTCGCGGCCTCGATCGAGGTCTGGCAGCTCTGGCAGCGCGTGTCCGGCTATAGCGACAGTGCGGTGGCGTTCAATCCGTTCGACGCCAGCATCGCGACCGGCACCGACCGCACCAGCCTGGTCAAGATCGGCGGCCAGTGGACGCATCTGTTCGGCAGCAACATCGAGACCAACATCAACGGCGGCTGGGTGCAGTCGTTCGCGAGCCATAGCGGCATCGTCGCCACCGTGACCGGCCAGGGCATGGTGGTCCCGACCATGGGCAACCAGGGCTGGTTCGAATATGGCGGCCGCCTCGGCTTCCGCGTGCAGAAGGGCTGGATCGTCGATCTCTTTGCCAACGGCACGCTGGGCCCGCAGCCGGTCGGCAACACCATCCACGGCGGCGTCGGGCTAAGGATCAACTATTAGCTGCCAGCAAGCTCTCGTAGGGTGGGCAAAGCGAAAGCGTGCCCACCACCTCTCTCAAACGGAAACGGATCGTGGGCACGGCGCTTTGCGCCTTTGCCCACCTTACGGCACTTGCGCTGACGTCACGCCGCCGACTTGCCCTCGAATGCCCGGCGCAACCCGTCCACATCCAGCTTGACCATCTTCATCATCGCCTGCATCGCGCGCGCGGCGGCGGCCTTGTCGGGGCTGGTGAGAAACTCGAACATCACCTTCGGCACCACCTGCCAGGCCACGCCCCAGCGATCCCGGAGCCAACCGCACTGCTCCGCCTTGCCGCCATGCGCCAGAAAAGCATTCCAGACACTGTCGACCTGGGCCTGGTCGTCGCAATGGATCATCAGCGAGATCGCGTGGGTGTACTCCATCTTCATGCCGCCGTTGAGCGCAACCAGCGGCTGGCCGGCGACGGTGAACTCGACGACAAGCACCGAGCCCGTCTTGCCGGAGGGGCCGTCCGAGACGTTGCGCTGAACATGCGTGATCTCGGAGTTCGGTACGAGCGAGGTGTAGAACTTCGCAGCTTCCTCGGCATCGCCGTTGAACCACATGCAGGGTACGACCTTGGACATCGTGAGTGCTCCTCTTGATTTCGTCGGCTCTGATCAGACGTTCGCCATGTCGGGCTGCAGAGGGGCAGCCGCGAGGTCCATCCAGTTCACGCCCCACATATGGCCGTCCGGATCCTCGAAGCTGCGGCCGTACATGAAGCTGTATTCGTCTTTCGGGCTGGGATCGGCCACCCCGCCCGCGGCCTCGGCCCTGCCGACGATGTCGTCGACCTCGCTGCGGGTGTCGGCGGACAGGCAGAACAGCGCCTGGTTCGAGGTCTTTGCATCCGCAATCGGCTTTGGCGTGAACTGACGGAATTTGGCGTGAGTCGTCAGCATCGCGTAGATGGTCTCGGAAAAGACCATGCAGCTCGCCGTATCGTCGGAAAATTGCGGATTTCTGGTCGCGCCGATCGCCTCATAAAAGGCGGTCGCGCGCTTGAGGTCGGTCACGGGCAGATTGAGGAAAATCATCCTGGGCATCGGAGGCTCCTTGGGCGGTGTTCTGTCCAAGGACGGATGGCCTGGCGGCCACCCGACACGACTTCCGGATAATTTTTCAGTCCCTTTGGGACGCCGGCCGCGGTGTGACCCTACTTCTTCTCGTTGGGGTCCCGATGCACCGGGTCGATCCACAGGACCGTTTCAGGCTTCTCGACCGGCTCGATGTCGAGGTTGATCGCAACCGCCTCGCCGTCGCTGCGCACCAGCACGCATTCCAGCACCTCGTCCGGACTGGCGTTGATCTCCTGGTGCGGCACGTATGGCGGGACGAAGATGAAGTCGCCGGGGCCGGCCTCGGCGGTGAATTGCAGGCTCTCGCCCCAGCGCATCCGCGCCTTGCCCTTCACGACGTAGATGACGCTTTCGAGATGGCCGTGGTGATGCGCGCCGGTCTTGGCATCCGGCTTGATGCTGACCGTGCCGGCCCACAATTTCTGCGCGCCGACGCGCGCGAAATTGATCGCGGCCGCGCGGTCCATGCCCGCCGTCGAGGGCACGTTGGTGTCGAGCTGGTTGCCGGGAATGACGCGCACGCCGTCATGTTTCCAACGATCGTCATGACCGTGGTCATGGTGGGAATGCGAATGGTCATGGCCGGTCATGTGACTTGCTTTCTGTTGGTTCCGTGCGCGGCAAACTAACCCGAAGCCGCGCCTGCGAGCCATAACAAAATCGGAACCCTCTTAGCTGCAGGACGTTGTCTTTGCGAGCAAACCGGAAGGAGCGTTTTATGGGTAGCACGACCGACAAGATCAAGGGCACCGCCAACGAGGCGATCGGCAAGGCCAAGCAGGGCATCGGTGAAGCCACCGGTTCCGAACGCCTGAAAGGCGAAGGCGTGATCCAGGAAGTGAAGGGCAAGGGCCAGCAGGCCATGGGCGATGCCAAGGACGCCGCGAAGGACGCGATTGATCGCGCGGCGGCATCCGCAAAGCGCGCGACTGAATGACGCGCATCACTTGATCGCAAAAGACCGGCCGCAAGGCCGGTCTTTTTGTTTGTCTTGCTCTCTCCGTCATGGCCGGGCTCGTCCCGGCCATCTACGTCTTTGCACGCTGCTCGAAGAACGTGGATGCCCGGGACAAGCCCGGGCAAGACGACGTGCGGCTGCGCCGTCACTTCACCGCGAGCAATTCCACGTCGAACATCAACGTCGCGTTCGGCGGGATCACGCCGCCGGCGCCGCGGGCGCCGTAGCCGAGCTGCGGCGGGATGATCAG
>RXJC01000633.1:843-7914 GCA_003963435.1 Bradyrhizobiaceae bacterium | reverse complement strand
GCCTGGTGGAACCCATCCAGGCGAATTTGTTGGTGCGCAGATCGACTTCCGGCTGGAAGTGCTCGACATACTTTTCGCGGAAGCGGCTATTGATGCCGTCCGCGAGCAGGATGAGATCGGCGTCGGTGAAGCTGGATTCGTCGTCGATGTCCACCTCGAAGTGCAGGACGACGCCAAGCTCGCGCGCCCGCTCCTGCAGGATCAACAGCAGCTTCTGCCGCGAGCAGCCGCAAAAGCCGTTGCCGCCGACCCGGTGGACGGTGCCGCGAAAATGCACGGCGATATCGTCCCAGTACGCAAACTCCTGGGTGATGCGGCGATAGCTCGGAAGATCGTGCTTCTCGAAATTGTCCAGCGTGGCGTCCGAGAACACCACGCCGAAGCCGAACGTGTCGTCGGCCCGGTTGCGCTCATACACGGCGATATCGGCGCCGGGGCGCTGCTTCTTGAGCAGGATCGCTGCATAGAGACCCGCAGGTCCGCCACCGATGATCGCGACTTTCATGGGAGCCTCGCCAATTCACCCGAAAAACTATTTTAAGCCTAAAATAATTTCGCGCAAGTCCGGGATGCGGCATGACCGAGGAAAAGCCGGCCTAGTCGCCCCGGAAGACCGGCTTGACCTTGTTGGCGAAGGCCTCGAAGGCGCGCTCGAAATCGGCCGTGGTCATGCACAGGGCCTGAGCAACCGCCTCCGCCTCGATAGCCTCTTCCACCGACATGGCCCATTCCATCGCCAGCATCCGCTTGGTCATGGTGTTGGCGAAGGTCGGACCTTCCGCGATCTGCTTGGCCAGAACCTGCGCCTGGGGCAGCACCTGCTCCGGGGTGACGATGCGGCTGAAGAAGCCCCAGCGCTCGCCCTCCTCCGCGGTCATAAACCGGCCGGTATAGAGCAGCTCGGAGGCGCGGGACTGCCCGATGATCCGCGGCAGGATCGCGCAGGCGCCCATGTCGCAGCCGGCTAGGCCCACCTTGTTGAACAGAAACGCGACCTTGGCCCCGCTTGCCGCGAGGCGCATGTCCGAGGCCATGGCGACGATCGCCCCGGCCCCGGCACAGATGCCCTCGACCGCAGCCACGATCGGTTGCGGGCAGGCCCGCATCGCCTTGACGAGATCGCCGGTCATCCGCGTGAAGGCAGTCAGCCCCTTGGTGTCCATCTTCACGAGCGGGCCAATAATCTCGAACACATCGCCACCGGACGAGAAATTACCGC
This sequence comes from Bradyrhizobiaceae bacterium, assembly GCA_003963435.1. Classification (GTDB taxonomy): domain Bacteria; phylum Pseudomonadota; class Alphaproteobacteria; order Rhizobiales; family Xanthobacteraceae; genus Bradyrhizobium. Next base: position 6,695 of record RXJC01000633.1, on the reverse strand, counting down.
CGGCGCCGGTGATGACGATGGATTTGACCGCGTCGTCGAAGGCGCAGGCGCGGAAAAAATCGGTCAGCTCCCGATAACTTTCAAACGTCAGAGGGTTCTTCCGCTCGGGCCGATTGAGCGTAACCGTCGCAACGCCGTCGACCACGGCCAGCAGGAAATGTTGCGGCGAATAATCCGCGAGCGGCACGGTGACGGGATTGGCTGGTCTGCTCATGCGAACTCCTTAGGTGTCTGTTCCGCTCACTAGATTTCGCCGCCTGCGACCGCGATCGCCTGCCCGGTGATGGCGCTGGCGCGCTGCCCGCACAGCCACAGCACGGCGTCCGCCACCTCTTGAGGCGCAATCAGTCGCCCCTGCGGATTGTGCCTGGCAAGCTCGGCAATCGCCTGCTCGCGGCTTCGTCCCGTCTTCTTCATGATGTTGTCGATGCTGCCGGCGACGAGGTCCGTGTCGGTGAAGCCCGGGCAAACCGCATTCACGGTCACATTGCTGCCGGCGAGCTCGAGGGCAAGTGAACGAACCAGGCCGACCGCAGCGTGCTTGGCCGCTGTGTATGCGCTGACATAGGCATAACCCTTGAGCCCCGCCGTCGACGCAATCACGACGATGCGGCCATAGGGGCGATCCTTCAGGCCCGGCAGCACGCCGTGGATGGCATGGACAACGCCCATGAAATTAATGTCGATCATGCGCGCGAACAGGGCACTGTCCGATTTCGCGAATGGCGCAGATTCGGCGCTGCCCGCATTGGCGATCAGGATATCGATCGGCTTTCGCGCATGGGCCTCGGCGATGACCGATCTCAGAGCGGTCTCATTCGCGACGTCGGCGACAGCCGCAAAATGCGCGGCGCCTGCAGCGACAGCCTCTTGGAGAACCCCGGCGTTCCGGCCGACGATCGTCACGGTGGCGCCGGCGTCGACGAGAGCCGCCGCAATCGCGCGGCCGATGCCGCGACCGCCACCGGTCACCAGCGCGTGCGGCGAATGCGGCAATCCGGACATGCGCTGGCTCCCTAGATCTGCGGAACGTGCATCCGATATATTTTAACCTTCAAACTTTTGCAATGAAGGCGCCGCTCACCGCTCGCGAATGCCGCGGCACGAAACCCGGCCCGGAAATTGCTTTAAGTATAAAATTATCGCTTCCCATCGCCGAAAGGCCTGTTAGCATCAATGGGCCCAGCAGAAGGATGTCGCGTGTCGCAGCCTGTGCCAATGATAACAAAGGACGGACGCTTCGCCTACGAAGCCGCGGGCGATCCGAACGCGACACCTCTGATTTTCCTGCACGGCATTGGCGGTGCGGCGCGAGCCTGGCGCCGTCAGCTTGCCAGATTCGGCGACAGCTTTCGCGCCATCGCATGGGATATGCCAGGCTATGGCGGCTCGGCACCGCTCGCCAGCGTCAGCATCGCTGCCCTGGCTGATGCGCTGCAGCAGTTCATCGCACAACTCGGTGCAACCAGGCCCATTCTCGTCGGTCACTCGATCGGCGGCATGATCGTCCAGAAATGGCTGGTGCAATCCCCGAAACTGGCGCGCGCCGTCGTGCTGGCACAGACCAGCCCGGCCTTCGGCAAGGCCGACGGCGACTGGCAGAAATCGTTTATCGCGGCACGGCTCGGCCCGCTCGATCGCGGCGAGACGATGAAGTCATTGGCGCCCTCGCTGGTGAAGGAGCTGGTCGGCGACGATCCGGACCCGGAGGGGATGGAGCTTGCACGGGAATGCATGGCAAGCGTTCCGGAGGCAAGCTATCGCGCCATGATGCTCGCCTTGATCGGCTTCGACCAGCGCAGCACGCTGAAGGATATCTCCGTTCCGGCGCTGTTGCTATCGGGGTCCAAAGACAGCAATGCGCCCGCGCCGATGATGGCGAAGACAGCAACCTACGTCCCCGGCGCTGAATATGTCGAGCTCGCCGGCGTCGGCCATCTCGCCAGCCTCGAGCGTCCCGATGCCTTCGACGAAGCGCTCGGCCGCTTCCTGAATTCCGTTACGACCAAAGCGTAAGGTGACTGCGCAATGACCATGCAAGTCAGCAAGACGATTGGCGCCGCCGGCAAGGTCGCGCTGGATGCACCGATCTTCGACCCCGTCGCATTCCGCCTGAGCGAGGAGCAGGCCGGCATCATCGCCCGCGCTCGCGAAATCGGGCAGAGCGTGTTTGCCGATCGCTCCGCCACCTACGATCGCGAGGCGATCTTTCCGACCGAGAATTATCGCGACCTGCACCGCGTCGGCCTCCTCGGCATTGCCGTTCCCAAGAAGCACGGCGGGCTCGGCGCGAACTACCAGACCTATGCCCTGGCAGCCGCCGAGATCGGCCGCTATTGCGGCGCGACCGCGCTGACCTGGAACATGCACGTCTGCTCGACGCTGTGGTCCGGGCCCCTCGCAGATGATCTCGACATGGATGCTGCGACCCGCGCCGAGCACGAACGACGGCGCGCGGTCCACTACAAGCGTATCGTCGAGGACGGCGCGATCTATTCGCAGCCTTTCTCGGAAGGCGGAGCGGCCGCCGCCGGCGGCGTCGCTTTCGGCACGGAAGCCAGGCCCGTCGAGGGCGGCTGGATCGTCAACGGCAAGAAGATTTTTGCATCGCTGTCCGGCCACGCCGACTATTATGGCGTGCTCTGCACCGAGATCGAGGAAGGCGAGAAAGCATCTCGCCGCAACACCCTTTACCTCGCGATATCGGCAAAATCGGAAGGCGTCTCGGTCGTCGGCGACTGGGACCCACTCGGGATGCGTGGGACGGTTTCGCGCACGCTGCTGTTCAAAGACGTATTCGTGCCGGAGGATTCCGCGCTCATGCCGCGCGGCGTCTACTTCCAGGCCGCGATGCGCTGGCCGCACATGTTCCTGACGCTGTCGCCGACCTATATGGGCCTCGCGCAGGCTGCCTATGACTTCACCGTGCGTTATTTGCGCGGCGAGGTGCCGGGCATGCCGCCGGTCAAGCGGCGAATGTACCCGACCAAGCAGATCGCGGTCGCGCAGATGCAGATCAAGCTCGAACAGATCAAGGGGATCTGGTTCCAGGCCGTCACCGAGGCCTGCGCCAATCCAAGCAAAGAGCAGGTGCTGCGGGCCTATGCCGCGCAATACTCGGTGATGGAGGGTGCCAATGAGCTCGCCGCGCTCGCGATCCGCACCTGCGGCGGCCAAGCCATGCTTCGCTCGCTGCCGCTGGAGCGGATCTATCGCGATAGCCGCTGCGGCTCGCTGATGCTGCCCTGGACCGCCGAGCTCTGCCTCGACCGCATCGGGCGCGAGGCGCTGTACGAGGCCGGCGAGACGGACGACTGACGGTGGATCTCTGCAGTCTGATCGATCGCAACGCGGCGTTCGCGCCGGACAAGACCGCCATTGCCTTTGAAGGTGAGCGGCTGAGCTATGCAGCGTTCGCCGCGCGCATCGAACGGACCGCGACAGCCCTGAAGCAGGAGCTTGGCGTCGGCCGCGGCGATCGCGTCGCGATCCTGAGCCTGAACCGCCCGGATTATCTGGTTCTGCTCTATGCCTGCGCTCGGCTTGGCGCGATCCTGGTGCCGCTGAACTGGCGCCTCGCCGTCGCCGAGCAGCTCTTCATTCTCACTGACGCCGGCGCCAAAGTGCTGGTGCTCGAACGGGCGTTCGAGGGAGTTCTCTCTGAGCTTGCGCCGGGGACAGCCCTGGTCGGCTTTGACTTCGCGCCGCCTCGCGGCACAACCTTCGAAAGCTTGCTGGCGCGCAGCGACGGCACCAGCCGAAATCCGCATACCGATCTCTCCTGCCCGCTGCTGATCGTCTACACATCGGGGACGACCGGACGGCCCAAGGGCGCCGTGCTGCGCCAGGAGGCGCTGTTCTGGAACGGCGTCATGAGCCAGCACATGCACAACATGACGTCGGACGATCACGTCCTGACCGTGCTGCCGTTCTTCCACGTCGGCGGCCTCAACATCCAGACCACGCCGGCGCTGCAGCTGGGCGCGACCGTCACGATCCATGCGCGCTTCACCCCGGATACCGCCCTTGCCGCCATCGAACAGGACCGGCCGACACTCACGGTGATGGTGCCTGCGATCATCCAGGCGGTGAGCGAGCATCCCGCCTGGGCGACCACCGATCTGTCGTCACTCAAGGCCGTGGCCACGGGCTCGACCATCGTGCCGCCGCACCTGATCGACCGCTTCGTCGGACGCGGCGTGCCGGTCCTCCAGGTCTACGGCTCGACGGAAACCTGCCCAATCGCCGTATACACGCGCCTCGGAGGCGATCTCTCGCGTGTGGGATCAACCGGACTCGCCGGCCTGTGCTGCGAAGCCAAAGTCATCGACTACGCCGGCCACGAAATGCCTGCGGGCACGCCGGGCGAGATCGCGGTGCGCGGACCCAACGTGTTCTTCGAATATTGGGGAAACGAGGCCGCAACACGCGAGGCGTTGCACGACGGCTGGTATCGCACCGGCGACATCGGCCTGTGCGACGCCGACGGCTATTTCTGGGTGCGCGACCGCAAGAAGAACATGATCATTTCAGGCGGCGAGAACGTCTACCCCGCCGAGGTCGAGCGCGTCCTGCTCGAACATCCCGATGTCAGCGAATGTGCGGTGATCGGACGGCCCGATCCGCGCTGGGACGAAGTCCCCATCGCCTATGTGATCCGCAGATCCGGCGCCTGTCTCGAGGCGGATGAGCTCAGAACGCACATCCAGGCGCAGCTCGCCCGCTACAAGGTGCCGCGCGACATCGTCTTCGTCACCGACCTGCCGCGCACGGCGCTGGGCAAGGTCCAGCATTTCCTGCTGAAGCAGCTCGATGCGCAGTCGCACGTGCAGGGAGAAGCATCTTGAAGATCGCGGTTCTGGGTGGGGGGAACGGCTCTTTCGCGGCCGCGGGCGATTTTGCCCTGTCGGGGCATGAGGTGCGGCTCTGGCGCCGCGATGCCGATCAGGTTACGGCGCATCGTGCCGCGGGCTCGCGCATCCTGGTCAAAGATCACAACGGCCGCCACGACGTGCAGCTGGCGCTGGTCACGACCGACATCGCCGAAGCTGTCGACGGCACAGAGCTGGTCCTGTGCCCGGCTCCTGCCTTTGCGCAATCAGATATCGCTCGCCTGCTCGCGCCGCATTTGCGGGACGGGCAGGTGGTCTTCCTGCCACCGGCGACATTCGGCTCGATGATCTTCGCGCAGGCTGCGCGAGACGCCGGCAACCAGGCCAAGGCGAGCTTTGCCGAAACCGGCACGCTGCCCTGGCTCACCCGCAAGCACGGGCCTTTCGAGGTCGCGATCACCATCCGCGCCAAGCGGCTTCCGGTCGGTGTGTTTCCGCTCGGCCAGGCGCCGCATGCGCTCGAGGTGATTGGACGAGCTTTTCCCGATGCGGTCGAGCCGTGTGGCGACGCACTGTCCGGCGCGTTGATGAATGCCGGCCCGATCATCCATCCGCCGCTGATCGTGATGAACGCCGGGCCGATCGAGCACTTCGAGAGATGGGATATCCACAAGGAAGGCACGCAAGCCGCGATCCGGCGAGTGACGGACGCGCTCGACACCGAGCGGATCGCGGTGCGCGAAGCGCTCGGCTATGGCGCGCCGCATTTCCCGCTCGCTCATCACTACGCAAAAGAAGGCGAGATCTGGATGTATGGCCGCGGCTCCCATGACCGCCTGACCGATTCCGGCGACTGGCGCGAGCGGATCGTGCTGACCGAGCACCGCTACATGCGTGAGGATCTGCGGCTTGGGCTGTCGCTGCTGGTCTCCGTTGCCGGCTTGGCCGGGGCGGCCACACCGCTGGCCAGAGCGTTCCTGTCGATCGGCGGCGCGATCTGCGGCGAGAATTTCTCGCAAG
>RXJC01000633.1:0-793 GCA_003963435.1 Bradyrhizobiaceae bacterium | reverse complement strand
TCTCGCAAGGCGGACGAACGCTCAAGACGCTGGGGCTCGACAATCTGAGCAAGGCCGAACTGCAGACGGTGCTTCGCAATGGGTTCTGACCGATGACCAGCCGCGCCAACATCGCCTGTCTCGGCGCCGGCCGCATGGGCCGCGGCATCGCCGTCGCGTTCGCCTATGCGGGGCACGGCGTCACGATGATCGACGTCAAGGCTCGCTCAGCCGAGGACTTTGCCAAGCTGGAAGCGGACGCGCTCAGCGAGGTCAGGACGACCTTCGCCAGCCTGTCGAAGCTCGGGCTGTTGACCGAGGCAGACGTTGACCCGCTGGTTGCTCGGGTTTCGGTGGTGCCGGCGAGCCAGAGCGGCGCCGCGTTGGCAGAAGCCGGCATGGTCTTCGAGGGCGTCCCCGAAGTCGTCGAGCTCAAGCGCGAGGTGCTGGGGGCGGCTTCAAAGCAGGTCGGACCTGACACGATCATCGCATCGACGACGTCGACGATTCTCGTTGACGATCTCTCCAGCGCAATCGTGAACCCAAGCCGCTTTCTTAACGTGCACTGGCTCAATCCGGCCTACCTGATTCCCCTGGTCGAAGTTTCCCCCGGCAAAGCCACCGATCCCGCCGTCATCGACGAGGTCAAGAAGCTGCTCGAAGGCATCGGCAAGGTCCCGGTCGTCTGCGCGGCGACGCCCGGCTTCATCGTCCCGCGCATCCAGGCGCTGGCGATGAACGAGGCCGCGCGCATGGTCGAGGAAGGCGTCGCCAGCGCGGAGGAGATCGACAAGGCGATTCGCTACGGCTTCGG
>RXJC01000158.1 GCA_003963435.1 Bradyrhizobiaceae bacterium | reverse complement strand
GCTGAAGCGCTATCTGCACCGCTTCATGAGCGAATTTCCGCGCATCGAGACCCTCGCCGGCGTCAAGCGCACCGTCTACAATCAATACGATGCGATCGTGCTGCCGCTTACCGACTGGCTGAAGCGGCAGGGCGTGCAATTCGTGCGCGGGACGCGCGTCACCGACATGGCGTTCGAGGCCGATGGCGCGCGCCTGCGGGTGCGCCAGCTCACGCTCGACCGCGACAGCCGCACCGCCAATGTCCGGCTCGAGGACGACGATATCGTTTTCTTCCAGAACGGCTCGATGACGGACGCCTCAAGCCTGGGCTCGATGACCGAGCCGCCGCCGCGACTCACCAAGAAAGACAGCCAGGGCTGGGCGCTGTGGGAGACGATCGCGCAAGGCCGTCTCGAATTCGGCAATCCCGCCGCCTTCAACTCTTCGATCCCGGAATCCTATTGGCTGTCCTTCACGGTCACCTGCCGCGATCCGCTGTTCTTCGACCGGATGGAGGCGTTCTCCGGCAACAGGGCCGGTACCGGCGGGCTTGTGACGTTCAAGGATTCCAACTGGCTGATGTCGGTCGTGCTCTATCACCAGCCGCATTTCGCCGGGCAGCCGAAGAACGTGCAGGTGTTCTGGGGCTATGCGCTGCATCCCGACCGCGTCGGCAATTTCGTCGCCAAGCCGATGTCCGATTGCGGCGGCGCGGAGATCCTGAAGGAGCTGTGCGGCCATCTGAACTTCGATCCTGATGTGTTCGAGGATTCGATCTGCGTTCCCTGCCGCATGCCCTACATCACCAGCATGTTCATGCCGCGCAATCGGGCCGACCGGCCGCTGCCGGTGCCGAAGAACTCGGTCAACCTCGCCTTCGTGAGCCAGTTCGTCGAAATCCCCGACGACGTCGTGTTCACGGTCGAATACTCGGTGCGCGCGGCGCAGATGGCGGTCTATCAGCTCATGAAGGTCGATCGCCCGGTGCCGCCGATCACGCGGCACGACAAATCGCTCGCGGTGATCTTTGCGACGCTGGAGAAGGCGTTCGCGTGATGAATGAAGCTATTTGAACGGATCCTGGATCGAGGGTGACGACTGCCGGATGCGTCGCACGCTCACCGGCTTGCCGTCGGAAACGAACAGCAGCTCATATTGACGGCCCTCGTTGTCGGTCGCCGAGCAGGTCACGTCGTTCACCTTCCTGGCCGCGAAGTTGCCGGTCTGGCGGCAGAGGCCGGTGGAAATCTGCTCGGCCGGTACCGGCAGGCCGTCGACCTTCGGACGATCCTTGGAGTTGAGCAGCATGCGGTCGATCGGCAGCTCGTAGGAATTGTCGTCGGCGCGCTTGCCGTTCTCGCCGGAGAACGACACGACGTGGTTGTCGTCGGAGGGGTCGTCGACCGCGACCGCGAAATTGACCCGGCCCTTGTCGCCATGGGCGTAGGCCACCGTCTTGCAGGCGAACGAGCGGCCGGCGACCTTGAATGTCTTGCAATGGCCGGACATCAGCGCCAACAGGTCGATGAGTGCCGTTTGCTGCGCCGGCGGATTGTTGACCGGGATCGGCTTGGAAGTCTCGCCAAAACAAGGGCTTGCCACAGCGGCAAGGGTGGCGGTCAAGGCCAGTGCGGCGGCCGGAAGCGGTCTGCAGAGGCGCATCGGAAGGCTCACCTGCCCGAGAACCGGGAACCGGTTCCATCCCACAACCATCGAATCGCAAATTGGTTGCGATGCCGTTCGTTCTGCAAGCTTCGTCTGGAATACCACCGCGTCACCCCGACGGCGATTCGCCCACATCGCACCACCCGTCCGTCGGCACTTGCCGTCAGGCCGGTGTTTTTTTCGTGGCAGCGGTGCCGGGCTGGAACGCCGCGCCAGCCAGGTGAAGCGGCAGGAGCCGCCTCGGGCGGCTGCGTCGATCGCCGGCACGGCCGGACCGCCGGCGAGGCTTGAGGAAGCCGGGCTTTGCGGATAATCTCGCAGAGGTTGATCGCATCATATTTTTCTTCTCCTGATTATTTTCCTGTTCTGATTTTTCCCTCCTACCGCGTGAGGAGTGCGTCATGAATTTCGAATTCGATACTTTCCTTCGTGCACTATCCATTGCTCTCTTCAGCCTCATCGTTCCCGTCGGCGTCTATATCGGTCGCATGAACGTGCGTGCGAGCCGGCGCGAAATCGTCCGCGACCTCGAGAGACTCTTTCAGTTCGCGAAGGTAGGCGGGCGGCCGCTCATCCTGCCGTCGTTCGAGCTGGTCAAATACAAATACGATCCTGAAGCGAATCCGGAGCGGCAGAGCACGGATCCCGACTCCAACGCCATCCGCTTCTACATCTTTCCGGTCGCGATCTACGTCCTGCTGACCTACCTCTGCTTCGAGTTCGCGTTCAGGCAGGACATCGCGCCGCATGGGGTGGCCAAGCCCGACAATTACGTCTCCAATTTCTGGACGCCGCGCGGCACCCCCGACGGGATGATCACCTACGCGTTCATCAGCAGCTACATCTGGTCGATCCAGTACCTGATCAGACGGATCGCCAATTTCGACCTGTCGCCGATTTCGTTCTTCCAGTCGTTCTTCCACATCCTGCTCGCGATCTTCGTGACCGCGGCGGTTTGGCAGTCCGGCTTCATGGTCTATCTCGGCGACAGTGCGCAGGTCGCGCTGGCATTCGTGATCGGCTTCTTCCCGGACCTGTTCATCAGCGTGTTGATCGCGAAGTTTCCGTGGATCCGGCTGCGCCGGGTGAGCTCCGCGAGCAAGGCGCTCCAGGAAGAGCTCCCGCTCGACATGATCCTCGGGATTGATCCGTTCATGAAGCTCCGCCTCGGCGAGTTCGAGATCGAGGACGTGCAGAATCTCGCGACCATCAACCCGATCCAGATCTTCGTAGAAACCCCTTACGGGCTCTACGAGGTCATGGACTGGGTCGCGCAAGCGCAGCTCATCCTCGCCGTCGGCCCGGAGCGGACGCGCAAGCTGAGGGAGATGAATATCCGCACGATCTTCGATCTCGAACGCTGCTTGAAGAATCCTCTGCTGCGGCAGCGGCTCATCCACGCGCTGTTGCACGTCGAGGCCAAATACGTGCCGAAGTTCGAGGCGGTAGCGGAAGGCGCTGCCGCGACGGGCAGCGAGGTCCCGCTGAACGACGCGGACGCGCTGCAAGCCGTCGTGTCCTACATCCGCGACGATCTGCACGTGCGTCGGCTTCGCCAGATCTGGGACGTCATCAACGGGCACCTGGACGGGCGCTATGACGAGCAGACGATCAAGCCGAAACCGGTGCAAGGGCCGCGCAAGGCGCCGGCCGTCGGAACGCCGGTGACCGCCGTGAGACCGCGCAACGGGGCTCGCCGCCAGGGGCTGGTCGAGCACGCCGCCTCTGGGCAGGACGCCGCGTAACGAACTGAGACTGCGCGCGAGGAGCAACGCGCGATGGCCCAGACCGGCCGTCGCGATTCAGCCCTGCCTGTTGCCGGCGGCCAGAAGCTGCCACCGCATGTCGCGCTGCGAGGGGCGGCGATGCAGCCTTGTGTCCAGCAAGGAGCGGGCCTCGGCGAGGGCGTTGCTCCGGATCAGCGCAACGATATAGGTGTCCTCGATCAACTCGCGCTGGGCGTGGCTGCCGCCGATGCGCACGACCTCGGTGAGGACAGGGGCGAGCGAGTTTACGCATGCGGCGTAATCCTCATCCGCAAAGGCCGCCAGCGCGCGGAAGATTGCGGGCACCACCGGGCCGGCCGGCAGCTTGCCCTCGGCGAGCCGCTGCTCGATCACGGCAAGGCGCGCGGCGAGCGCCGCGTGGTTCTGCGTCGCCGCCGCGAACAGCGCCATGTGAACGTCGGCGAAGGCCAGGCTCGACTTCGGAAACAGTTTTTGCGCGTTGCTGTCGGCTTCCTGCCACAGCGCCCTCGGCACGCTATGGCCGTACGCCGACAGCCGCCACAGCAGCGAGGCGGCGTCGGTGATGACGTTGAGCGGCGGCGCCTGCGTGGCGGAGGGCTGGAGCACGTCGGCATAGATCGCGAGCGCCCGTGCCGCATCGTCCTGCTCGAGCGCGCCGAGCGCCTGGTGCCAGCGGATATGGCCATGCAGGATTCCGGCGCGCTCGTAAGTGGGAATCCACTCCTCGACGAGGCGGTCGGCGGCGTCGATCGAGCCGTCCTCGAACATCGCGTGCAGCACCGCATGCGCGGCATGGGCGTTGGCGCGGCGCAGATTGAAGCCGCGCTCGGTCACGCCCCGGCCGCGCGCGACGTCGCCATTCTCGGTCATCGCCCAGCCGGCCATGGTGAGGAACCACCAATCCTCGCCGTAATGCTGCGCGACGCTCTCGCAGAGCTCATGCCGCGCGCGGTCGTGGTCGGCCATGCCGGAGAAGGCGAACAGGCCGAACGCGCCGAGCGGCAGCGACAGCACCAGGGCATCGCGCGGCCAGCTCTCGATGTGCCGCAGCATCGATGCGATCGCTTCCGGCAGCCGGCCCTCGATCGCCAGCGCCAGAGCCTCGACATGCGAGCGTTCGCGCTCCGTGCCGCGCTTGGCAACCAGCTCGCGCGCGAGGGACGCCTTGCTCCGCGCCAGATCGCCTTGCTGATAGAAGGCGTGCACGCGGGCGCGGGCGATATGGGGAAGCGCGAAGTCCGGATCGCTCGCAATGGCGCGCTCCAGCGTCTCCGCCATGCCGGTCCAGCCCGCGAGCATGAGGTCGACGCCTCCGCGATAGGCGGTGGCCGCCTCGTCCGAGGAAGTCGAGAGCGGCAGGCCGTAACGGTCTTCGTGCGCCATCGTCGTCTCTCGAAAGTTTACGCCGTCCGCGCGCGGCGGCCCTCGATCGGGTAGGCGGGGTCGTTATAGCCCGGCGTCGAGGGATGGCCCGGCACGACCAGCCGGTCGATCAGTGCCTCGTCATCTCCGGTGAAGCGATAGTCGAGCGCGCCGATGTAGCCGTCCCACTGCTCCTCGGTGCGGGGCCCCGCGACGATCGAGGAGACAAAGGCGGAGTTGAGCACCCAGGCGACCGCGAACTGGCCCGCGGTGATGCCTTTCTTCTCGGCATGCGCCTTGATCTCCTGTGCGAGCTGGAGCGATTCCGGCCGCCATTCGGTCTGCATCATGCGGGTGTCGTTGCGCCCCGCGCGCGTCTCCTTGTCGGGGGCGGCGTCCGGCTTGTACTTGCCTGTGAGCACGCCGCGCGCCAGCGGGCTGTAGGGCACGATGCCGAGGCCGTAATAGGAGCAGGCCGGAAAATGCTCGACCTCGGGCATGCGGTTCATCGCGTTGTAATAGGGCTGGCTCACCGCGGGACGATCGATGCCGAGCCGGTCGCAGATGTTGCAGATCTCGGCGACGCGCCAGGCGCGGTAGTTCGAGACGCCGAAATAGCGCACCTTGCCCGCACGGATCAGGTCGCCCATCGCGCGCACCGTCTCCTCCAGCGGCGTCGCATGGTCTTCCTTGTGCAAATAATAGATGTCGATGTGATCGGTGCCGAGGCGCTTCAAGCTCTCGTCGGCCGCCTGCAACACCCAGCGCCGCGACAGGCCGACGCGGTTGGGATCGTGTCCCATGGGATTGGCGAGCTTTGTGGCAAGCACCCAGGCGTGGCGATCGTCAGCGATGGCGCGGCCGACCACCTCCTCGGAGGCGCCCTTCGAATAGGCATCGGCCGTGTCGATGAAGTTGATTCCGGCCCCGCGAGCCTTGGCGATGATCCGCTTCGACGTGGCTTCATCCGTCGGCCCGCCGAACATCATGGTGCCCAGGCAGATCGGCGACACTTTCAGGCCGGAGCGGCCGAGCTGGCGGTATTGCATGGGCGGGTCCTCGATGCTTGTGAGGGGCAGCATAGCCAGCCATGCCGGTCATTGCGAGCGCGGCGAAGCAAGCCAGAACTGCGTCCGCGAAGAGATAGCTGGATTGCCGTGGCGGGCAGCAGCGCAGGCCTGACCCGTTTCGCCTACCCCGGCCCCTTCAAGATCTTGAACACGCCGTTCGCCATCACGATGCAGCGGTCGTCCACCGTCACTTCCGTGCTCATGAAGATCAGGCTGCGGGTCGAGCGCACCACGCGGGGGCGGGAGATCAGGATGTCGCCGATCTGGCCGGCCTCGACGAAATGGGTGTCGAGCTGCACCGTCGCCATGTACTCCTTGCCGGAGACGTAGCGGGCGGTCATGCCGCAGGTGCGGTCGGCGAAGGTCATCATCACGCCGCCCTGGACCATGCCGCGGCGATTGTGGTGCTTGTCCTCGGTCGCGAGCGCGAACTCGTAATGGCCGTTGACCTTGCGCTCCCACAGGGGGCCGACCAGGTGCATGAAGCCGGTGGTCTCCAGGACGCTCCAGCCTTCTGATTTGAGCCTTGTCGCGGCCTTGCTCGTCATCGCTCCGTCCATTCCTGCAACGCTGTCTCTCCTCGTTTCATCAGATGCGGTCCTGGTGTAGTCAAGCATGATGAGACCTTTCGGCGATGCCACCAGACGGAATATCGCAGCGGCCTGCGCCTCGTTCGCGCGGCTGCCCGATGAGGCCGAGCCGTCGGCGTTGAAGCGCGCCGCGGTGGTGCTGGCGCTGACCGAATCCAGTGACGGTGACGACACGGCCTTCCTGCTCACGCGGCGTGCATCGAGCTTGCGATCCCATCGCGGTCAGTGGGCGCTGCCCGGCGGACGCTGCGATGCCGGCGAGACGCCGGTCGAGGCGGCGCTCCGCGAGCTCGACGAGGAGCTCGCGCTCAAGCTCTCGGCCGAGGCGGTGCTCGGCCTGCTTGACGATTATCCGACCCGCTCCGGCTATCTGATCACGCCGGTCGTGGTGTGGGCGGCCGACAGTGCCGCGATCAGGCCGAACCCGGACGAGGTCGCCTCCGTCCATCGCATCGCGCTCGACACGATCGAGCGCGAGGAGGCCTTCGATTTCACCGCGATCCCCGAAAGCAGCCGCCGCGTGATCCGCTTCCATCACCAGATGAGCCTGATCCACGCGCCGACGGCCGCCTTGATCTACCAGTTCCGCGAGGTATTGGCGGGGCGGCACACCCGCGTCACCGAGCTGGAGCAGCCGGTGTTCGCCTGGAAGTGATGGTAAACGGCGCGTTAACGTGACGGTTACCGGATGCCTGCTAAGAGGGCAGCATGCATCGATCGATTCGAAAACATCTTGCGCTGGTTCCATTCGCGCTCGTCATGCTTGCGCCCGCCGTGCATGGCGGCGAGGCCGACGCGCTACCGCCGACCGTCCGCAACGCCAACGCTCAGCTGCTGTCGCAGTTTTTCGCGCAAGGCGGCGCTTCGCCCGCCGTGCTTGAATATCGCCGCAAGCTCGCCGAATACCAGGCGGCGCGCGCCGCCTTCGACGCCGAGGCCGGCGCCTATTGGAGCCAGATCTCGGAGAAGCGCAAAGGCCGCAACGCCAAGCGGCGCAGCGGGCAGCAGATCACGCTCGACGATTACGTGCTGGAGCATCCGCCTCTCTATAACGGGCCGAAGAAGCCGGTGAATCCGGAGCCGGAGGAAACGCCGGAGCGGCCGCCGCGCAAGCCGATCCCCGTCGTTGCCGATTTCCTCCGCGCGGCGCAGGAGCTCTACAAGTTCACGCCGCAGCGGCCGGCGAGCGAGGCCGAGTTCAAGCGCGCCTATGCGCGCTACGCGCTCGCCTCCGGGCTGACGCGCGAGCAGGCGGTGCGGGTCTATTCGTTCGAGACCGGCGGCACCGGCAGTCACGACGTGCAGGCTGGAATCGAGCATGGCGGCAGGCGCGCGATCTCGACCGCGATGGGCTACAACCAGCTCCTGACCACCAACAGCGTCGAGCTGCTGGCCGAGCAGGGCCACGAGCTCATTCGCGCGCTTGCGGAGAAAGTGGCGCGGACCTCGGGCCCGGCGCGCCAGGCGCTCGAGCACAAGCTCGCCGTGCTGAAGAAGATGGTGGCGCATGCGAAATCAGTGCCCGACACCTGGTCGGAGCACGAGAAGATCGGCAACACCGCGCAGGGCTGGGCCATGCATGCCATGGTGCTCGACATCGACGTCGGGCCGATGCTGCAGACCCACAAGCTCTTGACTTCGGTGCTGTTTGCCCGCGCCAAGGGCTACACCCGTCCGCTCACCGCGGCCGAGCTCGAGATGATGAACCTCACCGGCGACGGCACCGGGCTCGACATGGTGACGATGCCCCAGGCGATGCGCGAGCAGGTGCCGACCTCGAACTTCTTCCAGCGCGGCGGTTACGAGCGCAACCCGGTTGCGATCCGCCACAACACGGTGGCCAAGCTGCTGGCGGTGACGGACGCCCGGATGGACTCGAACAGCAGCAAGCCCGGCGCAAGGGAATTGGCGGCGGCGTTTTAGCCGCTGGCGAGCTGCCGCAGGGCGGGCAAAGCGAAGCGTGCCCACGCACCTTTTGCGATAGAGAGAGATGGTGTGCACGGCGCAAGGGCGCCTTTGCCCACCCTACAAGACTGTCCGTCTGCGCCCCTACTGGTCCGGCCCGAACTTGAACTTGCCGTCGCCTTCGAGATAGGGGCCGGTGCGCATGTAGAGCTGGCCGTTCTGGCCGATGAAGAACAGCGTTCCCTTCGGCACCTTCTTGGCGCCCTTCAGCAGCTCGCCGGCATTGCTGGTGCCCATCTTGTAGGAAAGGGTCGAGCCGTCCTTGCCGTAGGCGTAGCCCATGTCGGCCTTGAGCTCCCACGGCGTTGCCGGGGCTTGCGCGTGTGCGGGCGCGGCGAATGTGCCGAGCAGCGTTACGAGTGCAGCCGAAGCAAGTGCAAATGTCTTCATTGAAAATGCCATGATCCTATCCTCCCCGTCGCGGAACGCCGGGTTGAACAAATCACGAACAGTGCATCCGGGTCAATTTGCGAAAGCGCCGCAGCGCATCACGTCTTGCCCAGCAGCTTGTGATTTTCCCTTCGTCCCCTCGCGACTATGTTCCGCTTTCCGTCTAGAACGCAACTCGACAAAATTATTGGCAGGGATGATTCGGATGCGCCATGTGATGAAACTTTGCTGGGCTGCTGCATTGTCGTTGACGGCGCTGGCGCCGGCCGCTCGGGCCGACGACTTTCAGCTCAGCCACAACCAGCGTATTTCGTGCAGCCGCGGCCTTGCCCCGGGCAAGCTGAACACGGCGACCTGCAAGTCCTACACATATCTCTTCAATACCAAGACCTCGGAATATTTCCGCTGCCAGGTTTCGCTGGCGCTGACCCGCGACAACAAGGAAGTCATCAACGTCCAGACCGACGGCGGCTGCACCAAGAAGCCGCGCATCTTCGAGACCGACGGTCGTTACGATTTCGACGCCACCGAGACCGAGCCGCCGAACACCAACTCGTTCTTCGGCCCCGGCGGCTACTCGGTCTGGGCTGCCGACGTCGGCGCGCAGAAGATCCGCGGCTGCATCACCATCTCCTCCGGCCTCGGCTCCGACATCTCCAAGTGCCTGGACATGACGTTCCAGTAGAAGCCTGGCGCGTCCGAACCCGATGGCCGGACGCGCTCCAGATCTGACTGCGCCACGTCGCCGCAGCCGCCAGGTTCCAAAAATCGAGCCGGTTCGGCCGTTTACTGCAGCCCAACTTTATCTTTTGGATGGGTTGACCCGCATGCCTCATCCGGCCAATTTCGCGGCCGGTTTGGGGAGAACAACAACCATGAAACGGACCATTTTCGGCGCGGCCACGGCCCTTGCTCTGGCGGTGTCGGCACCTTGCGCGCAGGCGCAATCCTTCATCAACGTGCTGACCGGCGGCACCTCCGGCGTCTATTACCCGCTCGGGGTCGCGATCGGGAAGATCTACGGCGACAAGATTCCGAACGTGAAGACGCAGGTGCAGGCCACCAAGGCGTCGGTCGAGAACCTGATCCTGCTGCAGCAGGGCCGCGGCGAGCTGGCGTTCACGCTGGGAGACTCGCTCAAAGCCGCCTGGAACGGCGAGGAGGAGGCGGGCTTCAAGACCAAGCTCGACAAGCTGCGCACCATCGGCGCGATCTACCCGAACTACATCCAGATCGTCGCCACCGCCGACAGCGGCATCAAGACGCTGGCCGATCTCAAGGGCAAGAGCCTCTCCGTCGGCGCGCCGAAGTCGGGCACGGAGCTGAATTCGCGCGCGATTCTGGCCGCCGCCGGCATGAGCTACAAGGACCTCGGCAAGGTCGAGTATCTGCCCTTCGCCGAATCCGTCGACCTCATGAAGAACCGCCAGCTCAACGCGACGCTGCAATCGGCCGGCCTCGGCGTTGCCTCGCTGAAGGACCTGTCGACATCGAGCCCGATCACGGTGGTGTCGGTGCCGAAGGAGACCGTCGACAAGATCGGCCCGCCCTTCGTGTCGGCGGTCATTCCCGCCAACACCTATACGGGCCAGGACAAGGACGTGCCGACGGCGGCCGTGATCAACTATCTCGTCACGAGCTCGGC
>RXJC01000426.1 GCA_003963435.1 Bradyrhizobiaceae bacterium | reverse complement strand
GCTGCTGGTCAGCATCAATCGCGACGCCTCGTCCTTCCCCCTGATCAAGCGTCACGGCGCCTTCGGCGTGAACATCCTCAATGCCGACCAGCTCGACGTCGCCGAACGCTTTGCCGGCAAGGGCGGGCTGAAGGGCGCTGATCGTTTCAAAGGGGCCAATTGGGTGACGGCGGCCTCGGGCGTGCCGCTGCTGGTCGGCGCGCTGTCGGCGTTCGACTGCGAGGTCGAGGAGATCATGGAACGCCATTCCCACGGCATCGTCATCGGCCGTGTCAGGGACATCAAGAGCTCGACCCGCACTGCGGCGCTGGCCTATTGGCACGGCCAGTATGTGGCCGTCGACCAGGACGAGGACGCGGCTACGCTGGCAGACGTCAGTGTTCCCGCACGCAGCCGAAGCGGCGTTTGATCGCCGGGCTGAGGCTGGCGTTTTGGCCGTCATCGCTCTAGAAGCGCCTCAAGCTTTCCCGCCGGGCGGCACTGGAGCAGACCAATGAAGCGCATCGCGACCTTCGCCTTCTACGCCGTCGGCGCGCTCGCGATCGCCTATCTCGCGCTCTACGCCTACGCGATGTTCTCGGGCCAGCCCGTGATCATCCCCGGTGATCCCATCCACATCTTCCGCAAGCCGGATGCGCCGAGTTATTCGTAGGTCAACGGGCGCGCCGCCAATGTAGTGCCGGCTCTCTCAGCTCGTCATGGCCGGGCTTGACCCGGCCATCCACGTGCATCGGCGATCTGGGAGAGACGTGGATGCCCGGGTCAAGCCCGGGCATGACGACGGAGTGGCTTCCTTCACCCCCGCAAAATCGCCAGCGCCAGCGCCTGCGCGCGCGGCACGATGCTGTCGATCTCCAGATATTCCTCCGGCGTGTGCGCGAGGCCGCCGACCGGGCCGAGGCCGCAGATGGTGGGCGTGCCGACCGCAGCGGTGAAGCCGGAATCGGCGCAGCCGCCCGAGAACTCGCCCTGCAGCGTGGTGAGGCCGGCCTGCCTTGCGGCCGCCTGGTAGTTTTCGAACAGCGCCTTCGACTCTGCGCTCTGCACCACCGGCACGAACTCGCCCTTGATCGTCAGCGTTGCGCTGGTGCCCGGCACGTACGACGTCGCGACGATCTTTTCGATCGCGTCCATCACCCGCGCGCGGTCGGCCGGATCGACGTAGCGCAGGTCGATCTGGCCCTCGGCGGAGGGCGCCGTAGTGTTGACGGACTGTCCGCCCGAGATCAGGCCGACATTGAGCGTGATGCCCTTGTCGAGATCGGTCAGCGCGTGGATCTGCACGATCTTGTGCGCGAGCTCGCCGATCGCGCTGACGCCCGCAGCAAAGTTGGCGCCGGAATGCGCGGCCTTGCCGGTGATGGCCATGTGCATGAAGATGCCGCCCTTGCGCCCCGTCACGACGTTGCCGGTGGGACGACCCGGCTCGGAGTTGAACACGGCGCGCGCGGAGCGTCCCTCGCGCTCGATCACCGGCCGGGAGGAGGGCGAGCCGATCTCCTCGTCCGAGGTGATCAGAAGCTTGATCGGATGCGGGTTGCCGCCGAACTTGTGGAAGGCGGTGGCGACGAACACGTTCATGACGAGGCCGGACTTCATGTCGGCGACGCCGGGACCATAGGCGCGGCCGTCATTGATGGTGAACGGGCGCCGCCCGGCCTCGCCCTTGCCGAACACGGTGTCGCGATGTCCCATCAACAGCACCGGCTTCTCGTTGCTGCCGGGTTTTGCCACCTCGGCATGGATCGCATCGCCGAAGCTGGCGTTGGCCTCGCGCCGGCACGGAATGCCGTGCTCGGCAAAATGCCGCTCGAACCGCGCACCGACCGCATCGACGCCTTCCTTGTCATAGGAGCCGGAATCGATGTTCACGACGTCGCGGAGCAGGTCGATCATCGCCTGCCTCTGCGACGCCAGCCAGTCCGTGATTTGAGCTTCAGACATGTGGTCCCTCGCGTGGTTTTTCAGGCGAGGGTTATAGGGCCTGACCCGCGTAGGACCTAGTCGCCGGATGCGGTGCGGCCATGTCCACCGCTGTCGTCCCCGCGCACGCGGGGACCCATAACCCCAGGGAGGAGTTTGGCGAAGACTGGTCGCTCGGTACTGCTACCGAGCCGGCACCGACAGATTCCGCGGTATGGGTCCCTGCGTTCGCAGGGACGACACCGAGGGTGTGCGCCAGCGCTGGTCTCACCGCAAAAGCAAAATGCCCGGGACTAGCCCGGGCATTTCGCATCTCTCAGTCTTCGAACGCGCCTCAAGCCCCCATCATCGGCATCCGCGGATATTCGCCGGGCGTGCCTGCCGGCGGGATCGGGATGCCGCCGTCGGAATATTCGTTGAGCTTGTTGCGCAGCGTGCGGATCGAAATCCCCAGGATGTTGGCGGCGTGGGTCCGGTTGCCGAGGCAGTGCTTCAGCGTCTCCAGGATCAGGTCGCGCTCGACATCCGCCACGGTGCGTCCCACCAGCGCGCGCGTCACCTGCTCGGCGGCCATGGTGGCGTGGGCGACGGCCGGCGGCGTCTTGGCAAGGTCGAGGCGGTCGCCGTCCGGCGTGATGATGGCGTCGGGACCGATCTCGTCGCCGTGTGCCATCAGCACCGCGCGGTGCATGGTGTTTTCGAGCTCGCGAACGTTGCCCTGCCAGCGATTGGCCGAGAGCACGCGGCGTGCCTCCGCCGAGATCGGGCGCAGCGGCACGCCGTTGGCTTCGGCATATTTCTTCACGAAATGCTGGGCGAGCTCCAGGATGTCGGCCGGGCGCTCGCGCAGCGGCGGGATCTTCAGGTTCACGACGTTGAGGCGGAACAACAGATCCTCGCGGAACGTGCCCTCGCGCACGGCCTCGGCGAGGTTACGGTTCGAGGTCGCGATGATACGGATGTCGACCGGCACCGGCTTGGTGCCGCCGACGCGGTCGATCACGCGCTCCTGGATCGCGCGCAGCAATTTGGATTGCAGGCGGACGTCCATCTCCGAGATTTCGTCCAGCAGCAGCGTGCCGCCCGTCGCTTCCTCGAACTTGCCGATACGGCGCGCGACCGCGCCGGTGAAGGCGCCCTTCTCGTGGCCGAACAGCTCGGACTCCAGCAGATGCTCGGGGATCGCGGCGCAGTTGATGGAGATGAAGGGGCGCTTGGCGCGCGCGGAGCGGGTGTGGACGTAGCGGGCCAGCACTTCCTTGCCGGTGCCGGACTCGCCGGTGATCATCACCGAGGCATCGGAGCCGGCGATCTGCTGCGCCAGCTTGATCACCTTGGCCATGGCTTCGTCGCGATAGACCAGCTCGCGGGAATCGTTGGCGACGGCGGCCAGCACCGCGGCGATCAGCTCGGGGTCGGGCGGCAGCGGGATGTATTCCTTGGCGCCGGCATGGATCGCGGCGACCGCGGCACGGGCGTCGTTGGTGATGCCGCAGGCGACGATCGGAGCGTGGATGTGCTCGGCTTCGAGCCGCAGCACGAGGTCGCGGATGTCGAGGGCGACGTCGACCAGCAGGAGGTCGGCGCCCTTGCCGCCGCGCAGCACGCGCATCGCCTGCTCGGCATCCTCGGCATGGGTCACGGTGGCGCCGTTCTCCATCGCGATCTTGGTGGCGGTGGTGAGCTGGCCCTTCAATGTGCCAACGATGAGAAGCCGCATGTCAGTCTCCTGTCCGTCTGGTCGCGCTGCCGCGCGTCATTCCCTGCGATTGCATGATCCGGAAAAGTGGGAAGCGGTCTTCCGACAAGATCATGCTCAATAACTACGTGCGTTCGGTCTTGATGATTTCGGTCATGGTCACGCCGAGCTTGTCCTCGACCAGGACGACTTCGCCGCGGGCGACCAGCTTGTTGTTGACGTAGATGTCGATGGCCTCGCCGACGCGGCGGTCGAGTTCGAGCACGGTGCCGGGTCCGAGCTTCAACAGCTCGCTGACGTCCATCTTGGAGCGGCCGAGCACGGCCGAGACCTGCACGGGAACGTCGAACACGGCCTCGAGGTCTGCGGCGGCGCGCGCCGCATATTCGTCCTCGTTGTAGCCGACGTCCGTGCCGGTGGGCGGCATCGGGCCGTTGAGATCGGGCAGCGGGACCTGTCCGTCGGTGTCGCTCATGGGTTAACTCCCCTGCGGGACGCGATATAACGTCCGACCATTTCGTCGATCTTGGCTGCGATGGCGCCGCGCTCCAGCACGACACCGCCGTCGGCCCATTCGATCCGGCAGTCGCCGGTGGCAATCTCGGGCTCGGCCAGGATCACCAGCCGGCCCTCGAAGCCGCTCTGCTTGGCGAGCCGCTCGATCTTCTCGCGGGCGCTGTCATAGAGCGCGTCGTTGATGCGAACGACGAGATGCGGCGTCGCGACCAGATGCGAGAAGCAGTCCTTGACCAGCGCCACGATCTCGCCGAGCGGCTCGGCGGCGACGAGGTCGGCGCAGAGCTTGCGCGCGACCGCCACCGCGACGTCGACCGCCTCGGTTTCCATCTTGGATTCGATGTTGCCGATCCCGGCCGCGATGCCGCGGACGCCGATGTTGATCTCTTCCATGGCGAGCGCGACGCGGCGGTCGCTTTCGGCCTTGGCTTCGCGCTGGCCGGCGGCAAAGCCTTCCTGATAGGCGCGCGCCTCGGCTTCCGCGACCTTCTGGGCGATCTCGGCGGCGGTCGCGGCCTTCTCGCGCGGCGAGCGCTCCGGCGCCGCGAAGTCGGTATCGAACAGGAATTTGGCGGGGGCTGCCATCAATACACCAGTTCGTCGTCGGCGCGGTTCTTGGTCAGCATGATCTCGCCCTTGGCGGCGAGGTCCTTGGCGAGGTTGACGAGAAGTGCCTGGGCCTCGTCGACGTCGCGCAGGCGGACCGGGCCCATCGCCGCCATGTCGTCCTGGAGCATCTTGGCCGCACGCGAGGACATGTTGCCGAAGAAGAAGTTGCGGACGTCCTCGTTGGCGCTCTTGAGCGCGACGCCGAGCTTGTCCTTGTCGACATTGCGCATCAACGTCTGGGCCGAGCCGGAATCCAGCTTCACGAGGTCGTCGAAGGTGAACATCAGAGCCTTGATGCGCTCGGCCGATTCGCGGTTGTCTTCCTCCAGCGAGGTGATGAAGCGGGTTTCGGTCTGGCGGTCGAAATTGTTGAAGATTTCAGCCATCACCTCGTGGGCGTCGCGGCGGCGGGTCTGCGACAGATTGGACATGAACTCGGTGCGCAGCGTCTTCTCCACGCTCTCGATCACCTCCTTCTGCACCGCCTCCATCTTCAGCATGCGGTTGACGACGTCGAGCGCGAGGTCCTCGGGGAAGATGCCGAGCACGCGCGCGGCGTGTTCCGGCTTCAGCTTCGACAGCACCACCGCGATGGTTTGCGGATATTCGTTCTTGAGGTAGTTGGCGAGGACCTCTTCCTGCACGTTGGAGAGCTTCTCCCACATGTTGCGGCCCGCAGGACCGCGGATCTCGTCCATGATGCCGTTGACGCGCTCCGGCGGCAGGTACTGCTGCAGCAGGCGTTCGGTGGCGTCGAAATTGCCCATCAGCGCGCCGGAGGCCGACATGCGCGAGACGAATTCGAGCAGCATGTCCTCGACGGTGTCGACCTCGACGGTGCCGAGCGTCGACATCTCCAGCGAGAGTTGGCGCACCTCGTCGTCGTCGAGCAGGCCCCAGATCTTGCCGCCATATTGCTCGCCCAGCGCCAGCATCAGGATCGCGGCGCGCTTCGGACCGGGCAGCTGCTCGGCCGCTTTGCCGTCCTTGGCGCGGCTGCCGGCACGCTGGCCGAGCGTGGAGATCACGCTGGTGATGTCGGTTGAGTTGGCGTTTTGCAGACTGGCGGCCATGTCAGTTCACTTCTCGATGCACTTGGCGAAAATTATTCGGCTGGGTTGTTTGGCTTGGGGTTATTTCGCGGACTCGCTGAGCCATTGGCGGACGATGGCGACGGTTTCGTTGGGGTTGCGCTCGGCGAGCTCGCCGACGCGGTGAACGGACTGGGCGTGGACCTGGCCCTGGATGGTGGCGACGTCGATCGCGCTGGCGGCGCCGCTCGGCAGCATCGGCTGGCCGCCGGCCGGTGCCGCCTCTTCCGAAGCGGCGGGGCCCGTCAGCACGCCGGAGATGGCGGCGGCGACCTCGTCGGAGGCAAGGATGCGCTTGACCAGCGGACGGATCACCAGGAACAGCACGACGAGGCCGAGCAGCATCATCACGCCGAGCTCGACGAAGTACATGACGTCGTCCTTGGTGAACTGCAGCATGCCGAGGAAGCCTGAAGGCTCGCCGATCGGAGCGGTGGAGGGGGCGTCGGCGAAGCGCAGGTTGACGACCTCGACCTGGTCGCCGCGCTTCTGGTCGAAGCCGATCGCCGAGCGCACCAGGGTGGCGATGCGGTCGAGCTGCTCCTTGGTGCGGTCGGTGTAGGCCAGCTCGCCCTTGTCGTTCTTGGTGTAGATGCCGTCGACCAGCACCGCGACCGAAATGCGGTTGACCCGGCCGGCCTCGGTCACCTCGGTCTTGGTGGTGCGGGAGATCTCGTAATTGTTGGTCTCTTCGGTCTTCTTGCTCTGGTCCTTGGCCGCGACGCCGTTGTTCTGCTGGTTGCCGGGCAGCTCGTTGTTGACCGTGACCTGGCCGTTGTTGTCGGCGGTCATGCTCTGTTCTTCGCGGGTCTGGCTCGAGCGCAGCACGCGGCCTTCGGGGTCATACTTGTCGGAGGTCTGGGTGACCTTGTTGAAGTCGAAATCGGCGGAGAGCTGGACGCGGGCGCGGCCCGAGCCGACCACGGAGGAGACGATGTCCTCGACCTGCTTGCGCATCCGCTTCTCGAAGTTGATGCGGCGCTCGTCGCCGACCGCCTGCTCCGGATCGGTCGCCGCGCCGTCGGCGAGCAGCTGGCCGGCCTCGTCGACGATCGAGACGCGCTGCGGCTTCAACCCGTTGACGGCGGAGGCGACGAGGTGGCGGATGGCGCGGATCTGCTGGGGTTCCAGCGAGCCGCGGACGCGGACCACGATCGAGGCCGAGGGCTCCGGCGCCTCGCGCGCGAACAGCGGGCGCTCCGGCAGCACCAAATGGACGCGGGCGGCCTGGATCCGGTCGATGGCGCGGATGGTGCGGGCGAGCTCGCCTTCCAGCGCGCGCAAATGATTGATGTTCTGGACGAAAGAGGTGGTGCCGAGCGCGTCCGACTTGTCGAACACCTCGTAGCCGACGCCGCCGCCCTTGGGCAGGCCGCCCTCGGCCAGCTTCATTCTGAGGCGCGTGACCTTGTCCTTGGGCACCATGATGATGGAGCCCTCGTTGCGGATCTCGTACTGGATGCCCTGGCGCTCCAGGTCCTTGATGATGCCCGAGGAATCCTCGACGCTGAGGTCCGTGAACAGCGTCGTCATCTGCGGCGTGGTCACGCGCATGATGACGAACGCGAAAAAGCCGATGAGCGCGGCGGTGACCGCGATCATCGCCGCGAACCGGGCGGCGCCGATACCCTTCAAGAAGTCCGCAAGACCTTGCAAGCAACCGCCCCAACAGATTCGGCCGCTTTCACCGGAAAGGCCGACTGGGCAATTATTGCCTAGGGGATGGTTTCGATATGGTTAACGAAGGTTAAGAGATCGGACAAAAGTGGCGGACATGAAAAAAATCGGCCTCGCAGGGCGAGGCCGATTTTTGTCAAAAGCCGCAGATTTCCGGATCGCTTACTGGCGATATTGCTGAATGCGGGTGGTGCGAAGACCCGCCAGACCGTGCTGGTCGATGGAAAACTGCCAGGAGAGGAATTCGTCGACCGTCAGGGTATAACGGCTGCAGGCCTCCTCGAGGGAGAGAAGTCCACCACGCACAGCGGCGACGACTTCGGCCTTGCGGCGGATGACCCAGCGTTTGGTGCCGGGTGCAGGCAGATCCGCGATCGTCAACGGACTGCCGTCCGGCCCGATGACGTATTTTACCCTCGGGCGATGGGGTTCTGTCATGGCGTACTCACAAACTCTCAACCACTGAACTCACGCCGTAACCGTAACCCCGGCGGCTTAAAAATCCGCTAAGCCTAAGGCTTCAATACAATTCTCGTTGAATATGGTCGCAACGCCGCCGGCTCGGCCGGCGGAATGGCTGTATCCGGGCCGGTCGAGGGGGTCTTCGTAAATACTTTACTAACGAATGGAGCCTGCGCGCGGTGGCGCGAGGCCCTCAGCTGTCATCCCGGGGCGCGCGGAGCGCGAGCCCGGGATCCATAACCCCAGGGAGTAGTTTGACGACGACTCGGGGTTACGGTCTCACGCGAAAACGACGTCCTGGGGCTATGGATCCCCGCATTCGCGGGGATGACAGCGAGTGTGTGGCGAGCGCGGCGCGCCCCCTTAATTGCTGCCCGTCGCGATGATGCTCTTGACCTGGCTCAGCGTGTAGCTGGCGCCGTCGATGGTCAGCAGCGGCGGCGACTGGGTCAGGTCGACCGACGACACCGTGCCCTGCACCTGCGCGGCGATGCCGACATTGTTGTTGGCCACGTCCTTGCCCGTCGCCGAGATCGTGTACTTGCCGTCGGGCCATTGCGTGCCGTCATTGCCCTGGCCGTTCCAGGTGAAGGGGACGTCCGTGCCGGCGCCGGCGGTGTATTTGCCGGTGAACACGGTCTGGCCGCTGGCATTGGCGACGGTGATGTCGACGGTGGCATCGGTCGGCACGTTGAGATGCCAGGTCGCCGACGAGTTCGTCATGGTCGCGGTGGTGCCGTCGACCAGGGCGGTCTTGCCGACGAAGCCCAGCGCCTGGGTCGCCTGCGTGGTCTGCTGCAGGGTGACGAGCTGGGACAGCGAATCGTTGGTCTTGAGCTGCTGCTCGACGCCGGCGAACTGCACCAGCTGCTGGGTGAACTGGTTGGTGTCGAGCGGATCCAGCGGGTTCTGGTTCTGCAGCTGCGTGGTCAGCAGCGTCAGGAAGGTCTGGAAATTGCCGGCGAGCGTCGATCCCGTGGTCGAGCTCAGCGAGTTCGACGAGGAGGATTTCGGCAGGTCGGTGGTGCCGGAGACGACGGAGGGGGCGGTGGCGGCATTCGTGGTGGTCATTGCCTGATACTCCTCACACTCTGATGTCGACGCCGCTGCTCGAACCGAGCATGCGGCCATAGCTGCGTCCCACGGGCGCCGCGGCAACGCTGTCGTCCTCGCTGATGATCAGCCGGCGGGCATTGCCGCCATTGTCGTTGTTCTCTCGGGAATTCTGGCCCGGTGAATTCTGGTCGCGCAGGCTGAAGGACAGCCCGTTGCTGCCGGTCTTCAGGCCGGCGTCGTCGAGCGCGCGCTGCAATTGCGGCGCGTCCTGGCGCAGCATCTGCAGCGTCTCCGGCTTCTCGACGGTGAGATGCGAGGTGACGTTGCCGTTGCGGTCGACGTTGATGCGCACGTCGATGCGGCCGAGCTCGGCCGGATCGAGGCTGATGTCGAAGCGGGACTTGCCGGAGCGGATCGCGGCCGCGATCTCGACCGGCACGCCGTTGATCGGCACCGCCGTCGCGGTGGCCGCGGTCGCGGTCAGGGTCGCGGTCGATGCGGAGGCGGTCGAGGTCGTTTGGGTCAGCGGCGCCTGCACCGCGGAGGCCGCCTGCGCGCTCGTGTCGGTGCTGTTGAAGGCAGCGTGCGCATTGGCATGGGCCTGGGCGGCCGGTGCGGCCGGGATCGCGTCGGCCGAACGGTCGGCGGCACCTTGCTTGCCGTCGGTCGCGCTGGCATCGGCCTGGGGCTTTGCGCCTTG
Organism: Bradyrhizobiaceae bacterium; assembly: GCA_003963435.1. Lineage (GTDB taxonomy): Bacteria > Pseudomonadota > Alphaproteobacteria > Rhizobiales > Xanthobacteraceae > Bradyrhizobium. Next base: position 2,344 of record RXJC01000426.1, on the reverse strand, counting down.
CGCATGCGCCGCGGCGTTGGCAGTCGCGGCGCCCGGCGCCGGCGTCGCGGCGGCGTTCGCCTTGCCGGTGTCCTGGCCGATATTGGAGACGTCGGCCTGGCCTTGCGCGGCTACGACGGCCTGGAACGAGGTTTTCGGCGTGCCGGGATTGACGGGGGTCAGCCCACTGGTCGGCTTGGCGTCGGTCGCGGCCGCATCGGTTGTCCCGGTCGCGGCATCGGCCAGCGTCGCCGAAGTCTCGGCATCCACCTTGGCGCCGGCGGTCTTGGCGCTCTTGTCGCCGGGCGTGGCGGTATCGGTCTTGCCTGCGATCTGTGCCGCGGTCGAGGCGCTGGCGGCGAGGCCGGCGGCGGCGATCGTCAGCGGCGAGTCCGTGGCGGCCTGGTTCGCCGCCGCGTTGGGATCGGCGGGCACGCTAGGTGCTGCCACCACGATCGCATTGGGATCGGGCACGGCGGCCGGCGCTGCATCGGTCGGTGCAGTCGCCGCGGCATCGACGGCGGCGGCAAGACCATCGGTGGCCGCGGCCTTGTCGCCCTCGGTCCCCTTGGATGCGTCAGCCGATTTGACGTCTGACGTCTCGGACTTGTCTTTGGCCTTGACCTTGTCCTTGCCAGCATCCTTTCCGGCATCCTTGGCCGGATCGGTGGTGGCATCGCTGGCCTTGTCGTCCCTGGCAGCGGCGGAGGTGTCGGTGGCGTCGCCCGCCCTGCTCTGCGACGGCTGATCCGCAGCCGCGGTGTCGCGCGGGCTCTTGTCCTGGGAGGACGAGGACGAATCGCTCCGCCGCGGCGCGCTATCCTGAGACTGCGCGGCGGCATTGGTGTTGATCGCCTGGGTGTTGCTGTCGACCAGCGAACCGAAGCTGTCGTTCCCCGCCGCCTCCTTGGCACTGTGCGACCGGGCAGGCTTTTGCTGCGTGCTCGGAACTGGCACGCTGGCCACGACATCTGACGTACGACCGACCACAGGCGACCCCTTGGCAACAAACTTCGCCATCCAAGGGAGCAAGGAGCGGGCCAGTACCGTTCCTTGGAAATTTACATAATAAAATCAATTGTTTGGCGATTCTGCGCCGCCCCCGCGGGGCCCGCCGCACCCCCGCCATTTCTGCCCCCCCGGCAAGAATTGCCCTAAGCCGGCGGCGTGCGTGATTGCTTCACCGGAATGCCGCCTATATTAAAGAGGTTACTCTCAGCCGCTTTCGACCGGGCCGCCGTGCCTTTCGGGAACCAATGTTCCCGGGGATCGGCGACGTCCCGCGAGAGGCAGAAATCGCGGATCGCCGCACGCCGCCGTCACAACCCCTTAAGGCCCATGCTCAACAGTCTGGATCTCGAAGGCCGTCCTGAGGACACCAGGGTCGTCGTCGCCATGTCGGGCGGCGTCGATTCCTCGACGACGGCTGCGCTTCTGAAGGCGGAGGGCTACGACGTCGTCGGCATCACGCTGCAGCTCTACGATCACGGCGCGGCGACCCATCGCAAGGGCGCCTGCTGCGCCGGCCAGGACATCCACGACGCCCGCGACGTCGCCGCAAAACTCGGCATTCCCCATTACGTGCTCGACTACGAGGATCGCTTTCGCGAGTCCGTCATCGACAATTTCGCCGACTCTTACGCGCTCGGCGAAACGCCGGTGCCGTGCATCGAGTGCAACCGCAGCGTCAAGTTCCGCGACCTGCTGAAGACCGCGCGCGAGCTCGGCGCGCAGGCGCTCGCCACCGGCCATTACGTCGCCTCGCGCCGCCGCGAGGACGGCTCGCGCGCGCTGGTCTGCGCCGCCGATCCCGACCGCGACCAGAGCTATTTCCTGTTCGCGACCACGCAGTCACAGCTCGACTTCCTGCGCTTCCCGCTCGGCGACATGACCAAGCCCGAGACGCGCGAGCTCGCGCGCCGCTTTGGCCTTAGCGTCGCCGACAAGCACGACAGCCAGGACATCTGCTTCGTGCCGACCGGGCGCTACACCGACATCATCACCCGCCTGCGGCCGAACGCGATGGACCCCGGCGAGATCGTCGATCTGCAGGGGCGGGTGCTCGGCCGGCACAACGGCATCGCCAATTTCACCGTCGGCCAGCGCCGCGGCCTCGGCATCGCCGCGTCCGCGCCGCTGTTCGTGGTGCGGCTGGAGGCAGCGAGCCGCCGCGTCGTGGTCGGCCCGCGCGATGCGTTGAAGATGCACCGCATCGCACTTCGCGACGTCAACTGGATCGGCGGCGGCGATATCGACCGCGCCATCGGCGGCGGCCTCGAGCTGTTCGTGCGCGTCCGTTCGACGCGCGCGCCGCAGCCGGCGTGGCTGCGCGGCGGCAACGGCCATTACGAGGTCGAGCTCGTCG
>RXJC01000245.1 GCA_003963435.1 Bradyrhizobiaceae bacterium | reverse complement strand
GCGTCGAAGGCGTGATCCATGCCGATGCCGAGCTGGTCGAGCTGGTCTGGGTCGAGCTCGGCTCAAAACCGCTGGCGGACCTGCATCCGATGACGCGCAACGTGCTCAACGAGCTCGACGCGCGCCTCGCCACCGGCCCGCTGCGCCACGACGCGCCGGTGCCGTTCTTCCATTTCTACGGCGGCAAGATGCAGAAGGATGTTTTGGGCTAGGTGTCCCTGTCATTCCGGGGCGCGCAACTTGGCGCGAGCCCGGAATGACGTGCTGAAAGAGCATCGAAAAACGAAAAATTCTTCCCGCCGCCCCCGATGGCGGAGTTTCCCGGCGTGCCTATGTCTTCCCGAGCGTCACCAAGAACGGACCCCCGGGCGATGGCACAACGACAACTCAAGCTTGGCGCGTTCATGCGCCCGATCAGCATCCACACCGGCGCCTGGCGCTATCCCGGGGCCTGGCCCGACGCCAATTTCAACTTCGCGCACATCAAGCAGCTGATCCAGAAGCTCGAGGCCGGCAAGTTCGACGCCTTCTTCATGGCCGATCACCTCGCCGTGTTGAACATGCCGATCAACGCGCTCAAGCGCAGTCACACCGTGACCTCGTTCGAGCCGTTCACGCTGCTGTCGGCGCTCTCGGCCGTCACCGAGCGGATCGGCCTGATCGCGACCGGATCGACAACGTTCGACGAGGCCTATCATGTCGCGCGCCGCTTCGCTTCCCTCGATCATCTCAGCGGCGGCCGTGCCGGCTGGAACATCGTCACCACCTCGAACCCGGACGCGGCGTTGAATTTCGGCCTCGACGACCACATGGAGCATGCCGAGCGCTACAAGCGCGCGCGTGAGTTCTACGACGTCGTCACGGGCCTGTGGGATTCCTTCGCCGACGACGCCTTCGTGCGCGACGTCGAGAGCGGCCTGTTCTTCGATCCCGCCAAGATGCACACGCTCGACCACCACGGCAAATATCTGAAGGTGCGCGGGCCCCTCAACATCGCCCGTCCCGTGCAGGGCTGGCCCGTGATCGTGCAGGCCGGCGCCTCCGAAGACGGCAAGCAGCTTGCCGCCGAGACCGCCGAAGCCGTCTTCACCGGCGGAGGCAGCCTTGCCGACGGACAAAAACTCTATGCCGATATCAAGGGCCGCATGGAGAAGGTCGGCCGCGACCCCGAGCATCTGAAAATTCTTCCCGGTGCCTTCGTCGTGGTCGGCGACAGCGTCGATGAGGCCAGGGAGAAGCGCGCTTTGCTCGACAGCCGCGTGCACTACGACAGCGCCATCGCCTCGCTCTCCGTCATCCTCGGCACCGACGCCTCCGGCTTCGATCCGGACGGTCCGCTGCCCGAGATCCCCGAGACCAATGCCAGCAAGAGCGGCCGCCAGCGCATGGTCGACCTCGCCGCCCGCGACAAGCTCACCGTGCGCCAGCTCGCCCAGCGCGTCGGCGGTTATGGCGGGCTGTCCTTCGTCGGCACCGCCAAAACCATCGCCGACCAGATGGAGGAATGGCTGGTCGGGCGCGGCTCCGACGGCTTCAACATCATGTTCCCGTTCCTGCCTGCCGGGCTCGACGATTTCATCGACAAGGTCGTCCCGGAGCTGCAGAAGCGCGGGATCTTCCGGAAAGAGTATGAAGGCGCCACTTTGCGGGAGAATCTCGGCCTGCCCCGCCCCAAAAACCGCTTCTTCGAGGCCTGATGGGGCCGATTTGGGTGGTTTTCGGGGTGTAAAACCTTGACATCAGGCGGTTTCTGGCTAGGTTGCCGGCCAACGCGGGCCGTTTGGCCGGCTCCAGATTCCCTTCATTTCTGAGGTTCTGAACATGGCCAAAGCGGTCACCATCAAGGTCAAGCTCGTGTCCTCGGCCGACACCGGCTTCTACTACGTCGCCAAGAAGAATTCGCGCACCATGACCGACAAGCTGGTCAAGAAGAAGTACGATCCCGTGGCGCGCAAGCACGTCGAATTCCGCGAAGCCAAGATCAAGTAAGAAGATCAAGCAAGATCGCGGAATAGACTACGGACTTTGACGGGGCCTCACGGCCCCGTTTTTATTTGCTTGGCGCTGCTCTCGTGTCCCGGGCGCGCGGCGACGGTCATCAGCGGATTCACGAAAGCTCTTCGTGATGCCGCGTCCCGCCAACGAGCCGTCGCGTTGCCTCGATGCGCGCTCTTCACTCAGCTTCTCACAGCCACAAATCTCCCGGGTCCATTGTGTGCTAGCGTGCACTCACCGGGACGGCTGATGCGCGGGCTCGCTTCGCCGCTTGGTCCGTTGCGCCTCAGAACAGCACGGAGGGCATGTAGGGCCCGGTTGGCTCGTTATAGAGGCCAACGCTCATCAGGGTCATCTGGAAGACCAGCTTCAACCCGGCCTCCAGACACCAGTTGAAGACCTCGTAATTTCGTGTCGGCAACAGCAGACCGGGTCCGCCGAATTCCGCGGCAGCGCCGATCAGGGCCATCAAATCCCGATTGGTCAGCGCGACACTGTGACCGAAGAAGGCGACGGCCGTCGTATAGCCAGTGATGCGGCCGCCATGTTCGACGACGGATGCGGCATTCTGCGCGATGGCATCGCGCAGCTCGTTCGCGCGGTCGAAACCATGGACCTCGTTGCAGATCTGATTGCAGGCCGGCACATCCGCTGCCGTGGCCGGACGCACCCGATAGCCATCAAAACTGCGGCGCAGCGGTCTACCCTGAAGCACCGAGATCGGCTCGCGGGTCCGGAAGCCGAGCTTGGTGTAGAGGCACAGCGAACGGTTGTGATAGCCGGCCTGAAGCAGGCGGACGCCGGCCGCGTCCTGCCCCGCGGCGCGATCAAGAACGTTCTGCATCAGACGCCCGCCTACACCGCGGTTCTGACCATGCGGGTCGACCGTGATCGGCCCGATCCCGGCGATGCGCGATCGCTCGTCCAGGAAATTGCTGCCGACGATCCTGCCCTCGCTCTCGGCCACGACGGCATAGAAGCCGGAATGCGCCAGGAGCGGAGCGAGCGCTCCACTCGCAACCTCGACCGAGGGGAAATCCGGCGGAAAATTGTGAGCGGACCCAATCGCCTTGAAGGCTTCGTAGCAGATGGCGCCGCAGGCCGCGGCGTCGGCAGGCGTACCCGGACGAAGAACGATGCTCATGATGGCTTTGCTCCGGAACGAAAAGCGGCCCCCGCAGGCTGGGGGCCCAAAATGATGGGGTCAAAAGTTGTGGGGCGTCGGCCGGCGGGCAACCGTCTCGAACGTGGCAATAGCAAAAGCAGGCCGTGATCGTATGTCGGTTCCACGCGGTCCGCAACATGGCGGATGATGCCCGGTCATAGATGGACACGCGGTCCGCCCGCAGCAGCCCCCGTCAACCTCGGCACCTAGCAACGATGGCCGCTTAAACTTAAACTGTCGCGTCTGTTCGTGCCCTGCGACCCTGCCCGGCTCAGCACAGCATCGCCGCACCGGATTTCGCGTCGAACGATGTGAGCGACATCTTACGACGCTCCGTTCGGTCAATCCGGTCATCGCTTGCGATATTCGGTGAAGACGTAGTCCCTCTCCTTCGCCAGCGTGTGACACGAGAACCCGCATTTCGCGTCATGCGCCTGCGGATCACAGCGACGAGCTTTAGCGCCGGGCTCCGGCTGGTAGCGACGACCTGCCAACCTTCGTAACCTCTAAACTCCGAGAATGCGAGCCCGGCAGGCTCTTCACGTCCGCAAAGCAAGTGTGACGCACCTCGCAGAGCGCCATGACCGGCTTCAATATCTCCAGCGGGATCGTTGCATGAACCCGGTCCCTTGCCGTGAAAAGCCATTTGCCCTTGCTGGATCCCCTCCGCTTCGCCGCCGCGTTCGGTGTTGCGATTTTTCATCAGATGTTCTGGTCCTGGGCCTGGGTCTCGATCGGCGTCCCCGGCTTCGAGCGCACCGTCGCCGCCGACGTGATCTACCCCTCAGCCGCGCCCCTCACCTGGTTCGGCTGGGTCGGCGTCGAGATTTTCTTCGTCATCTCCGGTTTCGTCATCGCCAATTCGGCGGCCCAATCTTCCCCGAGTGCGTTTCTGCTCGGCCGCGCGCTCAGGCTCTACCCCGCGGTCTTGGTGTGTGCCACCGCGACCTTCCTGGTTCTGCTGCTGTTCGGCAGCGGCCCGGCCTCCGAAATCATCCTGCCCTACATCCACGCCATGCTGATGGTCCCCAAAGGCGTCACGGGGCAGTGGCTCGACGAGGTCTATTGGACGCTGGCCGCCGAGACGGCGTTTTATGGCCTCGTGTTCTGCGCGATGCTGACGCGGAGGATCACGCTGCGGCACCTGGCCTTCGGTCTCACCGTCTACAGCGCGGTCTTCAACGTCGTCGCGCTGCTGGTCGCGTCATGCACGACGCCGTCCGACCTGCCCTATCTCGTCATCCTGATGTTTCGGGTCCCATGCGCGGCCTTCCTGTTGAGCCATGGCTGCTTCTTTGCGCTGGGGATTTGGCTGTTCATCTCGGCGAACAGGGAATTGACGGCGCTGGAGCAACTCGCCGTTGCCGTCACCTGTCTCTCGGGCGCCGCGGAGATCTACGTCTTCGCCTCATTCTTCCTGACGTCGATTCCCGCCATCGCCGATCAATCGGCTCTCATGCCGATCATGGTCTGGGCGCTTGCCGTGCTCCTCATTGCCCTTGCCGCGAGGAGAAACAGGCGCTCTGCGGCCGCCGCCGCACCCGAAGCACCGGCCTATTTGCGAACGCTGGGACTGATCACCTACCCGCTCTATCTCACCCACAACGTCATCGGCGCGGCGATCATTCGTGCCCTGATCGATGCAGGCTTCGATGCCACCTCGGCACTCTGGATCGCGCTCGGCCTGCTGGTGCTGGTCTGCTGGTTCATCTGCGCGAAGATCGAGCCGGCCATCCGGGCTGTGCTGATGCAAGCCCTCGCGCGTTTCGGCAAGCTGCCGGTCAGACAACCGCCTTCGCGTCGCCCGGCGCTGGCGCGCGGGCTGCGCTTTCCGCTGCCCGTCTCGGTGAAGGTGAAGGCCGCAACATCCTAAGGGATACCTCGCGACGCCCAGAAAGCGAATATCCTCCTGGAACTGTCGCGTCCGCTTTATGCGCGGAAGACGACGTCGACGGAGTGCCACTTGATGTCAGCTATGGGGTCACAAGCGGCCCATCACGGCTAAGCAATGCGGCGTCCGCTCAAAGCTCGCAAGCTGAAAATGGCGTTGTCACACCGCTGCCTACGCCGTCCGCAGCACCGGCGCCGGCGGCTGTGACGGCCTGCCCAGCGCGAACGCCACCTGCACGATGCCGCCGGCGAGCCCCAGCGCGACGCCGATGCGCCAGGCCATGGTGTAGGAGCCGAGCGCGTCGTAGAGCACGCCGCCGCCGTAGGCGCCGAGGAAGCTGCCGATCTGGTGACTCATGAAGGCAAGGCCCTGGATCATCGCCTGCCAGCGCAGGCCGAACATCTCGGCGACGGCGCCTGCGACCAGCGGGCCGACGCCCATCCAGAGGAAGCCCATGATGGCGCCGAACAGCAGCGTCGAGAACGGCGTTGCCGGCAGCATGAAGTACCAGGCGAGCGCGAGC
>RXJC01000071.1 GCA_003963435.1 Bradyrhizobiaceae bacterium | reverse complement strand
CGCTCGATGTTCGTGATTATACCCACAAGGGCGAGCGCGAAGTCGGTTTCATCCCCCGGCCGCTGAAGCCCCCCAAGGAGCGGCTGCTCACGGCATCGGATGTTTCGGTGCATCTGCTGATGGATCGGATTGAGGCCGTGGACAGTGAGGTCGGCCTGTCCTTCGGCTGGTTCTTCCTGATGACCCACGGGCATTGGGTTGATCCCGACATCGGCCTGGCGATTGCGCAAGGCCTGAAGGCGCAGCGTGTTCGCCTGCCCGATCCCGACGCTCGCGTGCTGCTGCGCTGGGCGGATCGAAGCTACGGCTTTTGATGGCGCCGCCCACGGACGATTTTACCTGGCGCGCGCTGGCTTTCCGACACCCAAACCGGTGCGCACCGTAGCTTGACGCGCTCTCGCTGATCCCGCCGATGGAGAGGCACGATCAGCTACGTCGACGGTGCTTTTAGGCCCGGGCTACACAACATTTCGCTTTGGCGCAGCGATGACGCGGCGAGTTGCGCAATGGGACCTTGCACCGGCGGAAGGGCATGAAGCTATTGGCGTCGCCAAGCCTGCGCTCGGCGCGAGGCACCTAGATTCGGTTTCCTGCGAAGCAGAAGAGGGTAGACTTCATAGAGGCCGATTCGGCCCAACTGGAGAAAGTTGACCGCGGTCAACTTTTCCATTTGCGCGAGGCAACCGGAAATCACCGTTAAGGATTTGTTTACCCTTTAATTGTTGCGCGACCGCTCAGAATCGGGCCTAGTTAGCCACGCTTTGCGCATGTCCTGCATCCGAAATTCGTAACTACGCGAGAAAGCCGTGGCCCTGAACGATCAACAAGCGATGGCGCCAATCCCGTCGGCCGCGCCCCCGGCGATCCACGATACGATCGCGGCCGACGCGCGGGAACTCTCCGCGAAACTTCATGCCCACCGAACTAAGTTATTCCCGCCGAAAGCCCGCAAGCATCTCCGCCGGTTCACATCCGGCGAAGTCGCTAAACTCGTCGGTATTAATGACGGCTACCTCCGCCAATTGTCGCTGGAGGGAAGGGGCCCTCAGCCAGACACCACTCCAACGGGTCGAAGGTCGTACACATTCGAGGACATTCAGAGCCTTCGTGCTTATCTCGACGAATCCGGCAAAGGCGCTCGCCGATACCGACCGCATCGCGTCGCGGGCGAACAGTTGCAAGTCATCGGCGTCGTCAATTTCAAGGGTGGATCGGGTAAGACCACTACCGCCGCGCATCTCGCTCAACATCTCACGCTGCAGGGCTATCGAGTGCTCGCGATCGATCTCGATCCGCAGGCCTCGCTCTCCGCGCTGCACGGCTATCAGCCAGAGTTTGACGTTGAGGAGAACGGAACTCTCTACGGCGCCATCCGCTATGACGACGCGCGTCGCGAGCTGAATGACATCATTCGGCAGACTTACTTTTTGGGGCTCGACATCGTTCCCGGCAACATCGAGTTGATGGAATTCGAACATGAAACCCCGAAAGCGTTGGCTATGCGCCAGTCGGGTGACCCGCTGTTCTTTGCCCGCGTTGCCCGTGCCCTCGCCACGGTCCAGGACCGTTACGACGTCGTCGTAATCGATTGCCCGCCCCAACTTGGGTTTCTCACGCTCTCCGCGCTCTGCGCAGCAACCGCAATTCTGATTCCCGTGCATCCGCAAATGCTCGATGTCATGTCGATGTGCCAATTCCTGATCATGACATCCGATCTCCTTGCCGTCGTAGCCAAGGCAGGCGGCAACATGAATTACGATTGGATGCGCTATCTCGTCACGCGCTATGAGCCCGGCGATGGACCGCAGGCCCAAATGGTCGGCTTCATGCGCTCGCTGTTCGGCGATCGCATGCTCACCAATATGATGCTGAAAAGTACGGCGATCTCGGACGCCGGCATCACGAAGCAAACGCTCTATGAGGTCAGTCGCGATCAGTTCACACGCGCTACCTACGACCGCGCGATGGAATCGCTGGACAGTGTCAATGGCGAAATTCAAAGCCTCATCCAGGCTGCATGGGGGAGGGCCTAATGGGTCGCAAAAACCTGCTTGCTGACCTCATGGACGACAAGTTGACCGCGGTCAACGAACCGCCGTCAGGTGAGCTAAGCGACAATCGGAGACCATCCCAACCAACACTCGGTTCACGCGGGGCAGTCGGTGCCATGAGCCGTTCGCTCGAGATGCTGTCCGCAGAGCGCGACGCCGCCAAGGCCTTGACCGAACAACTCACCACCGGTCAAACCGTCGTTGAAATCGCCCCAGGTTTGATTGATGCCTCGATCGTCCCGGATCGCATGAAGAGCGTCGACGAGAAGCACTCCGCTCTCGTCGAATCGATTCGCGCCAATGGGCAATTGGTTCCGATCCTCCTTCGCCCGCATCCGACCAGCCCAGGCCGGTTTCAGATTGCCTATGGCCATCGTCGCGTCCGTGCGCTCGCCGAACTTGGCCATCCCGCACGGGCCGTGGTCCGTGACCTCAGCGACGAAGACCTGGTGGTGGCACAAGGCAAGGAGAATGGCGAGCGGGAGGATCTGTCCTTCATTGAGCGGGCAACTTATGCCACCGCGCTCGAGGATCGTGGATTCAAACGTGAGATCATCATGGCGGCGCTCAGCGTCGACAAGACAGAGCTCTCCCGCCTCATCTCTGTCACGCGGACCCTGCCACGGAGCCTAGTCGATGCGATCGGGCCAGCGCCCAAGACCGGCCGCCGGCGCTGGATGGAGCTGGCAGAGCGGATGGTGGGTCGCCACGACCAAAAGGCATTAGCTGACAGCGTTGCTAGCGATCGTTTTGTGCGTGCTACTTCCGATGAACGGTTCGCGATCGCGTTCGCCGCGCTCGCGCCCCGCAAGCCCAAAGCCCCGCGGCCGACGACCTGGGCCGATGACGACGGCAAGAAGATCGTGAAGATTGAACGTCGCGCAGATCGCGTCACGCTAGCGCTCGATGAAAAGGCAGCACCAGCGTTTGGGGATTTTGTGATTTCGCGGCTGCCTGAACTCTACCGATCTTTTCGCGAGGGGCGCACCGATGAATGACATCGCGCGTCTTGCCGCTTTGGATATGGCGTCGTCCGGACCTCTCATGATCGGGCGATGCGATGCGTACCCGCGTTTCCGTTCTCTAACCACAGGAGCATAGCGGAAAAAGAAAAAAGGCCCCCGGAACGTCTCCGTCCGAAAGCCTTCTCTCGTCACGTTTGGCGACTGACAGAGAATCACTTTCGCGAATCGCAGTCAAGCGTCTTTAGCAACGGCGCCGTTTTGGCGAGCAGATTTTCTTTGCCCGCATGAGGCAAAGACATGCAGTCACACTCTCCAACGACGCCCTTTGGGCGGCGATCGCTGACGCTTGCCCATGTGGCAAGCCAGATGGTCGCAACCGAACGTCCCCCCGAAAAGATCGTGCACAAATGGAAGATCTTCCACGCCATCTGCACGGCACGGCCACGTATTGGGGTGTCGGAGCGCTCGCTCTCGGTGTTAAACGCGCTCTTGACCTTCCATCCTGAGACGGCGCTGACAGGAGAGGATGATCTGATCGTCTTCCCATCGAACCATCAGCTCAGTCGACGGGCGCACGGCATGCCGGCATCGACGCTACGGCGTCACCTCGCTGTGCTGGTCGACGCGGGATTGATCGTTCGGCGCGACAGTCCGAATGGGAAGCGGTATGCCCGGAAGGACGATGCTGGCGAAATCGAACTCGCCTTCGGCTTCGATCTCTCGCCGCTCGTCGTGCGCTCGGAAGAGTTCGAGAGCCTGGCGGCCGATATCGAAGCCGAAGCCCGCGCGCTCAAGCTCGTGCGTGAGCGGATCACGCTGTGCCGGCGCGACATCGCGAAGATGATTGCAACTGGCATCGAAGAAGGCGTCCCGACGCGAAGGGCAGGGCAGGGGCCTGCCGATTGGCAGGAGGTGCATGCCGCCTTCCGCACGATGGTCGCTCAGATTCCGCGCACCGCGACGCGCCAGGAGCTCGAGCCGATCGCCGACGAGCTGTCGCAACTTGCTGACGATGTGCTCAATCTGCTGGAAGCGCACATCAAATCCAAAAATCCGAGCGCCAATGAGTCCCATTCTGAGCGCCACATACAGAATTCAAATCCAGACGCCCCTATTGATCTTGAACCTAGCCTTCAAGAAGGCAGGGCGGCGAGAGCTGAGCCAAAACCTCAACCATCGCGAGTCGCCGAAAGTTCGTATCCGTTGGGAATGGTCCTGAGTGCATGCCCGGACATCGTCGATTATGCGAAGGCTGGGATTTCGAATTGGCGCGATTTCCTGGCGACGGCGGCGGTCGTTCGATCCATGCTTGGGATCAGTCCTAGCGCCTGGGAGGAGGCGCAGACCGTGATGGGCGAGACCCAAGCTGCGATCGTGGTCGGCTGCATCCTGCAGCGAGGGGACGCGATCCGTTCCGCCGGCGGATATTTGCGCGGCCTGACACGAAAAGCCGAAGTCGGCGAATTCTCGCTCGGACCAATTCTGATGTCGCAGATCAACTCACGGCTCCATGAAAAACGAACGGCCTGACGGATGGGTAAGAGTCTCTTTGCGCCACCGCCTCGGGCTGATGCGTGGTCTGAGGCAGAATTTCATAAGGCCTTGGCTACCGCGTCAGATCCAATTTCTCTCATCAGGGCGCCGCGCAGGAGACTGGCGACCCCGAGATCGTCCGTGCGGCGATTGCGTACCCGGGCGTCATGCGCGGGCGGCCGGTCGGATCGAGGGGGCGTTTTACCGAGGGATCGTATCCTTTGGGAATGGTCCTCGACGCGTGTCTCCCGACATCGTCGATTACGTCAAGGGCGGCGGGATTTTCTCGCGACTGCGGCCGTCGTTCGATCGACGCTCGGGATCAGCCTAGTGCCTGGGAAGCGGCGCAAACAGACATGGGCGAGGTGCCCGCCGCCGTCGTCGCGTGCATCCAGCAGCGCGGGGCCGAGATCAATTCCGCCGGCGGCTACCTGCCGCGGTCTGACGCGAAAATCCGAGTTCGGCGATTTTTCGCTTGGCCCGATCCTGATGGCGCAGATTAATTCTCGGCGGCAGAACAAGAAGCGGGCGTGAGACGAGGAGGCGCGCTCCCAGACCTTGCCTTTTTCGTGTGATCGAAGGTGCCCGCGCTGACCCGGCTGCACTGTGTCGACGCAAAGCTGTTCGGAGAGATCGTCATGGCAAAATGCACTCCAATCAACCTCACGCCGTTCTTCCAACTTCGCGATGAAGACGCCGTGGAGCAACGGATGTACGTGGCAGGGTTCACCGACGAAGCGGGCGAGGCCTGGGGAACGCTGATTCCGTTGGATGCGGAGATGGTCGAGGGCGCCGTTCTGGGACAGCAGATATTCACTGCCTGGTGCAACTCTGACGGCCGTATCCAACCACAGCCGAACAGCGATGGCCTGTTTGAAGAGCTTCTGGAGAAGGGCCGATTGAAGGAGACACCCCTCGATGAACTCGTTGCTGAAGCCATCGAGCAGGGCAAGAATGAACCGAATGATGACATCCTCGATATGTTCGAGACCCTGCATGAGCGGCTGGTGCGGGCGCAGGGCATGGTCGCTGACGAGATTGCGCGGCGCAGGCGATGATTCGTCGCACCGCGTCTGCACTGGCGCGGTTCAATGCTGCAGGGCTGACTCGTCGAGAGAGGGCGGTGAAGAACCTTCGGTGGCGTTGGCGCGACGTCCGATAAGGCTCCGCTCTCGGGAGCGTGGTGCCGTTCCAACTTTTCCAGCATCAAACAGCGGCCGATGCCCGATACCGCGATTACTTCTGGGCCGCTAGATCTTGGGCAGCCGAGAGGCGTTGCGCCTCTTTTAGTGCGGCAGTTTTTGTCTTGAACGGACCGATGTCGTTCTCTCCAGTGTCAGGCAGCCAAGCGGGGAGGAACCACCACCCGCCGGGCTTCCCATAGCTGGCCGTGCTTCGGATCGATCCGACGCCTTCGGCGATGAACCAGCCAGGGTCGATTCCGTCTCGTTGCCATGAGATTTCCGACATCGTCTGTGTCCTTCCTCGATAGGAGGTGCAGATCGACTTTAAGTCACATCCCCGAGTTCTGCGACGATACACCGGGTCGATGACCGGCCTGTCCACTCCCGCCAGTACTTTTGACGTCTCGCAGGATGGGCGGCACGGATGCGGAGGGCGATGTTGCATCCACAGGGCGGACACATCGCTGGCCTCGTTATCAATCTTGCGATGGCAACTTCGACCGACGCGCCGGGTTTGCTGATAGCGACGATCTCCATTGCGAGTGACGACGCGTGGTCTAGGTGCCTGGCTAAGGTGAACTGCGTTTTGCTGCTGCGCCCGTTGCCTTGAGATCCGAATGGCTGAACCGATTAGGACCGCCCGTCTTCATTCCATGTGTTTTCGCGACGGGCGCACCCATCTGCGTCCTCGATAGAGGCTGGTCTGACCGAAGGCCGATCCCGCTTCGCGGGCTCTCGATCTTGTCCCCGCAACGTCCGTCCTCGACTTTCTTCCCCTGGCGCTGCGCGCCATTCCTCGCGGTTCAAGAAAGTCGCTGCCGGCCGCCCTCCATTTCATTTCGGCCCTTTGGGTGCAGGTCGATCGCCTCCGGTCTCACGACCGCCATCGAGGTCGCGATAGGCGCGGCCCGAGAAAACCAAGGGAATGAGATAATGGCTACCATCGGCACCTTCACCTCCACGGGCAATGGCTTCTCCGGCGCGATCAAGACGCTCAACCTCAACGTCAAGGCCAAGCTGATCCGCGTCGAGAACCCGTCCGACAAAGGACCGCACTTCCGCATCTACTCGGGCAACGTCGAGTTAGGTGCGGCCTGGCAGAAGACCGCCAAGGACAGCGAGCGCGACTACCTCTCCGTCAAGCTGGACGATCCGAGCTTCCCCGCTCCGATTTACGCCACTCTGACCGAGGTTGAGGGTGCGGAAGGCCTCCAACTGATCTGGTCCCGGCCGAACCGGGACTGAGGCCCAGCCAGTGGGCTCCGCCGCAAGGCGGGGCCTGCTCCCTTCGACAGGAGATGCGATCATGACCATCGACACCATTGAAGAATTGCGCGCCGAGCTGCGCGAATGCGTATTCACGCCGGCGGAGCGCAAGGCGCTCGAACGCGAGCTGGCCGAACTCATCCGCCGACGCAACGAAGCGCTCGCAGCCGAGGAGCGGGCATAAGCCCCTTGTCTTGCGACTTACGATGCGCCGTCGCTCGGGGCCGCTCCTCCGTTCAGAACATCCTTGATGGCTTTGGCAGGCGTAAAGGTCAGCTTCCTGGAAGCTGCGATCGCAATCGTTGCGCCGGTGGACGGATTGCGGCCCTCACGAGCGGGGCTATCCTTGACCTTGAACTTTCCGAAGCCTGGAAGGCTCGTCTCGGCCCCGCTTACGGCCGCATCAGCGATCGCCTTGAACACGCTATCGACGATGGTTTTCGCCTGAGCCTTCGTCAGGTCGTTCTCGGCCGCAATCTTCTCGGCGATCTCATTGGCAGTCGTCATGGGACGAGCTCCGTCTTGTTTCGATTTTGCTCGTCTGACATCAAAGCAGTGGAACAGATAGAGCCGACATCACAGGCGGAGCCGCAGTCCCCGAAAAATTGTCACTATGACAGCTTTCCGTCCGCTGCAGCGTAACCGCGCCTCCGCTTGGCACGCTCGAGCCGTCCGAACGCTTCGACCGCCTCTGCACTGCCGTCGAAGGTCTGCACCATGGTCTGGCCATTCGTGCCGATCCGGCCCCAATTGCGGATCAGCGACGTTTCTCCGAACAAGGTCGGCTGCGTGGACAGCGAATAATACCGCCGCATATTGCGCGCGGCATCGATGCGGCGCAGATGAAGCGGTTCTGGTTCCAGTTTCGGCATGGGCGGATTCTTGCTTCCCTCGCAAGCTCCGTCCAATGAGTTTTATGAATCGATGGGGCAGGTCGATTCATTTTATCGATAGGTCAATTTCGCCGGAAATTGCGCCGACCCGACGTGGGATTAAACCCTTCCGCGGCGGAGACTTCGGTACCGGGATGCCCGCGTCGCAATGCCGAGCTTGCAATTGCGACGGTCTTTATTGAAACAGCCGGTCGCAAGCGATCGGTCTTTGATCTAAAGCTTCCTGCGGCCAATTCGACAGGGTCGGCACATTGTCGTTGCACCGACGCATTCGAGGCAGGCGACACCAATCTTTCTCGCGATAGGTAAAACGTATTCCCATCGATGCAGATAGCTATCCCATAGAGAAATCGTATCCTGCGGGTCCAGTCTTAACAGTGTGCGCTTGGGCGATCCCCTCCGGGGACGGCTCTACTCGCGCCGCCGCGGCGACGCTCCCGGAGCCCACAAGCGGTCTCCGCGCATTCGCGTGACGATCCTCTCGCGATCGTGTCGCTGTGGTCCAGCAACAATCACGATCTCGGTCTGGCTTCTAGCAATTTGCTCCTCCCGATGGCTCCAGACGGACCTGACTCTTATGACAGGGGATTCGCCGAACGAATTTCAGGATCGTTCCGGTGATTAGATTCGCAATCGTCTGTTGGTTCAAACCAACATCCCTCAGGACATGATGGACAAGGACATGACTCCCGCGCCGTTGGACCGATTTCGGGCCTCAAGATGAAGACAATTGTCATCAACAATCAAAAGGGCGGGGTCGGCAAGACGACTCTTGCTGTACATTTGGCTTGGTTCATGGCGGAAGCAAATCTCCGCGTTCTCATGATCGACGTTGATGCGCAGAGCAATGCGACGGATACGTTGAGGCATTACGCCGGTTCAACGTTAGCCGCGGATTTGTTCAAGCCGGGGATACGGGTCGTACCTCGAGACGACGAAGGCCTAACGCTCGCGCCGGCCGATAGCTCACTGACGGATCTCGATCGCAGCAATGCAGCCGCCATAACGGCTCTGCAAGAGAACCTCGCTATCGCGTCGGATCAGTTCGATGCCTGCGTCATCGATACGCCCCCTTCACTTGGACTTCGCAGCGTCGGCTGTTTGGTTGCAGCGTCGCATGTGCTGGCTCCTATTTATCTGGAGGACTATTCGATCAAGGGCGTCAAAGGTCTGATGCAGACCGTGATCGGTGTGCAGAGGCGTTATGGCCGCCAGGATACGAAGTTCCTCGGGTTGCTGCCTTCGAACTTCAACACGAAATCGCCCCGTCAAAGGATGCATCTGGAGCAGCTCTTGCGCGAGGCCGGCAAATATGTGTTTCCGGGCCAGATCGTTGCAAGGGATGGCTACGCTGAGGCCGTCGCGGAACGCCTGCCGGTCTGGAAACTGAAGCGCCGCTCTGCGCAGGAGGCTGGTCGGGAAATCCGCGATGTTCTCGCCAAGATCGTCGCGCAGATGAACGAGTCGATACATGGCGCTTGATCTCAGCTTTAAGCAGCTCATCGCCGCCGCGGAAGATGGTGCCGCCACAATCGGGCAACCGACTTGCATCTCTATCGACCGTATTGACGAAGATCCGGACCAGCCCCGGCGCAGCTTCGACGAACAGAAGCTCGACGAGCTTGCGGAATCGGTCCTTCAGCATGGAGTGCTGCAACCGATCGTGCTGCGGCAAGCGACCGAGGAAGGCCGGTACGTGATCGTCATGGGTGCGAGGCGGTATCGTGCTGCTAAGCGCGCCGGGCTCCGTGTGATGCCGGCTTTCATTCATGCCGCTGGTTCTGCGGATCGTTATGTCCAGATGATCGAGAATATCCAGCGCGATGACCTCAATGCCCCCGAAATTGCGGCGTTCATCGCGGACCGCTTGGAGCAGGGTGATAACCAGGCTGACATCTCGCGCAAGCTCGGTAAGCCCAGGGACTGGGTGTCTCGCTACGCGTCGGTCAAGAATATGCCGGACTTCCTTCGGTCGAAGCTTGCTGGCTCGTCAATCCGTGCTGTGTATGAGCTCTACCAGGCTTGGCGTGAGCAGCCCAACGCCGTCGAGACCTTATGCGCAGCACAGGAGAGCTTCACCGATGCACACGCCCGTCAGTTGGCCCGCAAAATTCGCACCGAGGTCCGCGGTTCCCCTGCTGATGGCGAGGGCCCCCCTGGAGATCAACCACCACGAAGCGAGATCGCACCGCAAACGGCATTGCGACCCATGGAGAGAGACCGCGTGACGGCGATCGCGGAAAGGTCCTTCAACTCTTCAGTCGATCGGAACGCGAGAATGAGTACATCGCTGACAATCAGAGTGCGTCACCAAGATCGCACGGGCTGTCTTCTGGTCGATCGACTCGCGTCTCGAGGCTCACGCCATGCCGTGCTGCTGATCGATGGCGCAGAAGTAGCGGAAGAGGTTCCAGCATCGACCATCACAATCGAAGAGATCCTGTCGGCATGAAGCTGGTCTTAGACAGCCTCCTCAGAAACGCTGCTACAGTTGGTGCGCCGGCGGAGCGGATTTCCCATCCGAAGGATGGCGCGTTAGCGCAGCAGCCGGAGGCCGAACGCGCCCTCCACAGCGCCGTAGAGAGGCCGGAGGCTGCTGGAAAGCCGCGGTCCACATATTCAGTGCCAATGTTGCGAATCTGCCCGCGCGGTGTTCGTGGAGTACAAGCATTACGGGCGACGGCTGCGTCCTTCCCAGAAGAGCTCTCCTCATCGATCGTCGGCTGTGACCTGGAGCAACTCCCGAGCCTTGCCTGCCGAGCCCGATGGTTTGAACCAACATGGAGGGGGTGGAGGGTTTCGCCTTTTCTAGTGCAGGATAGGCTTCGCGCCAGCGATGTATTACATCGCGATTGGGATCGGAGTGCATGGCTCTGATTTCGCTTCGCGTCTCCGACGAAGTCGCGGCAGAGTTCTCAGTTCTTGCAGCTACCCAGGGCGGTAAATCCGCGCTGCTGCGGCGTCTCATTGCTGATGCACTTGCTGCGCCAGCGCCGCGCATCTTGGCATTGCCGGTCGGACGGCCGGAGAAGGTGACGGTGCGATTTCGCGAGAGCGAGATGCGGCAGCTCGCGGAAGTCTCACATCAGCGTGGCATGACGCGAACCGGTTGGATCGTTGCGCTGGTGCGCTCGCGATTGGGATCACCGGTGCAGCATTCCCCGGACGAGCACGACGCGCTTCGTGCGATCGTTCGCGAGCTCAACCGGATCGGCGGCAATATCAACCAGATCGCGCGCGCCGCAAACACCAGTGTGCTGCAGGGCAGGGCGGTTGAGCCCGATTTATCCGCAATTCAAGAGGCCAAATTGGTCATTGAAAGGGAGCTCGCGCAATTGCGTAATGCGTTGAATGGCAACGCAGATTATTGGGACGGGCGGCGATGAGTCGGCGCCACTCGACCCGGCCGACCGACCTGGTGTCCGAACTTCCGCCGATCTCGTATGTCTGGGAAACGCCCAATCGGCGCCCTCGGCGAGCCGAGTGGGATATTTCCGATCCAGCTGTCCCCGGCCGCCTTACGCCGGCGATGCGTGCAAAGCTCGAACGCATCGTGCGCCGAGCGCCAGAGGTGATGGTCAAGATCACTGGTCGCACCAAGAGCGTGGCGCATCTGAGGTCGCACCTCGCATACATCACGCGAAACGGGGAGCTCAATGCGGAAACAGAGCAGGGCGCGGCTCTGACGGGTCGTTCCGGACTGAAAGATCTGCAGCAACGCTGGGAGGATGATGCCGGTTTCGACGACAAGCGTCGCCGCGATGGGTCGCTCTCGGTCAACATCATTCTATCGATGCCGGCTGGCACCGATGCCATCGCAGTCAAGGATTCAGCTCGGGCTTTTGCCATCGAGACGTTCGATGGCAATCACGACTACGTTTTCGTCCAGCATCTCGACGACAAGCATCCCCACGTGCACTTGACCGTTCGGTCCCTGGGCCATGACCGCAAGCGCCTCAACCCGCGTAAGGCCGATCTTCAGGCCTGGCGCGAACGTTTTGCGGGCGAACTCAGGCTTCGCGGGATTGCAGCGGAGGCAACGCCGCGGCGAACCCGCGGACGCGTTCGAAAGGCCGATCGCGGGGCGGTCCTCGCTCTCCGCAAGCGAAAGATCACGCCCGATGTCGATCGGCTCGCCCGTAAGGAGGTGCTTTCGGAGGTGAGGGGCGGCAGGACCGCCAAACTCCCTTGGGATGAACAGATTAAGTCACGTCAGGACGCGATCCGGCGGCGATATCTCGAATATGCCGCGGAGCTACAGCGCTCTGGAGCGGCAGCAGATCACGAGTTAGCTCGCCAAGTTCGGCAATTCGTCGACGACATGCCCGCCGTTGAAACTCGCCGGCATGCGCTGAAGAACGAGCTTTCGGAGCTTGCCAATACTCGGCGGCGCGGCGCGGACCAGGGCATCGATGCAGAAGGGGGCGACAAAGCACGAGGCAATGAGCGAACCAGATAACCGAGCGCACGAATCATAATCCTGGGGTCGGGGGTTCGCGTCCCTCCCCCGACTCGAACCCCCGAAACGTGGCTGACTTTGCTCCCGGTCCGAATTCATCTGCCCATCGTCCGGGAGCCTATTATGTTTGCACGAAATGATTGGAAGCCTCAGCAAGTCGCAAGAAGTTCAAAAATATTGCGGGTCCGTACTGAGTCAGTATCGATTCCGGGTGAAATTGCACGCCATAAGTTGGTTGATCGCGATGTGCGATTGCCATGATCTCGCCGTCGTCTGAACGCGCCGTTACCATCAGCAAAGATCCCGACGCATCATCGAGCTGCACAATGAGAGAATGGTAGCGCCCAACGCGAAGCGGCGACGGCAGTGCCTTGAACAGCCCTCGGCCATCATGAGTAACGTGCGAGGCCTGGCCGTGCATGGGGCGACATGCGCGCGCGACCCTACCGCCGAAAACGCTTCCGATACATTGGTGTCCAAGGCAGATGCCGAGGATCGGGACCCGGCCGGAGAGTTCACGAACAACGGCCGTCGAGATCCCAGCCTCCGTTGGCGTGCACGGCCCCGGCGAGATCACTACCGCGCGTGGCCGGAGCCGAACGAGATCGCGAACGCTGGTCGCGTCGTTCCGGACCACCTCCGTCGCTTCCCCGAGTTCCCGGAAGTAGCGAGCGATATTGAAGACGAAGGAATCGTAGTTGTCGATGATCGCAATCATGACGCACCCTTCGTCTCTGCGCGAAATGCGTCAAAGATGCGTTGCGCCTTTGCGAGTGTCTCCTCGTATTCAGCGCTTGGCTCCGACATCGCCGTGATGCCGCCACCGGCATGAAAAACCGCAAGGTCATCGTCGATCGTGACGGTCCTGATCGCAATATTTGTATCCATCTGCCCGTTGAAACTGATGAAGCCGATGGCCCCGCAATAGACCTCACGCGCAACACGTTCGATGTCGGCGATGATTTCCATCGACCGCACCTTCGGCGCCCCGGTGACCGAGCCGCCAGGAAAGCAGGAGCGCAGCAGGGTGACGGCATCGTGATCAGCTGCGAGTTTGCCGGTGACGACCGAAAC
The DNA here is from genome assembly GCA_003963435.1 of Bradyrhizobiaceae bacterium. GTDB lineage: Bacteria > Pseudomonadota > Alphaproteobacteria > Rhizobiales > Xanthobacteraceae > Bradyrhizobium. The sequence goes on along the minus strand of RXJC01000071.1, from coordinate 108,084 downwards.
CAGGTGGTGCACAGAAGCATAAGATTCAAGGCCGCACAGAACGGGAACCTTCACGGAGTGCGCGGTGCAAACGCGTGACAGGTCATTTCGGAGGAGGTCGACGATCATCACGTTTTCGGCGCGGTCCTTCTCGCTTGCAAGCAGCAATTCAGCGCGTTGCCGATCTTCCTGCGGATCGCCGGAACGCCTGATCGTGCCCTTGATCGGGCGCGTTTCAACCTGTTGCCCATCGAGTCTGAGGAATCGTTCCGGCGAGCTCGATGCAATGGTCAACTTGCCGTAACGCAGAAGGGCGGCAAAGGGCGCCGGGTTCAATGCCCGTAGCCGACAGTAGAAGGCGAGCGGATCAAACGGGCTCGACAGCCTGGTGCTGAAGCGTTGCGCGATGTTGGCTTGGAAAATATCTCCGGCCAGGATCAAGTCCATGACCTGCTGCACGGCCGCGACATAGCTATCGCGGCTGAAGTTCGAATGCCATGAGCTCGCTGCGGTATGGGAGCGGTTCTGTGGAGAACTTGGGCCTGCAAGCAGCGCCGCAAACTCATCGGCGCGATGGCCAGCGCGTTTGCTGCGACGTGTGGGGTCCTGCTCGGGCCATCCGGTCGAAAGGATCCAGCATTTTTGATCGCGATGGTCGTAGGCGAGGACCACGTCGTAGAAATGTAGAATCGATTGTGGAAATCCTTGTCCCTGCGCTGCCGGCGGTGGCAGCCGTTCCAGGGTCCTGTTCAGATCGTAGGAAAAGAAGCCGGCCACGCCGCCTTGGAACGGGGGGAAATCGGGGCGATAGTGTTGCGGGTAGCTAGCAAGGAGCGCGCGAAGGGCGTGCCATGGATCGCCTTCGAGAGGCTCGCCGTTGCAGCTCGCGCGCCCGTCCGCGACTACGTAGCTGCTGAAGGGATCGCAGGCCAGATATGAGTAGCGTCCAAGTAATTCGTGTTTTGCTGCGCTGTCGAGAAACGTGAGGTGCGGCCGATGTGCGAGACGTCGCATCGCCGTGACCGGCTCGATCCAGGGCAATTCGCGGATATGCATAAGACTTACGGGCCGACATCCGCCAAATTATAGTCGGCCGCGAACCGAAGTTCCCGCAGTGGTCGTACCCGCTTGATCGATTCCTTGTAGAGATCGTGCGCCTTGTAGGCGGCGAGCTCAGCATCATTCTCGAATTCACCGTAAACGACGACGTCGATGTCATTGCCGAGCTGGTCGGTCTTGCGGTTGCGCGCGATCTCGAGTCGGCGTGCATGTGGGATGGCGGTAAGAACCGAGAGGCCATCGACGATCCGGTCGATGTCGGTCTTGTCCTTGGCGGTGAATAAGACGATGTGGCGGATCATGGCTGGCTATGGCTCGTGTGAGATGAAAGGCTGATCGCAGGGCTATCTTGGTATCACACCAGCGACGGACGCCGCATGGTGCCGTGCGATTGTTGTTCCTCATCATGACGCGGGGAAGGCGAGGCGCTCAATGGTTTGAATGTGGCGCGCGAGCAGACCGCAGGCCTGATCGATGTTGCGCGATCGTAACGCTTGCAGGATCAAGCGGTGATCCTGATTGGAGCGCGGTCGCCATCCGGCACTGCGCGCCATCGCGAACACCAGACGCGAATTTGCGAGCTGCAGTCCATCGAGGCAGGCGAGGAGTCGCGGCATTGCGCAGGGTGCCACCAGGGCGTGGTGAAACGTGCGATTGGTGACCTCGAACTCCTGAATCGTCTCGGCATTGTCTGCTTCGATCAGGGCCAGCTCAATCCGCGCCAGATGAGCCGACGTGAGCTTCGGCGCGGCATTGCGCAACGCGACCACTTCCAACGCTGCGCGCATCTCGGCGATCTCCTTCACCGAGCTGGCGTCAAGCGGCGCAACGCGCACGCCGCGGCGGGGCACGGCCCGAACGAGATGTTGCGCCTCCAATTGCCGAAAAGCTTCCCGCACAGGGACGTGGCTCGAGTTGAATTCTCTCGCGAGATGGTCCTGCCGGAGCGGTGCGTCTGGCTCTAGTGCGCCGCTGATGATGCGCTCCCCGATTGACTGGGCAATGCGTTGCGCGGTCGTCGTGTTCTCGTTCTCCATTATCATAGATTATCTATCGCAAAATCGGATGCGCTGACACGCGACGTCCGCTAGCATGATCCATGGCAGAATAATTATAGATAATCAATATGATTATCTATGAGATGCGCACTGAGGAAAGACTTATGGCTCAGAGGGTCTATGGCATGGAAGCAAAACCGAACGACGGCTGCGACATCGAACCTGTCCGCCATGACTGGACCCGTGCGGAGGCGCAGGCACTGTACAACTCGCCGTTTTCCGACTTGTTATTCCGTGCCCAGGCCGTTCACCGCCGCCACTTCGATCCTAATCACGTGGAGACCGCGAGCCTCCTCAGCATCAAGACCGGCGGGTGTCCCGAGGATTGCGGCTATTGCTCTCAGAGCGCGCATTATGACACGGGGCTGAAGGCGACGCGGCTGATGGACAAGGCGGATGTGATCGCCACTGCCGAGCGCGCGAAAGCGGCCGGCGCGGCGCGCTTCTGCATGGCAGCGGCGTGGCGCAGTCCAAGGGACCGCGACCTCGATCAGGTCTGCGAGATGGTCAGCGCCGTGAAGGGCCTCGGAATGGAGACCTGCGTGACACTCGGCATGCTGACGGCTCAGCAGGCGCAGCGCTTGCGCGAGGCCGGCCTCGATTTCTACAACCACAATGTCGACACCTCGCCTGAATTCTACGGCCAGATAATCACCACCCGGACCTTGCAGGATCGCATCGACACGCTCGCCCGGGTGCGCGCGGCGGGCATCAAGGTCTGCTGCGGCGGCATCATCGGTATGGGAGAGGGCGTCGCGGACCGGCTCGGCATGCTGGTGCTGCTCGCCAATCTTCCGAGCCATCCGGAAAGCGTCCCGATCAACCTCTGGAACGAGGTCAAGGGCGTGCCGGTCAACGACACCGCGGAGCGGCCGGATCCGATCAGTCTCGCGCGGCTTGTCGCGATCGCCCGCATCATGATGCCACAAAGCGTGGTGCGGCTGTCCGCCGGGCGGCAATACATGACCGACGAATTGCAGGCGCTGTGCTTTCTCGCTGGCGCCAATTCGATCTTCATCGGCGACGTGCTTCTCACGACGCGAAACCCGCAGCGCGACCTCGATGCGGAGCTGCTCGGGCGGCTCGGCATCAAATCCAATCTCGACCAGGCGCGACCGGTCACCGGCCAACCCGCGCCGGCTCACGATAACGTTCAGAGCGGTTGAGGCCAAACCCCGCCTCCGCGGTCCCCGGGAGAATCTTGAAATGTCGGGAACACGCAGGGCTTCGTGATTGGCCGCTGCCCGAATGACTTGCACGAACACCCCCTCTGCACACGGGATCAATTGATGACTTCAATACGCACGGACAAGGTGGCCACTTATGGCGCCGCATTGCGCGCCCTGAACGAGCAGGATCGGCTGCGGCGCCTCGCGCCCCGCTCCGGCATCGATTTTGGATCGAACGACTATCTCGCGCTGGCGAGCGCGCCGCGCATGAAGAAGGCTGTGGCGGCGGCGCTGGAAGCCGGCAGTCCGATCGGGGCCGGTGGGTCAAGGCTTCTGCGCGGCAACTGCGACGAGCACGAACGGCTCGAAGCAGAGGCCGCACGCTTTTTCGGAGCGGAGACGGCGCTGTTTTTCAGCGGCGGATATGTCGCAAATTTCGCCCTCCTGACGACGCTGCCGCAACGGGGCGATCTGCTGGTTCTCGATTCTCTCGTGCACGCGAGTATTCACGAAGGCGCACGGGCCGGACGAGCCGAATTTCGCGAAAGCGTTCACAACGATCCGACGTCGGTCGAAAACACAATCCGCGACTGGCGCGCGAAGGGCGGAACGGGCCGCGTCTGGATCGTAGCCGAAAGCCTGTACAGCATGGACGGCGATTTCGCACCGCTCAAGGAGCTTGTCGCAATAGCCGACAGGCATGATGCGTTCCTGATGGTGGATGAAGCTCATGCCACAGGCGTCTACGGCGAGCAGGGACGAGGGCTCACCGCGACCTATGAGGGGCGCGAAAATCTCCTGGTCGTTCATACCTGCGGCAAGGCGCTCGGCGCTGCCGGCGCGCTCGTCACTGCGTCCACCGTGCTGCGCGACTTCATGGTCAATCGCTGCCGTCCGTTCATCTTCGCCACCGCGCCCTCACCATTGATGGCGGTTGCCGTGCAGGAGGCGCTCCTGATCCTGCAGGAGGAGCCCGAGCGGCAGCAACGCCTGGCCAATCTGGTCGCATTCGCACATCGTGAGATCGACCTGCGCGGCCGCTCAAGTCCCTCGAATTCACAGATTGTTCCTTACATTGTCGGCGACAATGCGCGTGCCATGCGGCTCGCCTCTGCGCTGCAGGCTCGCGGTTTTGACATCCGTGGGATACGGCCGCCGACCGTGCCGGCAGGGACGGCACGGTTGCGAATTTCGCTGACGCTTAACGTCAGCGAAGATGATGTATGCGACATGCTTGATGCGTTAGTCGAAGAGACTTGGGGCGATCCGCGATGAGTAAGCGCATCGTGGTGACTGGCACAGATACCGGCATTGGCAAGACCGTCTTTTGCGCCGGCCTCGCCAATCTCCTCGGCGCGAACTATTGGAAACCGATCCAAGCCGGTCTCGAAGGAGAGACCGATACAGAGCTCGTCGCGCGGCTTGGCGGTCTCTCCGTCGATCGTATCGTGCCGGAGCTTTACCGCCTTCGAACGCCTGCTTCGCCGCATCATTCCGCCGAAATTGACGGAGTTCGCATCGACGCGGATTCGCTTCGATCGCCAGACACGGGGGAGCGGCCACTCGTGATCGAGGGAGCCGGCGGGCTGATGGTGCCGCTGATTGGCAACACTCTCTATATTGACGTCTTCGAGCGATGGCGGCTTCCCATCGTGCTTTGCGCGAGGACAGCATTGGGTACAATCAATCACTCGCTGCTGTCGATAGAGGCCCTGCGAAAGCGCCAGATCGACGTTCTTGGGATTGCATTCATTGGCGAAAGAAATTCCGAGACTGAGAGCGCAATTTGCGAGATCGGGCGGGTGCGTTGGTTGGGGCGATTGCCGTGGCTTTCTCCTCTCACGCCAGGAACGCTGCAAGCCGCATTCAAAACCGCCTTCCATGCTGATGATTTCAAACCATGATGCCAAAGAGACAGTCGCCAATCTGGCATCCATTCACGCAGCACGCTCTTCAGGACCAGATGACAAGGATTGTGCGTGGTGATGGTGCCTATCTCCATACCGCGGATGGTCGTCGTATCATAGATGCAATCTCATCCTGGTGGGTCGTGACGCATGGTCATTGCCATCCACATATTGTGAGCGCCATTCAGGAACAGGCAGGCAAGCTCAACCAGATCATCTTTGCCGGCTACACCCACGAGCCGGCCGAGGAGGTTGCGGCGCTACTCTTGAAACTCGCACCCCGTGGCCTCGATTATGTCTTCTTCTCCGACAGCGGCTCAGCCAGCGTGGAAGTGGCCTTAAAAATGGCACTCGGCTATTGGCATAATATCGGCAGGCAGCGAATACGCATTGTCGTGATGCAGCACTCCTATCACGGCGACACGATTGGGGCGATGTCTGTCGGTGCCCGAGGCGTGTTAAACGCGGCGTACGGGCCCCTGCTGTTCGATGTTACGTCAATCCCGTTCCCTGCGAAAGGCCTTGAGCAGGCGACGCTCGATGCGCTCGAGTCTGCATGTCGAAACGAAATTCCAGCCGCATTTATTGTGGAGCCTCTCATATTGGGGGCGGGCGGGATGCTGATGTACCCAACCTGGGTGCTCAGAGAGATGAAGCGGATCTGCGAGGCCTCGGACGTGCTGTTCATTGCCGACGAGGTCATGACGGGCTGGGGCCGCACCGGAACGTTATTCGCGTGCGAGCAGGCGGATGTCACGCCCGATATCGTCTGCTATTCCAAAGGCCTCACGGGAGGGGCGCTTCCGCTCGCGGTGACACTCTGCCGCGCGGATATTTTCGACGCGCACTATTCGAAAGACCGTACGCGCACCTTCTTCCACTCTAGTTCTTACACGGCAAACCCGGTCGCGTGCGCGGCTGCAAAGGCGAACCTCAGTCTCTGGCGCAATCAAGAGACTTACGCGCGTTTGGCATCCGTCGCTGCAATGCAGGAGAAGCAAATCGAGCCATTTCGTGCGGACGCACGCTTCAGGAATGTCCGTCGGATGGGTACCATCACGGCACTTGAGCTGAAAGTGCGCGACGAGGGCTACCTCGCGAATATCGGTCCGAAGCTTCAGGCGTTCTTCAACGATCGTCGTCTGCTACTGCGCCCGCTTGGCAATACGATCTACGTTATGCCGCCCTATAGCGTCACGGCGGCGGACCTCAACGAAATCTACGCCGCAATAAACGATGCTGCCGACGCGCTGTGGAGGCCGGAATGGACCGGGCATACGTGAGCGCCTGTCCGCACGACCAAATAGCGGCCACAGGTTCTCGTCTCATGATCGCGCGACCATTGGATGTTTTGATGCGTTGGCCAGCTATTTTGGGGATGTATATTTCTTTTTTCGTCCTCCCTTTGACTGTTTTCTTTCGACTTGCATAGAAGGCGCAGCTCCGAGGATGTGTGGAGACTGAGAGGAACTTTCAGGATGCGAAAAGTACTCGCTGCCAAGCTGCATGGCATCCATGTTACGGAGGCCAATCTTCACTATCATGGGTCAATCACCCTCGATCCGGATCACTGCCATGAAGCCGGCATCCTGCCGATGGAGTTCGTGGAGATTTGGAACAAGAACTCGGGGGCACGCATCTCGACTTATGTCATTTTCGGCGCGCGCGGTTCGCGTTGCTGTGTCCTCAACGGCGCCGCTGCGCGCACCTGCCAGGTTGGCGACCAACTGATCATCTGCAGTTCGTCATACCTGGACGACCGGCGAATTGTAGAATTGAGGCCGAGGATTCTCACTTTCGATCGCAGCAACCAGATTGCTGATCGCCTCACATACTCGGTCACTTCGGACGCAGCGGGTCGCTATGGCTTCGAGATAATCGGCGAGTTGGGCGACATCAAAGCCGTGCCGCTTCGGACTGCAGAATCGAACTGAGGTCGTCGACGGATGGGTATCTAAAATGAGCCACGTTTCGGAGCAGCCGGTTGAGCGCGTTACGATTCCCATCCTGCAGCGGTGGAAGGAGGAGGGGAGGCGCCTCGTCGTGAGCACCGCCTACGACGCGGTTGCGGCACGTATCGCGGATCCCGTGGTCGATATCATCCTCGTCGGTGACAGTGTCGGCAATGTTTGTCTCGGATTTGAAAACACGCTGCCCGTCAGCGTGGCGATGATGAACCATCACCTGGAGGCTGTTGCACGCACCAAGCCTCGTGCTCTGCTCGTCGCCGATATGCCGTTTCTCAGCTTTCACCTCAGCGTCGAGGAAACCATACGCAATGCCGGCGGATTCCTGCAGCGAGGTGCAGCCGCGGTGAAGCTCGAGGGCGGGGACAAACGTATCGAGATGGTACGTGCGTTGGTCGATTGCGAGATTCCGGTGATGGGCCATCTGGGTCTTACCCCACAGAGCATTAATGTCATGGGGGGCTTCAAGGTGCAGGGCCGGAAAGCGGATGCAGCGCTGCGTCTGCTCGATGACGCCCACCGTCTGCAAGAAGCCGGCTGTTTCGCTTTGGTGTTGGAGGGCATTCCGGCTGAGCTTGCTGCTCGTGCCACCTCTTCCTTGACGATACCGACGATTGGAATCGGCGCCGGTCCGGACTGTTCAGGGCAGGTCCTCGTGTTTCACGATGTGCTGGGCCTGACCGAAGGTCATCGGCCAAAGTTCGTTCGCGCCTATGTGGAAGGTTTCCAGTTGTTGCACGATGCGCTTTCGCGCTGGGCGACAGATGTTCGCAGTGGTGCGTTCCCGGGACACCAAGAGTCCTATCGTCTTCCTGAAGGCCTCGGCGAGGCAATCGCCAACTGGGCGCCGTCCAACCTAACCTGATGTAGAGCTCGACATGCAAACAATCACGACGGTCGCTGAGCTTCGCCGCACTCTCGCAAAGGCTGGCAGCGCCGATCAACGGGTCGGATTCGTGCCGACGATGGGCTATCTCCACGATGGCCACCTGGCGCTGATCGTGGCGAGCCGGGCGCAATGCGAGGTCACCGTCGTTAGCATCTTCGTCAACCCCACTCAGTTTGGACCAAACGAGGATCTCAGCACATATCCGCGTGACTTCCTGCGTGATGAGAAACTGTGCCGCGATGCTGGTGTTGCGATCCTGTTTGCGCCGGATGCTCAGGAAGTCTATCCGACTCAATTTGAGACCTTCGTTGAACCCGGCGAACTCGCGAAACCACTGTGCGGAGCGTTCAGGTCTGGACATTTTCGCGGTGTTGCGACCGTAGTCTGCAAGCTGTTCAACATGGTGCAGCCGGACGTCGTGTTTTTTGGACAGAAGGACTTTCAGCAATGCGCGGTCGTGCGTCGGATGGCAATTGACCTCAATCTTCCGATCGAGGTCGCCACCGTACCAACCGTTCGCGAACCGGACGGGCTCGCGATGAGCAGTCGCAACAGGTATCTCAGTGAGGAAGAACGTCGGCGGGCCCTTGCCATCAGTCGTGGACTATTCGCCGCGGCTGATGCGTTTCGCTCAGGAGAGCGCAACGTGGAAAAGCTGATTGCGATCGCCAAGGGGCATTTAGAGGCAGTTGACCGACTGCAGTATCTTGAACTTGTCGACGGTGATACGCTCAAGACTGCTGAGAGTCCGCTTCGGTGCTCCGCGGCGCTCTGTGCGGCAGCTTACGTCGGCTCGACCCGGTTGATCGACAACGTAATATTGGATTTGCCAACTCCGTAGCGCAATTCAAAGCCAAACGACAAAACTGCGCAGCATATTGAGATTTCAGTGGATTGGTGTTTTCGTGGACGAACAATTTTTGAGAGACAGAGCCAAGATCGTTCGGGATCTCGCGGACAAGGCAGACCCCTTCACCAGAAGGAGGCTGCTGGACCTGGCGGAGCAATATGACCGCCGTATTGGCCGACCTTCTCAGGCGACGAAGACGCTGCTGTCCAATCTTCCCGCAGAATAGATTTGGCGACTCGGATCAGGACGCCATTCATCGCTTCGATCGCACTCTGTGGCTTGACACCCGCCACGAATGTTCTCATTATGTTCTTTCGCTAAAACGTCCTCGAAACGTCACGGGGCGAACGATCGGGATGGCAACGACAGCCACCATCCTGCATGCGGACCTGGACGCCTTCTAAGCCTCGGTAGAGCAGCTGCTTGACCCTTCGTTGCGCGGCAAACCAATCGCCGTCGGCGGTGGCGTTGTGCTTGCCGCTTCTTACGAAGCGAAGGCCTTCGGAGCTAGCCAGAAAGTGCGGCTCGCGACAGGGCCGTGAGCGGCAATTGCCCCGCTTCCGCTTGGACACCGTGCAGAAACGGATTTGGGACGCCTCGATCGAATCGGCCGCACTGTCATTTGGCGTCCGCGCCGATCAGCGCTTGCTGCACTTCTTCGGTCTGCTTTTTGTGTGAGGTCACACTATAGCATTCACCCGCGACCCAGGCGGAAATGAGCTGATACTTCGGATTCGATTGTATCTTGACCGCTTCATACCGCCTGGATTCGACGTGCGCCATGCCGACGCGGACCCCTGCGCGATTGCCGGTCGCCCGCTTCTCGAAGGCCGCCAGCAAGCATCCTATGGATAGGCCTTTGCTCGACAAGGGCGACAAGACAAATTTTGCGCCGCCCGCGAGCTTGAGGCTGTCCTCGTAGCGTGCCATCGTCTGCATCAGCGAGCGATAGAGTTGGAACGGATTCCATTCGGTCGCCCGCAAGATGTCGCGGATATCGACATCGTAGCGATCGAACAGGAATTCTCCCAAGGCATTAATGATGTTGTCGCCGCGGCGAGCATCTGCGGACTGAATGGGTAGTACCGGGCAGATCTCATCGGGATTGGTGCGCTCACCGATGCGAGTGAGCTGCTCGAGCACGTCCTCCGCCAGCACCGGAAACCAGACGACCGGCCAGCCCAAAGAAGCTTCTTCGTCGAGCCGGATTGCCAGGCTCTGGATAGGTGCGAGATCTGTGTCGATCTCAAACTTGGCAATGGCGCTGTCAATCGCTGCTGATTCCGCATAAACGACATGGAGATTGATTGTTGAGCCAAGTGGCGTTTCGGAGGCCGGCTTCACGAGGTGGGTGAGCAGCGTATTGAGCAGAGTGAGATAAACCAGGCGAGGGAGTGCGCTGATATCGACAACGATGTCGGTGTAGTCCGAAATCCAGGTCTCAAAATCCGCAAACAGAACAGCTGCACTTCGTGAAACGTCTCTAATTCCGTCCGCGTCTGTCGTAACCAGATGTCTGACCTCAAGTCGATCGGCAGGAAACAACGCTTTCAAGCCGGTCAGGTTCTTGCTGCCGAGTTTGGACGCAGCAGCGTCCGTGCCATATCCCTCAGACATGTCGATTGCCAGACACTTGCGCGTAGCGTCAGGAGCGCAGGTAATGATCTCTTTCGCGGGGCCCATCACACGTGGATCGAATCCGGCTCCGACGATGAACAGCAGCCTCCGCTCACCGTTCTCCAGATGCTTGCGCCAAAACGCGCTGAACTGCTCGGCTCGATATAGGTTGTAGGGGTCCCACCACATATCGTCAGACCAATGTTATCTTTTCATTCGCCCGCGGAACCACCCCGCGCGACCAATCCTGAAGGCGGCGAAGCGAGACGCGTTGCCAACCGCCAACGTGATAGACAAGATCAAATTGCGCGCAAAATAGCCGGTTTAGATACAGGACGACCCACGTCTTGTTGTCTTGCTTGTGATTGTCTCGCACTTCAAACAGATTTTGCGCCACGCAAGAGCTGATTGTGGAGGCGAGTTCGAAATACGGGTTGCCAGGACCGTCGCGCCCAGCTTGCACCAGCGCCTCGCGATCCTGCGTGGAAAGGGCAATGCCCGTGACGCCCGGTGCATAGGGCGCGTTGGGCTCGTAGGTCTTCTCACGGCACATGAGGCCGATTGCTTCGATGAGTCTTTGCGCCTGGGGGCCCAGCGCGAACAGGCGGGGCAGCTCTTTGAACCTCTTCTCGGCAAGTTTGGTCAGGGCGTCGTTCTGGAGTTTTGCGCTGACCGATACCGGGCCACTGCCGCGGGAGCGCGTGATTTTTTGCGCATAAATATGGTCATACAGGACCGCGCAGATCTGGAGAAACTCCTCGACGTTATAGGAGCTGAGGCGCACCACGCGTTCTATTCCGTAGAAATAGGGTACGTCGAGCTTGTTGCAGACAAACCTCTCTGCAGCGGCCGGCACGCCGGAGCCTGTTCGAGCTTCCAGATCGTCGTCAGAGAGAGGCGCCAAATCCAGGGACGCTTGAACCTTCTGCTTCTCACGCGTGATGAGAATGCCTATTCGGGTCCATTCGATGGCCTTATCGAAAGGCTCTGCCGCCGCGGAAGCCGCGCTTGCGATCCACTCGTCAAAGAGCCCGCTACCACTGGCCAGGGCGCGAACCCTCCGTTCTATCTCTGGCAAGGCTTTTGCGATTTTGTCTTGAGTCGCGTAGTCCGTGACGGTGTTTGAAAGATAGTCGCCGAAGCTTTCCAGATCGGTGCGCATCTGCGCCATGCGGCGATTTGCAATCGACGTCACAAAGTTCAGGTACTGCTTGGGTTTTGCGGTGCTCCAAGCCTGCTCCATGCGCACTTCTTCGTAGTCGCGCCGCGGGATCGCGCCTGTCAGAAGCTCGGAAGGATTGATCACATAGGTTCGTTCGGCAAACCAGACGGAAGCACCCTGCCGGTGGTCAAGTAGTTCGCTGTACAGCAGCGTTCTTTGCCACGGCCGGAGCCGGTGGACGTCGTCGAACATAACGATTGGCTTTGCCGCTACGGCCCTGCCATGAATGACGAACGACACCTGCGACAGCCACAGCACAGCATCGAACTGCAAGTGGAGAGGCAGGTCGACGGATGTGTTCCCGATGGCGTCGAGTTGAGCGAAGCAGCGAGATTCGACGTCCTCGGCCCATGCGCGCAGGACGCTGAGGTCGGCGGTTCGCGGAATAGGTCCCTCGTCGAACAACGAGGCCGCGTACTCGCAGGTGATCGTGCCCAAGCCGTTGGGATACTCGAGATCATGGAGCGTGCACAGCGCTCGCAGCGTCCGGAGGATGACGCGAGCATTCACCAAAGCGCGAAAAAGCGCGCGCGACGTCCGTTCTTCGAGTTGAGGGCCGATTTCGGCGTATCCACTGGCGCAGGGAACGAGGATTCCGAACGCGAGCGCCGTCGCCTCGTCGACCACACCGAGCTGGGCCAGGCTTCGATGAATTTCGTCGTGCGGTGAGAGATGTCGATTACGAATGACCTGAATCAGAGGACCCGGAGTGAATATCCGCAAAAGCGATGTTTTGCCCCCGCCAGGGGCGCTCCGCAGCACCAGCGCACTTGTGGCGAACAGATCCTGAGGGAGGATGCTCAGCACTTCGGGCGCGAAGTATCGCGAGAAAATCTCGTCCGGCGAGGATGTCTCGGAGGTCCGGATGGCAAAAGCGTTCCGAGCCACTATAAGGCCTCGCGATGACGCACGATGCGCGGGAAGAGGCCACGAGCACTACCGACTTCGAGAGGATCGGCCCAGAGGAGATAAATGCTGTTGTTGGGACAATTATGCGCAAGGACCAAAGGCAAGGCACAAGCTGCAAACCCGCGCTTGATGGTGTCTGTTCCGCCTTTCGCCTCATGCTCGTCGAGCGGGCGCGTTCGATAGTAAGTGTCGGAATCGACCAGTGCAAGAAACTCCTTGTCGCGGGGCGAGGCAAGCGCCATGTCTGGAGCAAGCTCGTAGACCGCGGTTATGCTAGGTACCGGAACGGATTGCTCCTCGCAGTAGAGGGCTAACTGGCTGCCGATGTAATCGACGGCTGCCTTGGTCGCCACATAGAGAACGATTTGCATCTTGATCGTTGAGTATTCGATCAGACAGGAGGCGTCTTCGCCGGGCTGAAATTGCTTCAATGCCTTGACCAGCTTGCCCTTCCACTGATCTTTTTCTTTACGGATGTAGGAAATTCCGCTCGCTGAAAAGTCGTCGATCAGGACAATCCGAGCAAACTGTGCATTCGCGTCGCCAAGAGATGATTGCAAATCCTTGAGCATACCCGCTGATTTCGGCTTGCCGATCTCGTAAGCCTGCCAGACTTGCTCATTGTCCAGGGAAGCTGCTCGCCGAAAGATATCCATCCTCGAGCCATCGCTTAGCCCCAGGAAAAGCGTCTGACGAAGCGAGCGTTTATAGTCTGGATGACGGATCACTTCAGTAATGCAGTGGGGGGCGATTCCGATGGAGGCTGCTACGTCGGTGATCAATGAGGGCCGGATAACGTCGGGGAAACTGGACTCGACGAGATGACGCATGTCCGCTGCGGAAACGAAGACGACGCGATCACGCACGAAGGCGTAAGCGGTTTCACGCTCGGTCGTCGTTCTGAACTGCTGCAACCAAAGGCAAAGAGCCTCGAGAAATTTTTGACCTGGACCGAATTGCTGATATTCGTCGTACTTGAAGCGGGCCATCCGATCCAATCGCGGAAGTTCCTGAGCGAGCCGATTCCCATCCCACTCCATGACCAGAGCGAGCAGGCCCTTCGCAAGTTCTTCCTTCATTCCTCCTCCGGGATGATGCCCTCACGCGACGCAAGCGGGGCAGGCGAGACTTTCGGCTTCGACCGTCGCTTTGGCGGATGTCGGGAGAGCAGGGGTGCCGCCCTCGAGCAACTTTGCGATCTGCTTCTGAAACGCGTTTCTGGTCGAGGCGTACATGCCGCCTCGAGCTCCCTCGAAACCACAGTTCCAGGCAGCGAGCGCCTGACCGTAGTGAAGCGCCTGCGTCAGTTGGGCAGCCTTCAATTTTGACAAGCCCTCAGGTTGCAGTCTGAATATCTCGGTGAGAAAGCCGGCGCTGAACCAATCTCCGGAGCCGCAGGTATCGACCAGCCGAGGGGCATTTATGGCCGGAATGCTGAGCCAGTTGCTTCGCTTGCTGCCAAGCTTATGCCGGTAGCGAAGTCCACGGTTGCCCATGGTCTGAATCTCGATCGCTGTTGCCGCGCGCTCGGTCCATGCCCTCTCGATTTCCGAAAGACGCGCATCCGCGTATTTCAAGATGTGAGCAAGTTCGATCGCCTCCCGGAGCAGTCGCGGTTCGGCAACGCCCGATGGCTCGTACATGATCAGGGCGCCATTCTTGGCAGCCAGAGCGGCCAGGTCGAGAATGCCTCTCGACAAGCGATCCATGAAGAAAACCTTTGCCGACGCAAGGTGAGGCGCAATCGAATCCACTACGGTACGGGTGATCGGCTGGAAGCTGGGTAGTCGCTTGCCGCAACGAGGGCAGGCCCAGGAAAACGAATGGGTGGGGGTGCCGTCGCGCTTGCGGCGGATCTGCTGCACGATGATCGGGGTGTGAGCACTGGGGGTGCAGCGAGCATGATCAAGATGCACGCCCCATCGGCTCATGTCGGCCTGTAAGACCTGGGAGGCGGCATCGTTGCCAAGTCGCGCAACCGGATAGGACTCCCATCCCAGATAGGCGAGCACGGTGAGCACATTGCCGCACGTCCCGCCAGCATGAGCCTGAAATGACGAAGACGAATCAGCACTGACGATGAGATCGAGCGCAATCAAGCCGGATCCGAACGCGGTAGGGCGTTTGCTTCCGGCCTGTTTCGTACCGCGCGCCTTCATCGACCTGATAGTCGGCGCTGGCTCGGCATCGCGCTGGGATCTGACGGGCATCTACTCTGCTCCCTTCAGGGGCGAATTGGACAGCTAAGTTACAACTTATGTGTGCATCGAGCGACCCGATTGTCGATTTTTCGGATCATTCCCACAGGAAACGACCGTCGCGCGGACGCAGCCTCCTCAGGTATTCGAGCAGAACCGACGGCCCCCGGGATCCTTCGGAGCCCAGGTGCCAACACGTCGCAGGGTCGAGATTGACCTCGTCAACGCTCAGCGAAAGGGGTTCGGCCAGCAATTCGTGATCGTTACCCGGCCAGCGTCCCCTATCGCCCACGCATAGTATGGCGCCGTTCCCAACCCGGTTTCGCATTGCATCGACGACGGCTCCCTTGGCGCGCTTGGCGTCGATAATGTCGATCGAATGACTGGATCGCACGACGCGAACTCCGCTGGCCCCCTCCGACAGAATTGCCTGCTGCGCGAGCAGCCACAGATGATCTTCTCGCAACGAATGCTTGGGCTCCAAGGTGATCTGGTGCGCGCGATCCGTCTGCTCCGCACAGAGAGAGACCTCCGGTTGGGCTCGCAGACGAGCGGCAACCGCGGCCAGAGCCTCTGTCGGCCGGGTCGTATCGTTCGGTGAACCATCCTCGCTCAAGGGGGCGATCTCGAGACCGTTGTAGTAGCCGATCGTCACCCTGGACCACACTGGCTTCGGCAGGACTTCGCGCAAAGACAGGCGCACCGATTTTCCGCGTCCCGTCGCGATGGCCAAGACCAAGCCATCTTCGATGAGGCGGACAACGATCTGCACAAGGTCTTTCTCAGGCGGCAGAGTGCGCGCGCGCGCGTCTACGATTGTGCCATCATAGTCGAGCACGGCGCCGGCAAACGATGCTGCATGCAGTCGTTCGTTAAAGTCGTTGTACGCGCTCTGCCAGAACGTAAGCTGCCCGCGTTCGACAAGCTGGGCATGCGATGCGAAGGCCTTTCGTTCGATCGCGGCAATCTCCGCGTCACGACGCGATTTTGCGGACTTCTTGAGCGGGAGACCGTAAAGCTTTCGTCCGAATTCAGGGACGCCCGGCCGGCCGGGATCTATGCCTCGGGCCTCGCCCGCCCATCCCGTCAGCAGCAGTGACGCTGCGAGGGCGCCAAGGGAGGCCGCTTCCGGTGGGCCAGGCAATCGGAGGCGAGAGACCGGGATATCATCGGGTATCAGGGCGAGTGTCCGTTCCGCGAGCGGTTCGTCATCGCCGATGAGTGCAATGATCGCGCTCTCTCTTCCACGCTTAGCCAACCAGTGATGACGTCCGTGCGCAAAGTTTCGCCAATCAGCGTAATGAAGGTTCCCGATTGCTGCTTCGGTGAATTTTGATTCCAGATCTATCGCACCAACTCGGGCATTCGGACTGTGCAGCACGACCGTTGTCGACCGCCCCCACAAGTGTTCGGTGGAGTTGCGCCACATCGTTTGATTTTCTACTGAGAGCAGGCGAGACATTTGCTGCTCAATGGCGTCCCAGTCGGCACTTGCTTGGGTCGCTGCCAGATAGGCCCGCAAGATCAGGGCGCAAAAGCCGAAGAGGGAATTGGTCGCCAGAAAGCCATCCTTGCCAGCTGGCAGCTCGTAGAGCAGCAGATCGCAGTAGGAGTGCTGCTGCGCTGTATCCGACAATCGGCTTTGCGCGCGTCCGCACAGGACAGCAAGCTGGCGAGGTTCGCGCGCCACCGCGTCGTCGAAAGCACCATTGATATCGACGTTGCTTCCACCAGCGCTCAAGAGCCAAATCGCGGCTGAACGTGGCGCAGGCGCGTTAAGCAACTCGGAAGGGGTCGCCGTCTGTCCAAGCTGGCCGGATAAACTTTGGTGGACCTGAGCGAGGAAGTGCGCGGCGCTGAGTGAGCCGCCCGAGCCGACGGCCACCAGGGGGCCGAGCGCGGCCGTTCGCACTGCGCGAGCCAAATCGTCGATCGATGCCGATCCGGCCCACGCCAGCGTTTCGGTAAGTTTTTCAATCTCTTGCGCGTACGGACGAGCCACTTTCTCGCTTACCTTACAGATGAGGTCTACGTCCTTATCATACATAGAACAAATAGGGAACAATTACATTGCGGCGTAGTTGTCGCCGCTTTCAACAATCCGCCAATGGCTAGCGACGTGGGCGGCAAGTTGGGTTGTTGTAGGCACGAGCAAGCTGCCATCGGAGGGCTTCGGGGCTCGTTCAGACGGCGCAGAACTACGCTTTGGCGGCCCTGCGACGCTTGATTGGCGTTACATCGACTGCTTTCAGGTCGTCGTCCTGCGACGGCGTCGCCGACGCTTGGGAGCCGAGGAGGGGCGATATCTTATGTCCCGCTTCTCGCTGACGCGCGCAGCTGGACCATATCGAAGTCGTCAAGCAGCACCTGGCCCTCTATTACAGCAGCTGGCCGGAGTGGCCTGCGCGCATGACGCGCATCGCCAGCCGCGCACCCGAGCTCGATATATTCGGGCAAAGGCTGATCGAGCGTGAGGCGGGGTGTTGGATCATCACCGCGGAGGGCAGGCAGCTTCTTCAGACCCTCGAGCAACTGGATCGGGATGGTGCGCGAGGCCGAGCTGAGCCGAAGACCGGGCAGCGGCCCGAAGGCGAGAGGACGCCTTTGGTGACTGCGCCGCCGCGCGCGATCGCGCGCAGGAACCGTCTCCGCCGCAAGAGATTGAGCCCGCGTAAAGGGCGCCTAGCATAGACGTGAGAGCCGGGGCGGCGCTCTTCGATAGACCGCGCGAGTTCATTTTGGAGATATTGCAGTGGCAATCGGTACCGTGAAGTGGTTCAACGCGACCAAAGGATGGAGGAGCCGACGTCTTCGTGCACATCAGTGCCGTCGAGAAGGCCGGCTACACCGGCCTCGCGGAAGGCGCCCGGGTCAGCTACGAGGTGAAAGCCGGACGTTCAGGCAAGATGAGCGCGGAAAACCTGCGCATTGGCTGACCAAGCGCCGGGGACCGAGCCAGGCCCCGAGGCATTCTGACCTGGCTTCTCGTTCAGCCACCAAGCATCCCCACGGCCTCAGCCTATCCCCGGTGTAGCTGAGGCCGTTTTCTTGCCCGGCGAAGTGACCGGTCCGGCGCTAGCCCAATAGCCGAAACAATCACAAATTGTCGGATTGTTGCACGCCGGTGACAGACTCCACATTTGACCGGTCCTAAGGTGGTGCCTACGGGCTCACAAAACCCATGGTAGCGCCACTTCAATGCTTCGCATGGGAATTGGGAGCGTCGCAGGATGATTTCAGACTGTTTTCAGCCTGGCTTGCCAGTGACCAACTGGCTCGCTGGCAAAAGGCGATGTTGTCATGAGATTGCGGCACCTCGTATTCGGGGCCGCTTGCCTGTCGCTGACCGGCTGCGGCACTTACATTCCAAGCCAAAGGGATTGGCCTAAATCCAGCTCGCGCGAAGTCGAGGATATGAATTCGACGCTCATTCGCAGTATCGTTTGCGAGTTGAGCTACGCGGTGACATTGGCGGTAAAATAGGATCTGGCTCAAGCTCGCGAACGAGCCAATCATCGCGTGTACAGCAGCTTTCTCGTCGGGTGGGGTGTCGAAGTTGCGACGGACTTGACGGTCTCGGAAAACTCGACTGTCAATCCGACCGGTCTTTGGGAGCCAGTGTCTCCACTCTCGCCGGTGTTCAGTCTCGCAGGCGGCATCAGCGGCGGTGCCGTTGCGATGAACGAGAACAACTTCAACGTCTTCTATCCGATCGCAGCGCTCTACAAGCCAAATCTCTTTCAACGTAACAGCGCGGAGCGTCCTTGCCGCGATCCTTCCGGAAACAAAGAGGGCTCGCCACTGGTGGACATCGATCTGAAGATCCTGCCCCTGCTCGAGTCCCGCATTCAAATCGTCAAGCTCGGCCTGGCCAGCGATCCGGACAACGTCGAGCTGATCAAGGACGAGAAGAACGTCCTGACGCAAACAGTCTCGATCAAGGAGACGATTTCAGGCGACATCACACCGACGTGGAAGTTTACGACCGGCACGGTGAACCCGTCTGGAAACCTGTTCAGTGCAGGGCGCGAGCGAACGCATCAAGTCGTCTTCACCTTCGGACCCCTGGCAAAGGGCGGCAAGTCACTGTCGCCGCTGGCGCAGGCGTTTCATATCAATCAACAGCTTAGAGCCGGTCTGCGTGGTACCCGCATAATTCCGTAAGAGGAGGAACACAGTGAACGGCTCGCGCAAAAAAGCTGGTCAGGCCGCAAAGCCGAAGGACAAGGCGAAAAAGGCTCAAGCGATGCCGGCAAGGCAACCGCCTGCCGTCAATCTGCCGACTGCGAATCCGGGCGCGGATAATCGTGATGAACGCGTGCGCACGATGATCACAAACCTGGATGTGCCATCTCTGCACAGCGACGACATCACCGACATCCTGCTGCACTGCGCCTCGGTCCTCAATTTGCGAAACGCAATCGACAACCCAAATGCCTCATTGGCGCAGTCTTCCGCGCGCTACTGCTATACGAAATCGGGAGATGATCCGACGGTCAGTATCTGGAGCGGCGGCTTCAAGGTGGGAGAGACATCGGAAGCAAATGCCAGGGCCAGCGGTATCCCGCCCTGCGGGTGATCGCGCAATGCCCGCAAGCAAGCTCGGATGCCCGTCAGAGCGACATCGCGGTGAGGGTAGCGATAAATCTTTCCGCGACGTCACCGCGCGAGCACCGGATGCGCTCCCAAGAGCGGGTCTCTTCCTCGATGATCTGACGCTACCCGCCATTCAAAGCGGATGGTGGGTAGCGTATCCACAACTCGTCGGGGGTCGTAAGCGAATTGACCTATTCTAGATAGTAGGCATCAGAATATTCTGATCCGCTTAGGAGGACCCGCGGGAATGTATCTAAGTCTCATCGAAATCGTAAATTTCAGAAAGTTGCTTTCAGTCCGGATCGACCTCGCTGAGGAGAAGACGCTCTTTGTCGGAGCGAATAACAGCGGCAAGACGTCGGCAATGCTGGCGATGCGGCGATTTCTCATACCAAGGCAGCGCCAATTTCAAGTCCACGACATAACTCTTGTGCATTGGGGCGCGCTGAACAAGATCGGGGCAGATTGGATGGCGGCGCGCGCTGGCGGAACTGCACCAAACCTCAGCCTCGATATCTGGACACCGCACCTCCCGGCGATCGATGTTTGGCTACGGGTCGCTTCAACCGAACTCCACCACGTCAGCAAGCTGGTGCCTACGCTGGATTGGAACGGAGGTTTGCTTGGCGTTCGACTGAGGCTGGAGCCGAAGGATCCCGTGGAGTTTCACAAGGCCTTCGTGCAGGCAATGACGGACGCGACTGCCATAAGAGGGGCTAGCGCCGGGGCTTTGCCAGGATCCGAAGGGGACGAGCCGAAGAACCTTACAATCTGGCCGGCCGACATGATGGATTTCCTGACGCGTCGGTTAAATCAATATCTAATTGTAAGATCCTATCCACTCGATCCATCGAAGCTCGTCGAGCCAGAGAACTCGATTGCCGCACCCCAGCAGCTCGCGCCGCTCGTTCCCGCGCTCGACGGTGATCCGCTCGCCGGCCTGATACGAGTAAACGAGATCAACGCTCAGCGAGGATTTGGCGGCACACAGAATGAGCGAGAGGACGAGGAAGGTCTTGCGGCACGCTCACCAGAACGTCTGTCTGAGCAGCTGCGGGCCTATTATCGAAAGCATCTCGATCCCTCCGAATATCCGGAAGCGAGTGATCTGGATGCGCTTCGAGCGATCGAAGCCGCCCAGCAAGCGTTCGACCTCCGCCTCACCGAAAGCTTCAAAGCCGCCTTCATGGAGGTCGAAGGGCTTGGATACCCCGGAGTCACGGATCCCAAGCCGCGGGTAGCGACTCGAATACACCCTGTAGACGGTCTGAACCATCAGACCGCCATTACCTTCGAAGTGGACGTGGTGCGCGAAGGCGGCGAATTGGTGCCGATCGCGAGGTTGCCGGAGGCAAACAACGGCCTCGGCTATCAAAACCTTATCTCCATGATTTTCCGCCTGATGAGCTTTCGCGACGCATGGATGCGGGTTGGCAAGGCCGCACGTAACCCCGATGCGACTGAATTCGAGCCCTTGCATCTCGTGCTTGTTGAAGAGCCGGAAGCGCACCTGCACGCGCAAGTCCAACAGGTATTTATCAAGAAAGCGTACGACGTTCTCCGGGCGCATGAGGATTTACGTTCCAGCACTTTGCTGAGGACTCAGCTAATTGTCAGCACGCATTCCAGTCACGTCGCCCACGAAATCCAGTATGATTGCTTGAGATACTTCCGGCGCCTTCCTGCGGGCTTGAACGGCATTGCGGTTCCCGTCTCTATCGTCGTGAACCTCACCAATGCGTTCGGACAGTCGGATGAGACATCGCGCTTTGTCGCTCGTTACCTGCGCGCCCAGCACGCGGATTTATTCTTTGCTGATGCTCTTATCCTTGTCGAGGGAACTGCCGAGCGCGTGTTACTTCCGCACTTCATTCGCCGCGGCTTCCCAAGGGTGGACCAGGGGTATGTCACCATTCTCGAGGTGGGCGGTAGCCATGCACATAGGCTCAAGCCGCTCGTCCATCACCTAGGGCTCACCACATTGGTGATCACGGATCTCGATGCCCAGGAGAGGAAAGTGACTCCTGCAACAGAAACGGCCAAAGAGAAGATCAGCTATCACGCCGCCCAGCCGAAGCTGGGTGCCGGGCTTACGACGAACAACGACACGCTCAAAACCTGGTTGCCGCAGAAATCGAGCCTTGATGAGTTGCTGGATGGAGCCGTAATCAAGAGGCTTCCGGGTGTTCTGATGCACGAGGTCTGCGTGGCGTACCAAACGCCGGTCGAGGTCGTTTGGCCAGAGACCGCCACGACTGCGCAGACTGCTCTGCCTTACACATTCGAAGATGCGCTCGCGTTTGAGAACATGGCGTTCTTCGGGCGCTTGGAAGGCGCGGGCTTGGTCCGAAAGTTCCGAGAGGCGATTGCGGGCGCAACGGACGTAGCAAAGATCGGAGAACAGTTATTCGAGGCCCTCCGAAACAACGCGGACAAAGGAGCTTTTGCACTGAATATTCTGGTGGCGGAGGATTTCGAAAGTCTCAAGATCCCGCGCTACATCGGAGAGGGGCTTGAGTGGCTGGACAACCAACTGAGAAGAAAGCAGGTTGAACTACTCTCGACGGAACCGGAGGTTGCAGATGCCTGATCATCTGCGCAGCGACGATGATCATCGCGATTCAGACGCCGATCGGGTCATTGCGACATGCCTGGACTTGGATCACCCCAGAAGCTTCTTTCTGTTTGCCGGTGCCGGCTCCGGAAAGACGCGTTCTTTGGTTGAGGCTATCAAGCACATAAGACAGAGCTCTGGACGGCGTCTGGCGCTGTCCCGGCAAAAGCTCGGTGTCATCACCTACACCAATGCGGCCTGCGACGAGATTCTTCGCCGGTTGGACTATGATCCGCGCATTGACGTCTCGACGATACACGCCTTCGCTTGGTCCTTGATATCCGGGCACAATGAGGACATCCGGTCTTGGGTAAGGACGTCATTGACGAACCGAATTGCGGAGCTTGAGACAACAGTCGCCGGTACGAAGAATCGGTCGACCAAGACCTACCAAGAGAACGTCCGGTCGCTTGAGAGCCGCAAGCGGCGCCTGGCCGCTCTCGATGGAATCGTGAAGTTCGTTTACAGCCCGACCGGAGACAATCGGACCCGAGACGCGTTGAACCACGCTGAGGTGATCGGCATCACATCAGAGTTTCTCACGTCAAAAGGCACGCTTCAGCGCCTCTTGATTTCGCGATACCCGATTTTGCTGGTAGACGAGAGCCAGGATACGAACCGTCACCTCATGGAAGCGTTGCTGAAAGTTCAGCGTGACAATGCGGAGCATTTTGGGCTCGGCTTACTCGGGGACACGATGCAGCGCATTTACGCCGACGGTAAGGTCGATCTTGGCCAAGGCCTGCACGGCTGGGTCTTCCCGCGCAAGGCTATGAACCATAGGTGTCCTCACCGGGTCATTCGCCTACTCAACCGCATTCGCAGCGAAGTGGATGACGTCGTTCAGATTGGGCGCGAGGACAAGCCGGAGGGACACGTCAGGTTGTTCGCGGTTCAGGAAGCCGGCAGCGATAAGCAGCGCGTCGAGCAGCACGTCGTCGATAGAATGGCGGAAGTCACAGGCGATCCAGCCTGGAAAGATCAGCCTCGCAACTTCAAAACGCTGACGTTGGAACACCATATGGCGGCGGTGCGGTTCGGCTTTGCCGAGATGTTTCGCCCGCTCTATCGAGAAAGCCGCGTTCAGACCTCGCTTCTCGAAGGAACGTCTCCGTCGTTGAATTTCTTCAGTGGACAGGTGCTGCCGGCAGTCAAAGCGCTGCGGTCAAATGACGCGTTTGCCCTCACAAGCATTGTTCGCGAGTCTTCACCTCTGCTCGCTCCGGACGCTCTCAAATCGGGGGGCAGCGAGCAGCTCAGGCTTGCAAAGAATGCGGCAGATGCTCTGCTCGCGTTGTTCGCATCGTCGCACAAGCCGACGTTCCGGGAAGTGCTGGAGAATGTTGCGGCCAGCGGGCTTTTTGATGTTCCGGAGGCGTTGGCGCCGTTTGCGGCGCCGGACGATACTTCCTCGGATGAGAGTGAGGAGCGAGAGGCCGGAGAGATCTTGGCCTGGCGCGAGATGCTGAACACCAACTTCGAGCAAATTGAGGCCTACAACGAATACGTCAGCGGAAAATCACCGTTTGGTACACATCAAGGCGTAAAGGGGCTCGAGTTTCCGCGAGTCATGGTAGTTATAAGTGACGAGGAGGCGCGGGGCTTCCTGTTCAAATACGACAAGCTCTTTGGTGTTGAACCGCCCAGCGATACCGACCGCAAGAATCTGGCCGCCGGCTCGGAAACGAGCAACGACAGAACCCGGCGCCTCCTCTATGTCACCTGTAGTCGGGCGGAGGAGAGCCTGGCCATCGTATGCTACACAAAGGCGCCCGAGGAGCTGGTGCGCAAGGTCGTCGAGCGCGAGTGGTTCGCGAGCGGCGAAGCCGAGGTGGTTGTGGTGTGATCTGTGAGCGAAGTGGTGTTGCCGTTGCCGTTGCGGTCATCCAAGGTTGCTTGAAGGAGCAAACAAAGCCGACGGCTGGGCACGTCGGGCGGGGGAGCGGCGAGGTGTTTGCCGGCACGGATGTAGGGGTTCATGAGACCTCGTCCTCAAGCCAATGCCGATATTTAGTGTACCGTTGCGTCGATCGTTCGTCTGTCCGACGCACGAGAATCAATGTGCTTTGGGGGGAAAATGCCCGCAACTGCCTTTTCAGTCAGATTCGCCCGCGAACTCGATGTGGACCAGCTCGCGATGTTGATGACAGGCCAGAATCCGACGTCGGAACGAGATGGAGCTGAGCTTCTGAGCGCGTCTGGCGACGCGATCCGCGCCGACATCCAATGCTCATCGTGCGGTAAGTTCGGCGCTCGCGTGGTTCGCTCCGCAAGATCGCGCGCATCGAGGGCCGTTCTCCGGCAAGCGCACTTCAGGTTCGTCGATCCCAATGGCGGCAACGCCCACCACCCATTCTGCGAGTTCTACGGCGATGACGAGGATCGATCCGCGCAGGCAAGCCTCATCGACTTCGGTTCGGAGAAAAGCACAGAAACAAGGGCCGTGAGACTCCTCGTATGCAAAGGTATCGAGCAAGGGTTATTTGACCAACGGCGTATTCGGGACATGCGCCAATGGTTTTTCGATCTCAAGTCTGGCAGCCGCTTCACCCTGACAACGTCGCCAGAGGCGATTTCCTGGACGCGAGCACTCCATCGTCATCCCAGCTACCAGCGCTGGACATTCCACCCAGTTCAGGCGGAAATGCCCGCATTCAATTGGAAAGCCGCAGCCAGGTATCAGTTCACCGAAGATCATGAGCACCTGTTCCTTCTGGTAAGGGGTGTCCCAATCGACGACGGGAGTTGTCGACAAGCGGGAGAGCTCCTTCGGAAGCACCATCAGCGCGAGGTGTTCGATCCGACTGTACTCCAGCGCTACTACGACGCGGCGGTCTCGCTTGCCGCCTTCGTCGCGGTGAATGGCGGAATCGATATTGGTAAAGTCCGTCCGGAGTCTTTTAGGTTAAAAGGAGCACCGGTCGCATTGCTTGCCTTGTGCGCCTTGGTGCTGTTCGTTTCGAATTGGGATATGAATGCCGCCATCACAGCCTTCTCCAGGTTGTTGTTGGCGCCGGCGCCGAGTGACCTCACGCTCGGTAACGTTATCGGCCTAAACCCATTTCACGAGTACGCGGCGTGGCGGCTCGTTATCGTCTCTGGGCAAGTGGCTGCCAAAAGCCCCGGCGAACTGGACTACAATCGCCAGCTTGCCGCAACTGAGGCTGCGCTTCGTGAGCAGCATCGTCGGTGGAAAGAGCAGCAATCCTAGCACGGGCCGAGCCACATCCGAGCGCGTTCCACAGGCGCATAGGGTGATTGTGTGATAGCGTGGCGTAGGAGGAATAGCATCGAGCTACCCAACGAGATCGAGGCTAAATAATCAGGCAAAGGAACGAGTTCGCGCCAGCGACGATAATGCGCGGCCCCAGACAACGTCATTGTCTGAGAAGTGTCTCTATGGCCTTTCTGCGTGCCAGTTCGTCGATCAATTTGTCCAGGTAGCGAATCTCTTGCATCGTTGGTTCTTTGATGTCCTCGACGCGCACGCCGCGAATCACGCCCTTGATCAGTGCCCGCGACGGATTGAGCCGAGGCACTTCCGCAAAGAAGGTCTCGAAATCGGCCTTGCGTGCTAGCTCTGCCTCGAGGTCCTTTGGACCATAGCCGGTCAGCCACGCGATGATTTGATCGACCTCGGCCTTGGTCCGCCCCTTTTTCTCGGCCTTGGCAACGTAGAGCGGGTAAACGCTGGCGAAGCTCGTCGTGTAGATCCGGTGTTTTGCCATGGCGCCACTTTCTTGAAGACAGCCGGTCATGCGACAGGCAAGCATATCAGGCGCAAAGGCCTTCAGTCCGCGACATACGGTATCGCGGAGCGTTTGATTGCAAGACGCATGTGATGGGTGGCCAGCAGTGCCTCGACCGCCCAGACCTGCTGCGGCGCGAGGGCCGGCCCGACGATGATTTCTTCGATGCCGCAGTTGTTGGGGTGCGAGGTCGAATTGTGGATGATGACTTCGTTGAACTGACATGACCGGTAGGGAACGAGTCCGGCAGGGGAGAGGCGCGTTTTCAGCCCGGGCGGCCAGGACACATCGGCCCAGACCAGTCGGGATTCGCACTCCTCACGGAAATGCTCGTTCTTGAGAACGAGTGCCGTTTTCAGCGCATGCGGCCACCATCGCTTGACTTGGGCGCGAGCGCCTTCCGGCTCGTCCGTTCCTTCCAACAGAAGCGCAATGAGCAGAGCGACAGCCGCGTCGGCGGCCGCGTGCTGTTGTGCGGTGTCGTAGATCACGGGGGTGATGTCGAAGCCCTGCGCGGCGGCGTTCTGCACCAGCCAGTCCGCGTCGAAGCCGATCGAGAAACCCTGTCCGTGGTTATAACCGCGCCATTGCGACAGCAGATCACCGTTGGAGGTGAGGGACCCGACGAACGCATGTACGCTTTCACTGTGCGCTCGAAACAGCGTTATCGTCTCCCAGGCGAGCGACGATATCTGCCCGATCTCGGCGCTCCGGCGCTCGATGGCTGCGATCACGATGTCCCAGCCGTGCCGAAACTCGGACGTGTCGTTGAGAAAGCGGTAATGCGACGTCCACAGGGATTTGCTGGCAACGATGCCATAAAGGCCTGCGGCGGAGGTGTAGTGGTACAAAATCATGCGGTGTGGGCGGCTCTTGCGATGAAGTTCAGACAATTACGATCCCGGGCTGCTTGCGGTCGACCTCGACAAGCAGGTCGCGAATGTCCCGAACGCTGATCCGGATTGAGATCACGCTTTTCGAGAATGGACGACGGCGGGCTGTGCGCCAGCGAACGGTGACGCGAATAAGCTGATCGGCCTGATTGCCCTCCAGTGTTGTCTTAAGAATCCTAATCTCGGCCTTTTCGCCAGGAGATATCACCGCAATTGGACGCTCCTCATCAGCACCATTCACCTGATGCGTTGCAGCCCTGAGGACGTCGCGCAGTGCTGCTCCTTCCGAAAAGCCGAGCAGCGACGGCGAGGCCTGGACGCTCTCGACGATAATGGTCTCGTCTTTCGTGTTGAAGACGTGCAGCTCGATGCCGCCGCTCGTGGTGTCAAAGTTGAGCCGGGGCGACTTTCCGACCACGCGGCCGTAGACCGCCTTCGCAGCAGAGGCGGCGCCGGGCAGGAGCTTGGAGAGGCCAAGCCATTCGCCGATCACGCCACAACCCGTGACAGAGCCCGGATCGCTACCTCTTCGATGTCACCGGCGGCGTCGATCAGTTGGCAAAGGCGCGGCGACCCGTCCTCCAGGATGTTCGCGGCATCGAGGTAGATTCTTGCCCTCGATAGCGCATCGAGCCAGATGGGCGGGACGTCGGTCAACGACGGGCACGCCAGCATCTCGTCGACCTCGACGCTAGGCGGGATGCCGGCCGAAACGATGTCGGATCGTTGCATCATGTCGGGACCTAAATTGGGAGCTAATCGGTCCGAAAACATATCCGATTCGGTTGCGCCTTGCGCGGGCGCAGAGGACAGCGCCCAGGGTTTTGGCGGGTTACCTGGCCGGTTGCTGTTGTTTGGGAGCGATGTTCTTATCAAATATAGAACAAATAGGGAAATAGCATTGTAGGTTAGTTGTCGCCGCTTTCAACAATCCACCAGTGACAATTCTGGCCACCGCGTAAAGGGTTCTTGGGGTAGACGTGAGAGCCGAGCAAGGCCCTTGATGATGGTGGCGGTCTTCGAGAGATCGCGCGAGCTCAATATGGAACATCGCAGTGCCAATTGGTACCGTTACGCGATCGTCAACATCATCTGCGCCGCATGCGTTGTTGTTGGGACCGAACCTCAGGATCGCCGTGACGCCATCGCCGCGTCCCCTCTGCCGCCTCCATAGGGAAGCAAAGCGACCTGATTCCCGGTCGGGGGCGACTAACTAGCTCGCTCTCCGCTCAGAGACGGCAGAGGTTTCAAGCAGCGGCACTTCGAGGCTCGGTATCTCCGGCATGGCCTTGCCAGCGATCGCCTGCAGGTCGCCGACCATGCCGACCGTCGACTCCACGACGGCCAGTATCTGCGTCTCCCGCTTGGCCCACTGACGACCCATGAACTTGCGCTCCTTGTCGAGGTCCTCACGCATGTCGTTGAACTTCTCGACCACCGCTTCGAC
The DNA here is from genome assembly GCA_003963435.1 of Bradyrhizobiaceae bacterium. Taxonomy (GTDB): domain Bacteria; phylum Pseudomonadota; class Alphaproteobacteria; order Rhizobiales; family Xanthobacteraceae; genus Bradyrhizobium. The sequence goes on along the minus strand of RXJC01000071.1, from coordinate 79,961 downwards.
GCGCTGCCGAAACTTCGTGCCGGTCAAATAGTGATAAACCTGCTCCATCTTGCTCTGCTGACCCTGCTGAACGAGGCGCGAGCTGCTCACATCGATCAGACCCTGGCGGAGCGCCACGGCGACCGGCAATGCGCAACGCGGATGAGCCACCCATACACCGTCGACCAGGTCAAATTGCTCGATATGTTTCGGCAGCGCATGGGAGATGATCAGAGCGACGTCGGCGCCGGAACGACGCTGGTCGTCACGCAATTTGGCGAGCCACCCGTCACTCCAAGCCTTCGTGCGCTTGGTTTCCCAAAGGATGATGCCGGCAGATTGGCCAATAGCACCATTCACCTGTTGAATAACGTCCGCCCCGAGCTCACCTTTGCCAACCGGCTCAATCGAATCGGTTGGAAAACGCCCGCGCAGAAGCTCTTCGAGCTCGAGCTCGAGAACCTCGCCTTGAGATTGCTGTGATCCCTGTTCGGCCTTGCGCTTGAGTTCCTCGATCGTGCGTGTCATCGACTCGATGGTCTGGTCCTTCTCGGCGACGCGCAAGCGCGCTGCCTCGTCGGCTTCCTGCCTGGCCTTGATCTGGATCTCACTGATCGAGGCCTGCACGCGCTTCTCTATCGTCAGGTCGAGCTCGCGCTTTTCCTCTTCGAGCGCCCGCTGCTGCCGCATCAGTTCAGCCTGCTGCTTTTGGGCCTCGGCAAGCTTCATGTTGTTGGAGAGCAGGGTGGCTCGCAGCTCCGCAGCTTCCGCCTCTTTCGTCTGTAGCTCGGCCGCGGCCGCCTCCCGCGCCTTCTTGCTTTCGGCCGCGACCAGCTGGGCGCGTTCGGCGGTCAATCGCCTCGCAACCTGGTCTTCGATTTGCGCGCGGTCCTTCGCCACCTGCTCGCGTTCCAGCCGCAGCGCCTCGGTCTTGCGCTCCATCTCGGCATCTTTGCTGGCCAGTTGCTCTTGAAAGCGCTGACGGGTTTCAGCGAGGAGGGGAGCGGCCAGCGACTCGGTCAGCCGGATTTCGTGATTGCAATTGGGGCAATGTAAGGTCGGCTCGTGCGAGGCGCCGGCTGCGGTTGCTTTGAAAGTCATGAACTCTCCCTCTCATCGGTGCGGCCGGATTCAACATCATCCTCGCTCGATTTCGATGTCGTAGCTCTCAATGTCCACAGCCGGGCGTCAATCAGCGGCCCGACCGGCGGGTTTTCCACGGAATCCGCATCGTCGACATATCGACGTACCAGCCCTGCCTGCGCGAGCTGTCGGGGGGCAATTCGCGAGCCGAACTATCCGACCTGGAATCTTCAGCCGTTGTCATGCCCAACAAGGATTTTGGCGCTGCGCACCTCCAACGGACGCCCGCGGATGAATGTCGGGAATCGACAGAGGCTCACGAATGCTCCTAAGATGCCGAGGAAGTAAGTTCGCGGAAGCCGGGTACGGGTGGGGCAGTGAACTTCCAGGTGACGGTTCTCAAGGTGCTGGTCAGCTATCCAGACGGGTTCGCCGCCATGGCGGACCTCAAGCGCGATATGGCGATCCTGGCGACCAGCGGACGGGACTGGGCCGAACGTACGAAGCGATTGGCGGCCCGCGTGCCCGACCTGGATATCTTCTCCCAAGGTCTCATCGGGCGGATGAACGGCGGCTGGCGTATCACCGACAAGGGACGCGCGGTTCTCGAGATCATGGAGGCGCGGCCCGCACCCGCCCCAACAACGGAACTGCCTCCCATCTGCGCGGTCGACGAGCCGACGCCGGCCACGACGCTGTCACCGATGCCTTTGATAGCGCCAGTTCGACGCATTCGGGAACGGAGGCGACGCCAACGCGACGCTGTCCGGCGAAGACGAGCGATTGCGTCATAACAAACCTAGTGAATCAGCGAATTTCGAGGTTCGGGAAATAAGAATTTATTCCATAATCTATGTTATGCGAATAACATCAATAACTTAGTTAGTATAAGCGCTGCGGCCCCATTTCTGCAACTGGGCCCCTACAGGCCGTCGAAGAGCTGAGCGAGCACCTCAAAAGCTCTGTCTCACCTCCTTGCGCAAGCGGAGAGCTCAAGGCGGTCGCGTCAGCCTTATCTTTCACCGTCGATGCGGCGACCAGTGCACGCGTCCGCCTCGGTTCGCTCTCATTGTTATTCGGCCCAAAAATGGCTCTGACGCAAATTTGGTGCAGCTCCGATTATTCTGCGCCAATTTGTCTGGCTTGAAGCTGATCGATTTTTCCGCGGCCGTGCATTTGCCGTCTGACGAGCTTGGGGCGCGTGATCTGACCTTCAGTCTGGCTGTTGGACCAGGGCGAAGTGATCGCCGCCCGACAGCGATTTCATCCTTTGCGACGCCGCTGGCGAACGAGGCGACAAGGCTGGCGCGGGCGCGTTCGATCCATGGGGTAAGTCCCACGTCCGCCCTGCGTCGGATCATCGGTCGGTCCGAGCCAGCTTGACGTACATCACCGTGAGCGCCGGGGACGGGGCGAGCTTGATTTGGATCAAGCGCCTCAAATAGCTCTCGCTCAAGGTCGCTTTATGGTGGAGCTGCATCCGTTGGCATTGTCAGTAAACCTGCCATGGTTCATCACCGAACCGGGGCAACACGACGTGCTTCTGATCGCTATGGGGGTATTCTTGGTTCTATTCACCTTGGCCTTCGGGATCCTGTTCTTGCGTCTACATCATCTCCCCGAACACATCGCTCAAAAGGAGCAAAAGGTGCAGTACGAGGTCGTGGCGGTGCTGGGCTTGCTCGCCATGTTTACGCATATCAATGTTTTCTGGATCGCCGCCCTGCTTCTCGCGATGATCGATCTACCAGATTTTACCGGACTCCTTGGCAGAATAGCGCATTCCGTTTCGAGGATCGCCGGGCGGAGGCACACGAGCTAACGGCCGCCGGTGTCCTTGTTCGATCTCGCTCGTCCGAGGGAGATCAAAAACTGGTTTCAACAATGTTTCGTAACATGTCGCATCGCTGGGCAATGTGCCACCGACAGCCGCGAGCAATGCCTTAATCTCATTGCTCTCGCCAGGAGCCGTGGGAAGAGTCTGACCGAACCGACGGTTCTGATAGGGGATGAATGCCGGCACTTCCGCCACGTACTTGGCGTAGGTCTCACCGAACTCAGTCCGCAATATGGCCGACTTCGGAATTGCCCATCTGCCCCTGCGGCAGACCAACATCGTCACCCGACGCGCGCACGAGGGCATGTGGACAGGTGCCCGCAGACGATCGAAGGTAGGGTGTGCGCAAGACGAACGGCGTTGTCGGCCGAGTCTTCTCGCCAGCCCCATCCGTCCAACATTACCAGCCTCACCGGACGATGTTTCTGCTCCCTGTGTTGTGACAATCTATCCGTCCAACCGCTTGCACCGCGCAACGAGCCGATCGACTATGCCGGTTACCGCTTTATTGATCTGTTGAAGCCAGAATGAATGCCCTTGGAGGCCTGCGAGAACAATCCTAAAGCTTGACATCATGGGAGCCCTGCCATGCACTTAAGATCAATACCGCGATGGGTCTGGATTGCTGTTGCCCTGATGGCTATCGCTGCCACCGAGTATCTGATGACGCCACAAGTCCCACACTAGGTACGGCCTGTTCGAAATTGCGAGTGGCCCAATTCGCAACATAACAGGTCCTTTTGTAGCTTCGCTCCGATACCAATAGAGAACTAGGTATGTGCTTTTGCGAACCTGTAAGCTTTGCTGCCGGCGGCGTCCTGATGGTTGGGGGTGCCTTTGCCGGTTGGAAAGCATTCGAGGTCAACAAGCGATACTTTCCCATTTCGCAGATGCCGACGCTGGCCGGCCTACAGCAATTCACGGAGGGTCATGTCTGGATGGGAATGAACAACTCCGACCCGTCCATGATCTGGTGGGCTGCCATGGGGTTTATCTTTTTCTCTTGGCTCATTTGGCCGGTCTGGGTGCCGTTTAGCATCTATTTTCTTGAGCCTCCAGCCAACCGGCGCAAATTGCTGCTAATGGGTTTTGCCGCGGCAGGGCTTGTTTTTGGGTTAGTCCTCTTCGTCCCACATCTCTTCCATCCAGATTGGGTAAACGTCAGGATTAACCGGCAGTCGCTGGCGTATGAAGACACGATGTTTCTTGATTATCTGATCCCACGCTGGCTGACCTACTCGATCTATGTTTTTCTGCTCATTATGCCGGCCATGATTTCAACCTACCTGCACATCCGCCTGTTTGGATTGACGCTGATTGCTATCACAGTTGTAGTCTATGCGTTTCTGACCTTTGCCTACATATCGTTCTTCTGTTTTCTCGCCGGGCTTGGAACCCTTCACCTGATTTACATCATCGTGCGCAACAAATGCTGTCGCGAATGCCCGGAAATTTTCAAATAGGCTGCCGCATCTTGTGAGAAGTGGTGTGCGATTGGGCCCTCGACTGAGCCTCTCTCAACTGCCCGAGCGGCAAACCCTCTCGCAGGCAGTAAGCCTCCGGTCAGGCCGGTTAGGGCCGCCTTCAGAATCTTGTTCTAGCGTGAGATGATTTGCCCATTAATTTGCAAGCAAATAGGCAAACGTGACGACAGTTACGATTCTATCGGGTCCAGAGCGGCGACGACGGATCGTCAAGGAGAGTTCGGCGCCCGCAGCCAGTGTTGTCGAGGTTGCGCGCCGACAAGATATCCATCCTAATTTACTCACCAGTCGGGCTCGGCGCGACGTCGATGGCCCTGCTTGGTACCGACGTCGGCAAACAGCCGGGCCTCCAGAACCGCGTCCGTGACGTTCTTCGGGTGCGGCCAGGTCAGCGCAAGCATGATGCGCTCGACACCCCCTGTCCGAGCTCAAGGCCGAGCCGAACGCAGCAAGCCATCAGTACCTAAGCTAGGCAGGTAGCAGCTAAACTAGGCAGGTCGGCTATCTCCTTCCTTCTGCGCGTGGAGGCATATCAAAGCCTCTCTGACCTCGTCATCCTCAAGCGCATCTCGAATAAAACGCTTCTCGTCTAGCTGCTTGGTCTCGCCTTGAGGAGCCGCATCCCCGCTTGGCATATCGTCGTTATGAGCCGTTTCGCGCTCTTCACGTGGGGCTGGTGTGATCATCATAATCATTGTCGCTGGATAGAGTGCGGCTTATTAAATGCGTGCACTCGGAGATTCCATTGAGGAAGATCAATTACGCTGCAATTTCGCTTGGTGACGGTCGCAGCTTCCACGCGGCCTGGCCCCGGAAATTGTATCGTTGAGCAAGGTCCTCTGGTCCTCTCGCGCCAGTGCTGCCTTCCGGGCGACCAACCCCAGCACACAGGCACTTATCAGCGCCAGGAATGTTGGCGGCCTAGCCTCGCCTCGTCCTTGATGAGGCAGGAGTTCCGGGGACCCGCTGCCGCAATCGCCCCTCGCCGCGAAATCCTAACCATGGCGGTAACCTCCAGTGGACGCCAAGCCGAAGACTCGGCTGGAGTTTCGGGATAAATCCGGGCGCGAGCAACGGCTATTCTACGACAAGCTTGCCGCGGAACATCCCCATCGGACAGCCGAAGCCGAATTCGCCGGGAGACTTCGGCAGCAACTCGACCGCCACGGTCTGCCCCGTGGGGAGGTCGGCGCTTTTCTGGAAGTCAGTGAAGATCACCTTGTCGGAACAGGACGCCGTCTCTTCCCGGCGGAAATTCAAGCGCACCGGCCGGCCGCTTCGTACGATGATGGTGTCAGGCGTGTAGCCGCCCTTCACGAGGATCATCGCTTCCTGATAGCCGCCGCTGGTCTCACCGGCGCGAAATCCGCTTGAGCGCTTGAGCCAGAAGAACCAGACAATGAAGCCGATCAGCGCGAGTCCCGTGGCGGTGACGATCCAACGATCAGGGGTCATGGTGCGGTCCTCAGGGGCTGAAACAGCCGAAGCCGGTTGGCGTTGGTGACGACGGTGACCGAGCTGAATGCCATGGCTGCCGCGGCAATCAACGGCGACAGCAAAAGGCCAATGAACGGATACAACACACCCATCGCGACGGGGATGCCGAGCGTGTTGTAACCGAAAGCACTGACCAGGTTTTGGCGCACGTTGCGCATCGTAGCCCGGCTGATCTCGATCGCAGTCACAACTCCCAAGAGGCTGCCCTTGATCAGCGTGACATCGCTCGCTTCGATCGCAACGTCGGTGCCGGTACCGATGGCGAACCCGACATCGGCCTGCGCCAGCGCGGGCGCATCGTTGACGCCGTCGCCTACCATCCCGACCGACTTGCCTTCCAGCTGCAATTTCTGCACCTCGTGCGCCTTATCATTGGGCAGCACCTCAGCGAGCACCCGCTCGATACCGACCTGACGCGCAATCGCCCGTCCGGTACGCTCGTTGTCGCCGGTCAGCATGACGACTTCGATGCCAAGAGTTTTCAACGCGGCGATCGCCGCTTTCGAATCCGGCTTCACCGTATCGGCAACAGCAATCAGCCCGGCGGAGCCGCCATCAACCGAAACATACATCGGCGTCTTGCCCTCTGCGGCGAGACGCTCCCAGTCCTTTTGCAGGGGGTCGACGGCAATCCCGCGGTCACGCATCAATTTGGCGTTGCCGAACAGAACGTCGCGCCCATCGATCCGGCCGCCTACCCCATGTCCGGGAATAGCGGCAAAATCTTCCGCGTCCGACAGCTTCAAGCCGCGCGCGCCAGCACCCTTGACGATGGCCTCGCCGAGCGGATGCTCCGACCCGCGCTCCAGCGAGGCCGTGAGGCGCAGGACCTCCGCTTCTTCGTGACCCGGCGTGACGACGACATCCGTCAGCGCCGGCTCGCCTTTCGTGATCGTGCCGGTCTTGTCCAGAACAATGGCGTCAAGTTTCTCCGACGCCTGCAAGGCATCACCGGAACGGATCAAAATCCCGTTTTCAGCCCCCTTGCCGATGCCGACCGTGAGCGATGTCGGGGTCGCAAGACCGAGTGCGCATGGGCAGGCAATGATGAGTGTGGTCACGAACACGATGGTCGCATAGACGGATCGCGGTTCCGGTCCGAAATTGTACCAGGCAATGAACGCAAGAATCGCGAGGATCATGACGGCGGGCACGAAGTAGGCCGAGACCGTATCGACGACGCGCTGGATCGGAGCTTTCGATCCCTGCGCATCCTTGACCATGCGGATGATGGTTGCGAGCGCGGTGTCCTTGCCTACTCTAGTGGCCTTGAACCTGAAGCTGCCGGTCTTGTTCAGCGTGCCGCCAATGACTTCGTCACCGACCTGCTTCTCGACTGGCATCGATTCGCCGGTGATCATCGATTCGTCGACCGCACTTGCTCCCGCCGTCACCTTGCCGTCGACTGCGATCTTTTCACCGGGCCGGACAACCACCAGGTCATCGACTAGGACCTCCTCGACTGGAATATCGCGCTCGGCCCCTTCACGAATGATCCGGGCGGTCTTGGCCTGCAAACCGATCAGCTTCTTGATAGCCTGAGAGGTTCGGCCCTTGGCCCTAATCTCAAGCGCCAAACCGAGAACGACCAACGCAACCACCACGTCGGTCACATCCCAGAACACCTCCGCGAGCGCCATGCGCGGAAAGAGTTGCGGCCACACCACGGTGACGACGGAATAGGCAAAGGCGGCGCTGATGCCGATGGCGATCAGCGTGTGCATATTGGCCGCGCGGTGCCTCAGGGCGTCCCACATGCCCGTGAAGAACTGCGACCCAGCCCAGATCATGACCGGCAGACTCACTATGCCCAAAAGACTCCAGACGATCCGCCGCGTCTCGCTTCCCATCGGCATCCAGTCGCGCAAGCCGGGCACGAGATCCGGATAGCTCAACGCCATTACCGGCACCGAAATAGCGGCCGCGAACCAAAACTTCCGCATCAATGTGCGATATTCCTGCTCGTTGGCGGCTTCGGCAGGATCGAGCACCTCCGCATTTGGGTCGATCTTCGGCTCAGCTACCTGGTATCCCGCGGATTCGATTGCCTCACGGATCGTCGGAAAGTCGACGTTTTCGGGTTGATACTCGATATCCGCGGCGTTGGTTCCGAGGCTCGCGCGGGCCGAGACGACGCCCGGCACCATCTGCAGCGCAAGCTCGATGCGTGTCAGACAAGAGCCGCAATGCATGCTCTTGATCGGTACACGCATGGTCGCGGTTCCGACCGTATAGCCAACCGAGCGGATGGCATGCAGAATATCGGCGATGCTGGTCTGTGCAGAATCGTAATCGATTTGCGCGATCTTAGTGCTCGGATTGACATTTGCCGAGAATACTCCGGGGACCGTGGCAGCCGCTTTCTCAATCGCGGGAGGACAATGCGCACAGGTCATGCCGCCGATGCGAAGCTCTATGTGCTCCCCCCGAGCCGGTTGCTGGGTCGTTGCATCCGGGCGGCGTGCACGGATGTCCCTCACAACTGCGCTCATGTTGTTCTCCACATGCGGGCTTCGTTGGAGCCGTGGAACCGATCTCAGGAGGCTCGGCGGCAACCGCTCATCTTTAAAGCGCTCCGGATGGCGGCGCCGTTTTCGACCGCGGCTTGCGCTCTTGGACGGCGCTGGGCAGCACGGCATAAGTCAAAACAGACCTCGATTAAGAACGAGCGTCATCGCCCGGGCATCATCTTTCCAGGCTGCATTTGACCGGAGCCCATCTGGCCGGATGGCATTGCGGACATCATCGCCGCCATGCCCATATGAGGCGCAAGGATTTCGTCGGCCGTCTTCTTCTGCTCCTCCGAGAATGTGCCGACGAGATTGGCGAGGGCTGACTTGATCGCGCGGGTACCTTCGAGACGGGCCGCCAGCCATTTCTCCTGCAGCGTGAGGCGATCAACCATGGTCTGCGGCGCCGCATCTGCTTGAGGCATCATCGATGCACGCACCTCGCCGAGGCTCTTTGCGTTGGCGCGTAGTGCATCGGCGAATGCGTTCCAAGCGCTGGCCTGCGCGTCCGTGATCTTGAGCTCGGTGCGCAGGAAGGCGATTCGGCCTTCGACGTGATCGATGGTGGCCATGCCATCCATTCCGCCGCCCGATTGCCCCATCATCCCCATCATCTGCATCATGTCCATCATGGGCATTCTGCCTCCCATCATGCTCATGCCCCCGCGTCCCATCATGCCTTGCGATCCCATCATTTCCCTACCGCCCATCATGCCCTGCGAGCCGCCCATCCTCGGTTGGCCTGCAGGTGGCGTCGGCTTCGTTGCTGCCGGGGCTTCCTTTTGCTGCGGGTGGTGCGCTTCATGGTCGGTCGCCGATTGAGCCCAGGATAGAGAGCTCACGACCGTAAACAGCAGTGCCGTAGCCAGTGTCGGACCTTTCATAAGACCTCTCCTGTCGAGTGATCGCGGGTTTCTATATGAGTGCAGATTTCGGCCGGCTACGGCTTGATGCAAGTTAAACAAAAGCGGTCCTAATTGCTCCCGTCGACCGGATGGTTCGCTTGGCGGCTTTTGACGCGTTGCGTCACGGATCGAGGAGGGCTCTGTTAGCACTACTTAGTGCCGGATGCCCCTCTTAGCATTCGCGTACGACGCCTAGCCGTCGGCATGAGATTTGGGACCTATGATGACCGATTTGCTCATTCCGCTCGCGCAGCACTGCGCAGGACCGGCCGGTCAACCTGCTTCGACCAGCTGCGATAGTAAGCCACGGCGACCATGATGGAGAGCCCGCAGGCTCCCACGATCAGTTGCGCAAGAATGCTGTCGGAGACCGTGATCAGCACCAGGTGCGCGACGAACGACAAGAAAACGCCGACGCAAAAGACTTCGAGGGATTGCTGACCGCATCTGATGAGAGGGTCAAAACCGCGCCAGGTGAGGCCTGGCCAATCGCGCGGAATGAAATGGACCACCACCACGACCAGCGCTACCAGATGCGCCACCCGATACGGCGCCAGATAGGTCTTGTCATTTGGCACAAACATCGCCCGAAGCTCGCCCGGGAATAGCGGCTGCAGCGCCGGGACCGAGCTCGACAATGTCATCGCAAAGGCGAATACCAGAAAGCCGACGCTGAGGGCGAGGATCATCCGGGAGCGCGCCAGCGTCCGCAGCCGCTGGGCCCCGCTCAATGCGAGCCAGCCGCCCAGCATGAACAACAGCTGCCAGGCGAAGGGGTTGAAATACCAGATCCCGCTTGGGTAGGACGTGAAATCCCAATGGAAGTGGCGAGCTGCAACGTAGAGTAGGACGGAGCCGACCATCGTTGCGTCTGGCCAGTACAGGAGCAGCCAGAGCGCGAATGGAAATACCGCCATCAACACGATGTAGAGCGGCAGCACGTCGAGATTCAACGGCTTGAATCGCAACAGCATGGCCTGAACCAGCGTATCGACAGGATCGTCCATTAGACCGGCAACATTGAACTGATCCATGAGGTGGGGAATGTCCAATCCATGCGCGATATAATGGATTGCTCCGGTATAGAACAGAAACAGCAGCAACTGGGCGACATAGAGCTGCCAGGCGCGTTTCCAGAGGCGGGTCGCGCCAATCATAAACCCGCGTTCCACCATCATCCGCGCGTACACGAGGCTCGCCGTGTAGCCGGAGATGAAGACGAAAAGATCGGCGCCGTCGCTGAAGCCGTAGTTTCGCGTTGTGAACCAGGCGAGGAGACTATCGGGGATATGGCCGAGGAAGATGAGCCAGTTGGCCAATCCGCGGAACAGGTCAAGGCGCAGATCGCGCTTCCTCTCCGGAAGAATTAGGTGGTCTTTCATGTCTTAGCCGGGGTGAACTTCGCCTGCTGACATCTTGTGCATCCTATTGGTCGATATAGCCGGCTCCTCTTTGATGTGGGTCAAGGACCGAATCCACCATTCTGATTTCGTTTGCCGGATTTGTCCAATAGGAGAAACAGACATGATCACCCACAAAGTCCTGGCTGCCGTTGCGGCCGTGTCGCTCATCGCACTGCCTGCAATGGCACAGACCAGTTCTGATACCGAAAAGAACGGTCACCATTACTCAGGCGGTCCGAAGACCGAGGTACCCCATCACATGGGCAAGAAGGAAACGGTTGGCGCATCGAAGAACGCAAAATCAGGAGGTCACCACTACACGGGTGGACCCAATACATCGACTCCACACCACATGGGCGACAAACAATAGTAAGCCTGGTCTGCGGTGGCCTTGCGATGTCCTGCGCCATCGCAAGGTCGGTTTGGTTTCTATCTCACACATTCCTATTCTTCTCGCGCTGCGCTCAGGTGACGCTACCGCGTTCCCTTCGCGGCCATTCAGTGAATGCGAGAATCCAAAGTGCGATCAGGTTGATCACCGGCACAAACATCAGGATCGACCACAGCGGCGAGAACCCGATGCGGCTGAGAATGCGCCCTGCGGGATAGACAACGACCGCGATCAGCACAATGAACCAGAACCAATGGAACGGACCATAGCCGTACATCCAACCTTCCATCATCTGCCACCTCCTGTCGGGATTAACGATCATCCTGCCGTGTCGCCGCACGAACCTGTTGATCCAGATCAGCTTCGTGTTTTCAATTCCTATCGCTGGCCACGTCGAGACAATACGAACTTCTTGCGGCGGCCGCATGCGCCGCCCACGGCGTTCTCAGGCAAAGGCCCTTTCGAGCGTGTCGACGAGAACGCCGAACGATTTGTCGTGACGGGTAATGGCAGGCACGGACCGCTTGATCTCCAGCAACTCGTAGACTGCCATCTGCGCCGCCCGCACCGAATATTCCACAGTGAACACAACATCGTCGGGAATCTCGACGAATTGGCTTACGAAGGCCAGATTCTTGCTTATCGCAGGAACAGGTAGCGGCCGGTCGGACTTTTTTCGCGGCATGAACATGCTTGTGATGTAGGGCATTCGGCAGGGAATGCAGCTTGCCTTCTCGAAAATCGCCGGATCGAAATTCAGGTGACCGCAGAGTTCGCGGAGGATCTCTGCCCCGCCGCTTTCGGACATCGGCTTGGCGACAAAGTCGCCGACCCGATCAGGATGCAGCGCATAACCCCAAAACACCTGGACGTCCTTTGGCTGATCGACGAAATGCGGCTGATGGTAAAGCACGATCGACATCAGCCAGTTCGAATCCTTGAACGTGACAAGCCCCCCTGTCCCGGCGGCGTTTCCGGTAAAGGCTTCCATCTGATCAAAAAACCTCGGATCGCGGCAAGTGACCGTGAAGGACGCCCAATAGGATTCCGGGATCGAACTGTTGAAGGCCGCAGGATTGCCAAACCCCGGACGCCCCGCCGCGACCTTTTCCCACAGGTCCCAGCCGTGGCTGTCGGCCTTGGTCAGACGTTCCGGTGGGCTCGTCATCGAACCAAGGCTCGATGCATCCGTCATCGAGCCGTTTTCGAAGAAGACCAGGTCGCCATCACCGACCGAAACGACGCTGGCCTTCCCATCCGCGTCCAGCGCAAGGCTCGTGACGGAAACCTTGCCGCCGTCGTCGGCGAATTGCATGTCCGTGACGCGGGTGTCACGGACAAAGCGGACGTTCTGCCTTTCCAGCCACGCCGTCAAAGGGCGAACGATGGCGTCGTACTGGTTGTAAATGGTGCGCTTCACGCCGCCCAGGGTCTCGATGCGCGGAAATTCGTTCATGAACCGATGCAGATAGCGCTTGAGCTCGACCGCGCTGTGCCAAGGCTGGAAGGCGAAGGTCGTCTGCCACATGTACCAGAAGTTCGTCTGGAAAAACGGTGGCGACAGCCAGTCGGTAATTCGGCTGTCGCCAAGCTTCTCCTCCGAAGCCTCCATCAATCGAAGCAGCTCCATCCGGTCATGCATGGAGAACCCCATCCTGGTGACATCCGCCTTGAAGCGGTTGCGGTCCACGAGACGGGCTCGCGAGTGGGCCTTGTGCTCAATGTTGAAGGCGATCGTTTCGTCGTGCACCGTTTGCGCCGGATGCTCCAGCGACGGGATGCTCGATAGCAGATCCCAGGTGCACTCATAGTGGTCGGTAGTCAGCATGCGGCCGCCGCGCAGCGAATAGGCTCCGTCCGGGAGCCGGGCCCCATCCAGACTGCCACCCAGCAGCGGCATCTTCTCGTAGATCGTGATGTCATCCCCGGCAACGCCGCCGTCGCGGATCAGGAAGGCCGCTCCAGCGAGCGACCCAACGCCGCCGCCGATGAAATAAGCTTTCATGTTGCACCCACTCTCTATCGACGAATGGCATCCCGGCCCGCAACGCTTCACGGCAACGGCCGGTATGCTCTGTCAAGCCATCTTCCAGAGACTGATGCCCGCCCGGTTGATTTGGCTCAACAGGCGCCGGAACACGCGAGGCGGCCACTTCATTCGGCGGGCTCTGGAATGCGCGTTGTCCTTCTGGCCGGCACTTCTCGTTGTATCGGCGGCTGAGGGGTGCCGTGATCGCTCGAAGGCAATCCGAAGCCCTTGACCAATCCGAAGATCGCCGGGATCACGATAAGCGTCAGCAGCGTCGAGGAGATCATTCCGCCGATCATCGGCACCGCGATGCGCTGCATGATCTCCGAACCGGTTCCCGTGCTCCACATAATCGGCAAGAGACCCGCCATGATGGCGGTCACTGTCATCATCTTCGGACGCACGCGCTCCACCGCGCCTTCCATGATGGCCTCATGGAGATCGGTTTTCGTGAGGGCGCGGCCACTCGCTGCTCGCTTCGCCCTGATTTCGGCGAGCGCTTGGTTGAGGTAGATCAGCATCACCACTCCGGTTTCCGCCGCCACCCCGGCCAGCGCGATGAAACCGACGGCAACCGCAACCGACAGGTTGAAGCCAAGCCACCACATCATCCACAAGCCTCCAACCAGCGCGAACGGCAACGACAGCATGACGACGGCTGTCTCCGTGAGCGATCGAAAGTTGAGATAGAGCAGCAGGAAAATGATGATCAGCGTGACCGGCACCACGATCTGCAGCCGTGCCGATGCGCGCTGCAGATATTCATACTGGCCGCTCCAGACCACATAATAGCCAGGCGGAAACTGGATGCTCGCCTGCACCGCTCGCTGCGCGTCGGCTACGTACCCTCCGAGATCGCGGTCGCGGATGTCGACGTAGATGTAAGTCGCCAGTTGGCCGTTCTCGGTGCGGATCGAGGTCGGCCCGCGCGCAGGCTCGACGGTTGCCACTTCGCCGAGCGGCACGGCCCCTCCGGCCGGCAGTGGGACGAGGATATCGCTCGCAATCGCCTTCGGATTGTCCCTGAGATCGCGCGGATAGCGCATGTTGACGGTGAAGCGCTGCCGGCCTTCCACCGTGGTTGTCACCATCTGGCCGCCGAGGGCGGTCGCAATCGTGTCCTGGACGTCCTGCACCATGAGACCGTAGCGTGAAAGCGCCGCGCGGTCCGGCGTGATTTCCAGGTAGTACCCGCCAATGCTGCGCTCCGCGTAAGCCGATGAGGTTCCTGGTACCGCCTTCAACACCTGCTCGGTCTGCCTGGCGAGCTTGTCGATCCCGACGAGATCGGTGCCCATCACCTTCACCCCGATGGGTGTTCGTATGCCGGTCGAGAGCATGTCGATACGCGCCTTGATCGGCATGGTCCAAGCGTTGGAGACGCCGGGAAACTGCAGCGCCTTGTCCATCTCGGCTATCAGGCTATCGATGGTCACGCCGGGACGCCACTCTTCCTTTGGTTTCAGATTGACGACGGTCTCGAACATCTCCGTCGGTGCCGGATCTGTCGCCGTCGACGCGCGGCCAGCCTTGCCGTAGACGGACGCCACTTCCGGAAACGATTTGATGATCTGGTCCTGTCTCTGCATGAGCTCGGCGGCTTTGGTTACCGAGATGCCCGGCAAGGTCGTCGGCATGTAGAGCAACGTGCCCTCGTTCAGCGTCGGCATGAATTCCGTACCCAACTGACGCGCCGGGTAGATCGTCACCGCCAGAACTGCGAGCGACAACAGGACCACAAACATTTTTGCGCGCAGCACGCTCTTGATGACTGGCCGGTAGATCCAGATCAGGAACCGGTTGATGATGTTCCGGTGCTCCGGAACGATCTTGCCCCGGACGAAGATCACCATCAGCGCCGGAACGAGCGTCACCGACAACAGCGCTGCTGCAGCCATCGAGAAGGTCTTGGTAAACGCAAGCGGGCTGAACAGCCGTCCTTCCTGTGCTTCCAGCGTGAAGATCGGCATGAACGACACCGTGATGATCAACAGGCTGAAGAACAGCGCCGGTCCCACTTCGGAAGCGGCATCGATCAGGATCGCAACCCGCGACCGGCCGGGTTCGGCGCGCTCCAGATGCTTGTGGGCGTTCTCGATCATGACAATGGCGGCATCGACCATAGCGCCGATGGCGATCGCAATGCCGCCGAGGCTCATGATGTTCGATCCCAGTCCGAGCAGCTTCATGGCCCCGAAAGCCATCAGCACGCCGACCGGCAGCATCAGGATCGCAACCAGCGCGCTGCGCACGTGCAGAAGGAACGCCACGCAGACGAGGGCAACGACAATGCTTTCCTCAAACAGCGTGTGCTTGAGCGTGTCGATCGCCGCCTTGATCAAGTTCGAGCGATCATAGACCGGCACGATTTCCACGGACTTCGGCAGGCTACTCGCGATTTCCTTGAAACGCGTCTTGACGTTTTCGATGACGTTCAATGCGTTGACGCCGAAACGCTGCAGCACGATGCCGCTCGCGACCTCACCCTCGCCGTTCAGCTCGGTGATGCCGCGCCGTTCATCGGGCCCGAGCTCGACCCGGGCGACGTCGCGCAGCAAGACCGGCGTACCGTTATTGGTCTTGAGCACGATGTTGCCGAGATCGTTGATGCTCTTGAGGTAACCTTTGCCGCGGATGACATATTCGAATTCCGACAGTTCGACCGTGCGGCCCCCGACGTCGGTGTTGCTGGCGCGAATCGCCTCGCGCATCCGCTGCAGGGTGATGCCGCGATCGCGCATACGCTGCGGATCAAGGATCACGTTGTACTGCTTGACGAAGCCGCCGATGCTGGCGACTTCGGCGACGCCTTCGGCCTTGGCGAGTGCAAATTTCAGATTCCAGTCCTGGATGGTGCGGGTGTCCGCCAGGTTCAATTCCTTTGATATCACGGCGTATTGGTACACCCATCCGACGCCGGTCGCGTCCGGTCCGATGGTCGGCGTGACCCCCGCAGGCAGCCGCGAGGCGGCGCTGTTGAGGAATTCCAACACGCGCGAGCGCGCCCAGTAGATATCGGTGCCGTCCTCGAAGATCACATAGACGAAGGAGACACCGAAGAACGAGAAGGCCCGCACGACCTTCGATTTCGGGACGGTCAGCATCGCCGTCGTCAGCGGATAGGTGACCTGATCCTCGATCACCTGCGGCGCCTGCCCCGGATACTCGGTATAGACGATTACCTGCGTGTCGGAGAGATCGGGGATCGCGTCGAGCGGCAGATGCACGAGCGCGTAGATGCCGGCTGCCGCAGCAAAGCCGGTGCCGAACAGCACCAGCAGCAGATTGCGAGCCGACCAGGCGATGACGCGGGCGATCATTGCTGCTCCCCCGTGTCTTTCATTCCGCTCGACGCCACCTTTTCCTGCGGGCTGCCAGCCTCCGCAAAGCTCTTCAACGCAGCCTTTAGGTTGCTCTCGGCATCGATCAGGAAGTTGGCGGACGTCACGACCGGCTCGCCCTCGCTCAACCCATCCCTCACCTCGACAAAGCCATCGCCGCGGCGTCCGAGCTTGACCGGGCGCGGTTCAAAGCGGCCCTCGCCCTTGTCGACCAGAACGGCCTGCCGGGTGCCCGTATCGAGCACAGAGCTGTCGGGCACGGCGACGACCGCCGCCCCGCTGCCGGTCTCGATCTCGGCGTCAACATACATGTCCGGAAGCAAGCTAAGATCCGCGTTTGTCAGTTCGATCCGAACCCGCGCGGTTCGCGTCTCCCGATTGACCTGCGGATAGGTCACACTGATCTTTCCGCTGAACGCGCGGCCGGGAAAGCTGCGGGCGCGCACCGTAACGGGTTGACCAACTGCGACGCCGCCGAGATCGCGCTCCGCTACGTCGACCAATGCCCACACGACGGAGGTGTCGGCGATGCGAAACAGCACGTCGCCAGGCTGCGCGCGCATACCCTCGACGGCGTTGCGTTCGAGCACGACGCCGTGGCGCGGAGCGGACCATTGTACGGCGATGGGGAAGGAATGGGTCTTCTCCATCGCAACGATGATCGGCTCCGGAACGTCTAGATTCATCAGCCGCTGTCTCGAACCGCGGCCGTACTCTTCGATTCCCCCTGTCGTCTTTGAGTTGATGGTCGAGAGATATTCCGCCGCGGCGGCTGCGACGGCGGGACTGTAGATCTCCATCAGCGGCTGCCCTGCCGCGACCCGCGCCCCCGTAGTGACATCGGCGACCTTTTGCACATAGCTTTCGGCCCGCATCGCGATAACGGAGATGCGACGTTCGTCGAGCTGAATGGTGCCGGGCGCCCTCACCAAAGTGTGGATCACGCGCCGCTCGGCCGGTTCCGACTTCACACCGGTGCGCTGGATCTTACCCGGCGAAAGCTTGACCGAACCGTCGTCGGGCTCGTCGCCTTCGTAAACGGGAACATAATTCATTCCCATCGGATCCTTCTTCGGCACCGGCGAGGTGTCCGGAAGTCCCATTGGATTCCGATAATAGAGAACCTTGCGCCCTGGCTCCGCTGCTCGCAGCTTCGACGTAGGCTGGTCAAACGACGGCTCTTCGTCGGCATAAACCGGCAGGTAGTCGCGGTCTTGGTTATCTTTCTTGGGAACCACCGACCAGAACGGTAAGCCGCTCGGATCGCGGTAGTAAAGCACAGTGCGCTCGGCAGCGCCGGCCGTTCTCACCGCGTCCAAGAGTTCCGACAACAGCGGCTGTTGCGCCGACCAATAGCTGGCGACACTCAGTCCAATAAGCAGCGCAAACTTTCCTAGAATTCCGAACTTCTTGTTCATCGTATCACCATGATGGCGGCGCTCAGAGCGTTCGAGCCAGGGTGGAGGAGAAGACGCGATCCGCTGACGACTCGTGGTCGAATCGTCGGCAAGGCCTCACTTGTTTGCCTTGATCACGACCTTGCCGGTCACGGTCTCCGGCTCGCCCTGCACCTTGGCGGAGAGGCTGAGCTGATAGCGCCCGGCCATCGGCAAGTCGGTCTTGAAGGCGTAGATGCCCGGCTCCGGTGCGGGCAGCGGGGCAACTTGCGATTCCATCTCGGCCATTCCGTCCGGCGCCATGTCGACGCGGGTGCGGACGATCACTGCATCGGCCACCGGCTTTCCCGTCACCTTGTTGGTCAGGCGTACCGCGACCGTGAGGTCATCGCCCTTCTTCATCTCCGCACTGACTGGCTCGAAGGCGTAATCGCTCGCCGCAGCGAAAACTGCGGACCCGGCAAGATTCATGGTTGCGGCGAGCGCCGCAACGCGCGTGAACTTCAAAATCATTGGTCTTTCTCCTGGTAATCTGATCTCAGCCACGGCTTCGCGACAGCCGAAGACGCGCGGCAACGGTCATCCCGCGCGAGCAACAGCGCTCTTGCGGTGGCAGCGTTTTGGGAGACGATCAGACGCGAGGAGGTCGGAAGGGTGGATTGCCGGCGTGCAAAGACACGACCTGATCACCTGGCACAGGAAGTGCATTTCCCGCGAGCCTCGGAGGGTCAAACCGAAAGATGGCCGCATCTGCAAGGCTTACCGACTGGGCGGCACAGAACGCCATTGGATCGCAATGACCTTTGGCCTGATCGCAAGGCCGCACGCCGGGCGAGGTCGCCTGGTCCGCACAACACTCCATCGCTTCAGCCATTTCGGACATTGAGTGCGAGTGGACGGTGATCTTGTCGGTCGTTGCTTGCGTGCGGGGCAACGGCGCGGCCGCCCCGGCCACCGGCAGCATTGCCACCGACAGGGCGATTATCAGCGCCAAAATGGTCCGAACAAACCGCATTCGTTCTATCCACCTGCCGTCCATATCGGATGCGCCGGTCAAGTCGTCAAGCTCCTTTGCCACTAACCATCAATAGAGGGAGCATGTCGTTGATCTGGCGCAACCTCCGGCCAACGCACGGCAAATCAGTCCTGCCTTCGTGATTCCCTGTTAACCTTCCATTCGCCAAAGCGACCGGTATGTGGCGACGCCAACCTGGTTTTCCCGCAACTTTCATCGATCTTGCTGGCTTCGCCGTGACCGCGTCTTGAGCGATCCTGGACGGCGAGAAAACCCAGCGAAATCGGCGGCGACGCCGTGCTTCCAAATCGAGGGACACGGCATCGTTTCAGCCGCTTCTGCATATCGCGGAGTCAATGCATCGATTTCGGACCGCCGTAGTAACGATGCGGGGTCGGCCTGTCGCCTGCTTCAGGTGCCGTGCGGGGCAGCGCCGCTCGAGCGTTCGCCCACGCTTCCTGCCGCTCGGCACGCAGCTGCGGCGCCTGCAGGCTCGACTGACCGCGCCGTGCCGCACCCGTGTAGTTGAGATAATCGGTCCCATTGGTCCCGGCAAAAGTCGGCGCAGTACCCGCCATTGCAAACGCAAGAGCAAGAACGATACCCGTTTTCGATCCCGGCATTGTATTTCTCCCGTTGCGCGTGATTGCGCTATCTCAAAGAGCGCTTTGATTGGCGCCTACTTATGAGTTCGGAGAAAGCCGCTAGTCGGTTACAGGGTGCGCGGCGTGATGATGGATGTAATGTGAAGCTCAATTGATGCGGTTGGTCTGACGAAACATGGTCAAGACGTCGACCGACGTTTCCCCTTACAATGAGCACTTTCGGATCGACCGAGCCGAGCTCGCCTACCAGCGCAGGAGCCGTGGCCCCAGTTTGGCGCCGGCAAAGGTACACAGCGCAATGGTGCCTCCGTACCAAAGCGCAATGAACGGCAGACTGTCGTCGGTGCAATGAAGTGCGTAGCCGATGGCGCTGACAGTCCCGGCGACCAGACCAGCGAGAGCTCCCGCCCGGGTCAGGTCAGTGGGGGCCGTCTGCCGCACGGCCCAGACGATCACGGCAAACGGCACGATGGCAATGATCGGAATGGAGAGGAGGCATTCGATCCACTGGTCCCCCAGGGCGACCGTCGCCCAATGCGAACTCGGCGTGAATGCAAGGCTGACCGCGGCAAGAACAATAATGCCAACGAATGGCAGCACGAGCAGGGCGACACGCGCTTTGCGCTCCCCACCCGGCCGGGCAAGCCTGATCAAGAACACCGACGCCGGGACAAGGACCGTTAGTGTAAAGACGAGCTTCAAGAACAGGAACGCAAGCGCACCTGTCTTCATCAGGTCCGGACGGATGCCAAGGACGACGAACACCGCAGCGATAACCAGCGCGGCGCCGATCGCGATGGCCGCGGCGACTATTTGCACGAGCCGTCGACGGTTGACCTGCTCCACATTTGTGCTGAGCATGGCGATCAAGTCATCCGTCTTCATGCCTTCTTCTCCCGCGCGATCGAGGCGGCCAGTGCCTTGAGCCCCCGATGCACACTGACCTTGACGGCCGATTCCGTCACACCGTACCGGGTCGCCGTCTCGCCGACACTCAGTCCATCAAGCTTCACGGCCTGGATTGCGCGCCGCATCTTCTCCGGCAGTTGGTTCAAGAGCCTGTGAATGTCGTACGCACTTTCCACGCCAATATGATCGTCTTGCGCCAGCACCTCGTCGGCTTCATCGATCGGAGCATCCGCCATTGAAGCCCGGGTTTGGCGGAGGTGATCGATGAGCTTGTAACGCGCGATGGCATGCACCCAGGGCGTCAGCGGCTCCGACGGATCATAGGTGTGCCGCCGCGTATGGATTGCAATCAACGCCTCCTGCACCAGATCCTCCGCCTCGGTCGCGCCGCGCCCCAGGCGCGAAAGCTTGCCCCTGTAATAAGCCCGCAAACGACCGCTCAGCTGGTTCAGCAGGCTTCGATGCGCGGCCGCATCGCCGTTAAGGCTCGCCAGCATGAGCGCTTTAAGCTCGGCCTCGTTCGCTATCATGTCCACTATCTCTATTATTCGCACGAAACCGGCGGTTGGTTACAGCCCCGGGAGCGATTGAGGGCACGCGCGGCGTGTTGGAGACACCGGCCGAGCTTTGCTATTCTGCACAGCCAGACCGCATGTCGCACATGCATCAAGGCCCGCGCAATGCGCAGGGCGGCTCGGCAACCTTCGGTCGGACCGCTGTCTGAGGCGACATCACAAGCTGGGGCAGCCCCACACTCGCACCGAGACCCGCCAGGACAACGATCGCGGTGACGGTGAAAGCAGCACCAGGCAGGATTGGAAGGTCGAACAAGAGGCCGCCGGCGGCGGAACCGATAGCCTGTCCGAGGCTTGCCGCCGCAGTGGCACGCCCGAGATCCGCGCCTTGCGTCTCGCCGGCGCCAAGCGATATCCAGTAAGTGACGATTGGCGACAGGATGCCGGCGCTTGCGGCGACCAATACCACGGCGATGCTCATCGTGATGGAGGTACTGGTAAACGGAACGACCACCAGACCGATCGCCAGGATGGCAAGTCCTGGCGTAACAAACCAGCGCGTGACCTCTGGCTTGATGAGCGGCGAAAATACAAGCGCCTGAACGACGAACATCACAAGACTGCACTCGGCAAACATCATGCCGATGCGAGAGGCATCCATCCCAAGGATTTGCTTGCCGCGTAACGATAGTCCGACCTCGAATGCGCCGATGGCTACAGCCGTCACGAACGCGATGCCCCATAGACGTACCATGACCGGCTGGTTGCGTCGCTTTTCGGTCGAGGACAGCTGACTTGCCTCGTGCCGCGCGGTACGCGGTACGAGACCCCAGACCGCCAACGCGGCCAGAACCGCGAGGCTGGATGCCGCAAGGAGCGGCGTAGAAAAGGCGCCCTCCGGCGTTCCGACGAAGAGTTCGCGCCCTGCACGCAAGACGAGGCCTCCCAGCAGCGGCCCAACAAAGAACCCCGCCGTGCCCGCGACATTGATCAAGGCGAAGCGGTGGGCCCGCCATTCCTTCGACGGCGCATAATCGCCGACGAGCGCGTAGGCAACCGGTGTAATCGCGGCCGCGAAAACGCCGCCGAGGAAGCGGTCGAGGTAGAGCAGCGGCAGGCTCTCGGCGAACGAGAATAGCGCTACTGTCGCGGCGAAGCCTGCGAGTCCCAGAAGAAGCACCGGCCGCCGCTCCCACCGGTCCGATAGCTTCCCCCATAAGGGAGCGAACAGGAAAATGGCAAGGATATAGGTTCCCGTCAGCAGGCCGGTATGCCACGATTGGGTAGTGGCGTCCGTTGTGCCGGCGAGGCGCTCAATCAGGAACGGCAGGATCGGCAGCACGATACCATAGCCGACGGTGATCGCGAACATTGCGAGCAGCACAGCGGAGAGCGCGTACCAAGTCAGGCTCTGCAACCGAACCTCCCCGATCAGCTCGCCGCGTGAGCTGGGCGCAACGTCGGCTGGAGCGTGCTGCGCCGTGTGATACCGGCGAGCTTGGTGCGCTTGAGCATCAGCGCATTGATGGCGACGATTGCGGAGCTGCCGGACATGGCAAGGGCAGCGATCTCGGGACTGAGCGTGAAGGGATAGAGCACACCCGCCGCGAGTGGGAACGCGATCACATTATACCCGACCGCCCACCACAGGTTCTGGTGCATCTTGCGCAGAGTTGCCCGCGACAGCTCGATCGCGCCAACGACGTCGTAGGGATCGCTTTTCATCAGCACCACGTCGGCGCTATCGATGGCGACGTCCGTGCCCGCACCGATCGCGAAGCCGACATCCGCCTGGGTGAGCGCCGGGGCATCGTTGACGCCGTCTCCAACCATTCCGACCTTCTTGCCCTGACCTTGCAACTCCTTGATCTTGGCGGCTTTCTGTCCGGGCAGCACGTCCGCCAGCACGATCTCGACGCCGAGTTCCTGGGCAATGCGCTGGGCAGTACCGGCGTTGTCGCCAGTGAGCATGGCGACCTGCACCCCACGCTCGCGCAGCTTGGCAACGGCGGCTGCCGCGTTCGGCCGCGGCGCATCGGCAATGGCGATGAGCCCGATCACTTTGCCGGCGCGCGCCACATGGACCACCGTGCGGCCGGCACCTTGCAGCCGCTGCGCGTCCGGCGATAACTCGCTAAGGTCCAGTTTCTGCGCATCCATCAGACGGCGATTGCCGAGAAATACGGGCTCACCGTCGATCTCGGCGCGCGCGCCCATACCCTCGATGTTTTCGAAGCCCTTCTGCACCGGAATGACGAGACCTTCCGTGCGTCGCACGATGGCCTGGGCAAGGGGGTGGTCGGATCCCTGCTCGACCGCCGCCGCCGTCGTCAGCACCCTTTCTTGGGTCTGGCCTTTGCCGGTTACGACGTCTACCACCTGCGGCTGGCCCAATGTCAGCGTTCCGGTCTTGTCCATGACGACGACGTCGAGCTTCGTCGCATCCTCCAGGGCTCCGGCATTCTTGAACAAAATTCCATTCATCGCGCCGAGCCCCGTGCCGACCATCACGGCCATCGGCGTAGCGAGGCCCAGCGCGTCCGGACAGGCAATGACGAACACCGTAATCATCAGCGTCATCGCGAACAGCAGAGGCTGTCCCAGCCACCAAAACCAGGCGACAAAGGTGAGCACGCCAACCACTGCTGCCGCGAGGACAAGCCATTGCGAGGCGCGATCGGCGAGCAACTGCGCCGGCGCCTTGGAGTTCTGCGCCTCCTGCACCAGCTTGACGATCTGCGCCAACGCCGTATCCGCTCCGACCTTGGTGGCGGTGTAGCGGAAGGTGCCGCTCTTGTTGATCGTCGCCCCAATCACCGTGTCGCCGGGTTTCTTGCCGACCGGCATCGATTCGCCGGTCAGCATTGATTCATCGACCTGCGACGTGCCGTCGACGATCGTGCCATCGACCGGAATCTTGTTGCCGGGACGGATCACAACGGTATCGCCTGCGAGAACCTCGGCGGTGGGGACCTCGACCTCGCGGCCGTCGCGCAGAACCATCGCTGTCGGCGGCGCGAGGTCCATCAGCGCACGGATGGCTTCCGACGCCCCGGCCCTCGCCCGCATCTCCAGCCAATGGCCGAGCAGGATGAACACAAGAAGAATGGCCGCAGCCTCGTAAAACTGCTCGCCCTTGAAAAAGAAGGTAGCGCCGACGCTGAAAAGATAACCGGTGCCGACGCTGAGGATGACCAGCACGGCCATGTTGAGAATGCCGTTGCGCAGCGCTCGGACGGCAGCAACGACGAACGGCCAGACTGGGTAGAGGATGGCGGCGCTCGCCAGCAAAAACAGCACGAAATTGAGATCGAGCCCAAAGGGGGGCTTCACACGGATGAAGTCCATGCCCATCGGCTGGAGGACGAAGATCGGTATAGTGAAGACCAGGCTGATCCAGAAACGGTTGCGCATGTCGCGCACCATATCCCCCATATCCATGCCGGCGCCGTGGCCCATCTCGTGCGCCATGTCATGCGACATCGGCATGGCCGGCGCTACCGCAGTGGGCGCTCCCGCCGGCGCATGCGCGGTATGAACATGGTGCGCGTGAGCTACCTGCACCGCCGGTGCGCCAGGCTTCGATTCAGCCGGCTTCATCGCTGCCCCACGACCGGCGTGGATGCCCTGGGCATGCCCAGCATGTGGTTCGCAGACGTGCTTGGGGACGATCTCGCCGGTGCAGTGGAAGCCGCACTCGTTGATCTTGTCCTTGAGCGCCGCCAAGCTGGTGACGGTCTCGTCATACTCGACCGTCGCGCTGTTCGAGGCGATGCTGGCGGTCGCGCGCCGGACGCCGGCGATCCGGCCAAGCTGCTTCTCGACGCCTTGGTAGTCGAGCATCGACAACATGCCGCCCACATCAAGAGTGGCTGTTTTCATTTCTCGCTCCTCACACTCTTAATAGCGTCACCACGACCGGCGCTGCGAACTTCAGGTCGCAGTTCGACCGTCTTTGCCTCCGCAGCAGCAGGAGGACTCGGCGGCCTTGGACGGCACCGCGTGCTCGCGATGCTCGTGATCGGTCGTGGCGTCGATTTGGGACTGGGCCGCGGCCTCACTTCCGCAGCAACCGTGCTTGGCAGCGCTGGTGGCACTGGTCGGAACTTTCGGGTCGGTCGTGGGTTTTGCGGACATTGTCTACTCCTTATTGGTCACCGGCCTGCGGAATTGCCGGCACGATAGCATCGCACTTCACTAGGCGACCTCGTGGAGCAGGTCTTTAACCCACATCAATTCGATCCTCGCCGGACTCGTATCGGGTCAGCGACACGGGAGGAATCAGGCCCTGCGCGGTTGCCGGCCGCACAGTCGTTGGCCATGCGTCAATCGGGCGCGCGCTGATCCACTTCGGCGTACTCGGTCCGCGATCCTCAGCGGTTGTGCGAGCCGTGAGCACCCGGATCGTCCGCCTTCTTGACGTACCGGTCAGGGGCTGCCCGGAATTTTTCCTGGCACGATTTGGAACAGAAATAGTAGGTTTGCCCTTTCCAGACCTCGCGTGCAGCAGCCTGTTCACTGTCGATCGTCATGTCGCAGACGGGATCGGTAACTTGCATTGCCATTGCCGTTCGCTCCTCAGTGGAACACCATGCCTTCGATATGGAAACCGCCGTCGACGTGCAGCACCTCGCCGGTGATGGCTGTCGTATAGTCGCTGGCGATCAAGAGCGCTGTCCGGCCGACTTCGTCGGACTCGACCGTGCGGCGTAGCGGTGCCTTACGAGCGGTCTCGTTCAAGAGCTCATCGAAATGTTCGATGCCGGAGGCCGCACGCGTCGCAACGGCGCCAGCGGAAATCGCGTTGACGCGGATTCGTTTGGGCCCGAGCTCGTGGGCGAGATAGCGCACTGACGCCTCCAACGCAGCTTTGACAGGGCCCATCACGTTGTAGTGGTCGACGACCTTCTCGGCGCCGTAGAAGCTTAGCGTCATCAGGCTCCCACCCTTGTCCATCAGCGGCTCCGCCAGCTGCGCCATGCGGATGAACGAGTGGCAGGACACGAGCATCGACTCCGCGAAGCGTTCTGCGGAGCAATCGGTCAGGCGGCCGAGAAGGGCATCCTTGCGGGCCCAGGCGACTGCATGAAACAGGAAGTCCAGTCGGCCCCAGGTGTCCTTGATGGTGGCGAACACGGCCTCGATCTGACCCGCAGTCGCGACATTGCAGGGGAGGAAGATCGGCGCCTCGACGGTCCGCGCTAGCGGCTCGACATAGGGCCTGGCCTTGTCGTTGCGATAGGTGACGGCGAGCTCGGCGCCGGCACTCCGGAAGTGCTGCGCGGCGGCCCAGGCCAGGCTGTGCTCGTTGGCAATGCCAACGACCAGGCCTTTGCGTCCCCTAAGATCGACGATTTCCATGACGGGGCTCTTGTGCTCCAGTTCGTTACGCGGGGAGCGGACAGCAGGCAGTCTCCGGCTGCGGCGCGGCGTGAACCGTCGGTTCGGCTTCGGCAGGCCACATGGGAGATTTCAGGGCGGCGCTCTCGTGGAGCAGCACCGCCAACGCGATTGAGGCCACACGGGCCGGTACGGGATCGGCACGCGAGGTCAGGATCACCGGCACCGTCAAGCCAACGACGACCCCCGCCAGCGTCGCGCTTGCCAGATACTCGAGGTTCTTCGCGAGCATGTTGCCGGAGACGAGGTCCGGGACGAGGACAATATCGGCATCGCCCGCCACCTCGGAGGCGATCCCCTTCTCTTGCGCGGCGACCGCCGAAATTGCGTTGTCGAAGGCGAGCGGTCCGTCGACCAGCACTCCGGAAATCTGGCCGCGGCGCGCCATCACCGTGAGAGCGGCAGCATCCAGCGTCGAAGCGATGGCGGGATTGACCGTCTCGACGGCGGAGAGAACCGCGGCTTTTGGCGTTTCGACCCCGATTGAGCGCGCGACCTCTGCCGCATTCTGCAGGATCTGGGCCTTGGCATTGAGATCGGGCGCGATGTTGACGGCCGCATCGGTAATGCACAGGAGTTTCGGATAGGTCGGAACCTCGACGACAAAGACATGGCTGGCGCGGCGGCCGGCGACGCGCAGACCGCCTGCCTCGTGGAGCAGAGCGCGCATGAGGACGTCGGTATGAATATGGCCCTTCATGATCGCGTCGATGCGGCCCTCATGGGCGAGCCGAGCGGCCGTCTCCGCCGCAGCGGAGTCGCCGCTGACCGCGGCGATGCAAACGGCGTTCGGATCCCAGCCATGTTGCTTGGCGAGCGCCGCAATCGCTTGCGCACTACCGATCAGGCAGGGCTCGACCAGGCCGAGGGATTTCGCTTGTCGCAGGCCGTCGAGGACTAGGCCCTGACCGGCGCCGACGACGGCGAGCCGGATCGGCCCTTTGGTTTTGGCTTGCTCGATCAAGCCTTGCATACGCATTCCGCCTGTCATCGTTCAGGCCCTCCGGGCTTCGGCCGATAGCGGGATGAGCGCCAGCGTGTGCTGGGCGATCATGAGTTCCTCATCGGTCGGAATGGCCTCGACAGTGACAGGGGTCCCATCGCGGGATATTGTCCCTTGTCCCGTACGGTTGCGAGCCGGGTCGAGGTCAATGCTAAGAAACTCAAGCCCTTCGCAGATGCGGGCTCGTATCTCCGGTGCGTTGGCGCCGATGCCGCCGGTAAAGACGAGGCGGTCGAGACCGCCAAGGGGTGTGGCGAGCGAGCCGATATAGGCACGCGCCCGCGCGCAGAAATAATCGATCGCTTCGGCAACGTGCGGGCGGTCCGCTTGACTGAGGAGTTCCTGCATATCGGAGCTTGCTCCCGAAATTCCTAACAGACCCGACCGCTCGTAGAGCACATGCTGGACCACTTCAGCCGAGAGGCCCTTCTCGAGGATAAGGTAGAGCACGATTCCGGGGTCGAGATCGCCGCTGCGCGTGCCCATTGGCAAGCCTGCGAGCGTGCTGAAGCCCATGGTCGTCTCGACGCTGCGGCCGCGCTTGATTGCCGCCATCGAGGCGCCGTTGCCCAAGTGCGCCACGATCACGCGTTCATTATCGACGGCGGCGCCATGGGTGCGCCGGAGCTCGTCCACGATGAACTCGTAGGAGAGCCCGTGAAAGCCGTAGCGGCGGATGTCGCGGCCGGCGATGTCGCGGGGCAGACCCGTCATGCGCGAAAGCTTCGGCAACGTCTCATGAAACGCGGTGTCGAAGCAGGCGACCTGCGGCAGATGCGGCCGCCGGGTTCGAACCGACGCAACGCCGGCGAGGTTGTGCGGCATGTGTAATGGCGCGAGCGGAACTAGCTTCTGGAGCCATGCCTCGAGTTCGGGCGTCACCAATTTCGGACAATCGCAATCGGGGCCGCCGTGGACGATGCGGTGGCCGACGGCTATGATCGTCCAGCCGATGCCCCGCTGCTCCACCGAGGATAACACCAGTTCGATCGCCTCCTCCTGATTGGAGACACGCTGTTTTTCGTCGACCCAGACGCCACCTGTTTCGTCCTTTGCATGGAAGCGTCCCTGATCGTGGCCGATGCCATCGACCGCGCCAGAAAGATGGCGCAACGGTCTTTGGTCAGTGGAAAACAACGCGAACTTCACGCTCGACGAGCCTGCGTTGAGCACCAGGATACAGGATCGCGTGGCGCTGGCGGGCCGGCTCGTTTCCGGGTGACGCGGCATTGAATCGACCATGCTATTCCTTCCCGCTTTGGACGTGCTCGGCCGGGCGTTGGGCTCATCTTCGCAGACGCGGCTAGCCGTAGATGCGTTGGAAGGCCTCCTCCTCAATGTCGTCGCGCGCCTGACGGGCGGTCTCGATGGCCTTCGTTACCTGCTTGCTGAATGCCCTCTCCGCCTCGCGCAGCGGGTCGGTGTCAGGAACGCTGACGCGATTCTTGCGCACCTGTTTGGCCAGCGCGGCGACGACATGCATCCCCGGCAAGAACTTCTCCGACACGAGATAGCGGCTGGTGCGCATCGGATGCAGCCATTTCAGCATTGCCGCCGTCCATGGCGTGGCGGCCGCCTGGACCCAGGGGCTCACGAAGGTTCGATAGAGCGCCTCGTTGGCGTCCGAGACCTGATGGACCTTTTCGAAGGCCTTGCGCGGATAGTCGAATAACAGATCCTCGACGCGGCGCTCCTCGAACGCAACACTGTACTGGGGCTTATGACAGTCGGGATTGCCGGTGGGGTTGGAGATCTTCATCTCGTAGAGCCCCGGCGGAAGCGCTTCCACGTCGCTGAGGCTCTCCAGGATGGCACGGTGCTCGAAGCGGGCGACCGAGGCCGAGACGAAGATGCCGAGGTGCCCGACATGCGGATTGATCAGGTAGACGATGCGCTGTCCGGCCTCTTTGAGGGCGGCTGTTGTTTTGTAGACGGGCTTGAGCCAAGCCAACGCCTGATGCGGCGGGGTGATGTTGTCGCCATAGGAGGCGAAGATCACGAGCGGGCTCTTCAAATTGCGCAGATCGATCTTGACCTCGTCGCCAAGATTGAGCGTGCCCTGCTCGAGCTCGTTGCCGATGAAGAGATGATCGACGATCTCGACCATTTCCTCGCGGCTGAAGCTGTACCAGGCGTTCCACCAGCGCTCGAACTCGAGGAAGCGCTCTTCTTCCCGGTCGACGTCGAGGAAGAGATTGGCATATTTGTCCCAGATGGCGGCCTCGGGCTTCAAGGTCTCGAAATTCTGAATGAGCCAGGCGCCGTCGAACCGGCCGTCGCCGAGATCGCCTACGAAATTCGTCAACCAGCTGCCGCCGAGCAGACCGCCGGCGAGCCGCATCGGGTTGGCGCCGGACTGGCCCGCCCAGTACGACAGCGGCGAACCATTGAGGACGATGCTCCCGACCGGGCCTTCGCAGTGGATCGCCACCAGCATGGCCGCCCAGCCAGCCTGGCAGTTGCCGTAAAGGACCGGGGTCTTGCCCGGATGCCGCGCCATGACCTCGTCGACGAACCGCCGCAGGGCGTGCAGGACATCAACAAGCCGTTGATGCGGGCTCGGCGCGGGAAAGAAACTCACGAAATAGACCGGAAAGCCCTCGCGCAAGGCAATCCCCACCTCGGATTCGCGCTTGAACCCGCCAATGCCGGGGCCATGGCCAGCGCGCGGATCGATGACGATGACGGGCGGCTTGTCACGGTCGACACACTCCTCGGCGTGTGCCTCGCCGATCGTCGTGATGCGCAACAGCGCGTAATTCGCCGGGCGCTCGAAGCGCCTCGCGTCCAGCAACATTTCGTACTGGAACGTGAGCACGGGTGGCATCCCCGCTTCGTCGTGCTCCAGCATGATGTTGGCACGCTGGCGCAGCACGTCCCAGAACAGCACGGACCTCTGCCAAACATCGGTTGCATAGGTCCATGCATCTCTCGGATTGAGCGGCACAGCCGTCTGCCCGTCTCCGTCCGGCTCCGCGGAATCAGGCTTTTCCTTTCGGCGAGTTGCGAGCGCGATCGGCGGAGCGACCTTAGCACTACCGAGGTCTTCGCTCCTCTTCTGCTCTAACGGGATAGTAGGCGACATTAGCCATTTCCTTCTCTCATCAGGGGCCTGGAAGTGGGATTTTTCGATCGATAAACACCCGCCGCATTGAGATCACGCATTCATCGAATGCATGTGTTAATCCCTCGCAACCCATCACTTCCGCGCATAGTTCCTTTTCGCTTCGCTCTTACCGGTGCTTAAATCACGCGCACGAACAGAAGTTCTTTGATCCACGTTAAGTGGAACGCCGCCTTTGACCGCTCGGCCCCCGCAAAGAAGGTACAGGTCTTTGCGCTGCTGGACCGGAACCTGCGTTCGCCCTGTTCACCCGCGCGGCCGTGTACTTGTCGGCGTCCGAGCGCGTTCGCGCCGATTAGCGCAATGCGCTTCTGTTGGAACGCCGGTGGTGAACGGCGTCGTCGCGTGCCCGATGATGTCGCTCGTGACGGCGACGGCGCTTGATTTGACTTGGGTCAATGCGCCTCTGGTCCGATGACTTAAGCAAGACTCTCAACCGCGTGATCGTGCGATGACCAGAAAGTCTTTCCACCAGGGCGATCTTCTCTTTCGCGAAGGCGATCCGATTGACTGTGTGCTGAAGATCCTGAAAGGCCGCATCGAAATCATACGTGAGCGCCACGCCGCCGCCATCGTCCTTGGCGTCGTGGACGCCGGCCAGTTTATCGGCGAAATGGGCGCGATCGAGCATCGGTCTGCGCACAGTGTCGCCGCGCGCGCGGTGACTGATGTCGAAGCTGAGATCATCCCGGTCGCGGTCTTCCTCGAGGAGGTCGTCCGCGCGCCCGAGGCCGCGCGCGATCTTATCGTCCGGCTCAGTCAACGCCTGCACGATGCCGAAGACCGTATCGTGAGCGATGAGCAACCGGGCGGGCCGCCGGTTCCGAGAGACAGCGGACTGGGCGCTCACCAGCCCGCGTCCGGCATCACGCTCACAGCGGCGTCACCCGAGCTGCGTCACCAGCTTGCCGAGGTCGTCGAGATCGAAAGGACGCCATATCTGGTTGGGCGCGCGTCGCTCCCGCACGAACCGTCGGGGGCGCTCAAGGTGGACCTTCAGCTCCTGGACCGCGAACCGCTTCGGCTGTCGCGCGACCACTTCGCGATCATGCAACGTCAGGGGTGTTTGTTCATACGCGACCTGCACAGCCACCTCGGGACGACCGTAAACGGCCGTCCCATCGGCGACCACTTCGGCACCGATGAAGCGCCGCTCCGCCTTGGGGACAACGAGATCATCGCCGGCGGGGTGGACTCGCCGTTCGTGTTCACGGTCCGTGTCGCGGCGGGCGGGGATCTGCCCAAGGCGGTGTCGACGGCTGAAACTGCCACCTAGCTTGGCGCATTCGAGGTCGGCGGCTACAAGGAGGACACCTGCGGCGCTTGAACCAATTTCGCCGAAGGGTCGAATGCCGTGCCCCCATTTCCATTCCGGAAGGCGCACATCTCAGGGCGGTAGCTGATCTGCCGCGGTGTGTTGATCGAGCGGCGGCGGACAATCCCGGCTCGTCGCTTATCGGACACGGTTCCCGCAGGAGGAACGACTCAAGAATTTCGTTCAGTCCGCCGCGGAATTGCGCACGTCGTCGCGAAGATCGAGGCTGGAACGGGTTTGGCAACGTCTACAAAAGGTCCTCTCTTCAATCGCAGCAACTCTTCGAAGGCGCCTCTGCTTCACTATTGCTCGTGCCGTCGTTGCGGCACCGAGCAAGACGTTAGGATTACGTGACCGATCGGGTCATTCGATCCGCCCCGCTGCAGTCGCAGCTCCGCGGCCTGCGCGACAACTCGCAGAACGTATCTGCAATATGCGCCGGGTTGACGACTTTTCAAATGAGTAGCCGACTGTGCCTCACAGAACCGGTCGCTTGTTGCGCCAAGTGACCAATCCCTTACCGGGATTGCCAAGAAATGTCTTCGCGGCTTGTAACCTCCCGGCTTCGTGTTCCGAATTCATAAGTAATGCTGCGCCCCTTATCAAACGGCCCAGAGTTACGGTCACGAGACAACAGTAGCAGGCAAGGGTTGCTCGAAAGCCCATGGTTTGTAAATCGAAAAGGAAATTAGTGATGGCTATCGGTTCTCAAACACGAAACTTTGCCGAAGTGATGGCACGAACCGGTCTCGCCGCGGCGGGAGCGTCCTCCGGATTGTTTGTCGCGGCACATTTGGCGAAAGCGGGCGTCGAAAGCCTGTCTTCAACCGAGTTCGTACTTGCCATGATGGTATCCGGTGCGATCGGTTTCTATATGGGAATCGATCTTCCGGCACGACGCTCTGAGGCCACTCCGGTCGAAACATTGAGTGCCGTCGGAACATTTCTCGCACCGGTAGCTGCGCTATTATCGGTCTACTACATCATCTTTGATGTCGATGCGCGTCACGTTTGGTCGATTGTTATCGGGTTGGGTTGGTTATTGGGAGTCACGCTGCAAATCGCTGCGGGCACGATCGTGCGGGTCGGCAGATCGCGATCATTGTAAGCGAGAAGTTCTTAGGCCCGGCGACGATGGAACGCGCGCCTATGGATCTGACGAAGATGCTGCCGTATGTCAGCTCCGCGCTCGATATCTTCGTCAGCTGCACAGATCGCTAGGTTGGGTCTCAACACCGGTGCGTGCTCGATATCGCGAGGAGCACTTCTATATCGCGACGCGAGCTGTAGCGTCTGGTAGCCTCCGACAATCTCCGATCTGCTCTCGCGTCTTGCGGCTTGCGTTGATTCATTCGGAACGGGCCGTCCATGGCGTCCGGGTCCCATTAAGAGCGTTCCTCGGACGGGGTCACCGCATAGCTCAGCCTCGAAGGCCTCGCTACTTCAGGCAGGCGCGGCATGCCGTTCTCATGTAGCGGGCTGCCGTGACCAGTTCCGTCAAGACAGGGACATCGATCGGGCTCGCGTCATTGCTTCCGCGGCACGTGACGGTGATGTTTGGGCCGCTGCGCCAGGCAATGCCGAGCACGCTCGAGCGCCCTGGGCAATCGGCAACCCACCCCCGGTCGGCAGATCGTGATCGACCCCTTCTCCATGGCCGTGCGCCCATAAGCCGGCTCGGGCCGCCGATTGCAGGTGCGTCCACAAGAACTCATGCAATTTGTCGAGACAACTTGCTGGATATTTGCTGGTATATCGGCAGAAGAATGGAAATGGATGGAGATTCTCTTGCCTGATCTGCTGCGTGTTTTGATCGAGCGCTGGCGGAACGATCCAGGATCCACCTATCGGACGTGGTTTCTGTGGGAGGAGCGGCTCAAGAACTTCCGGTCGATCCGGCGCGGGATCGCGCAGGTCGTCGATGAGATCGAGGCAGGAACATTTGGCAACGTCTATAAGGGCTCCTCGCTCGAGACGATCGTGGGATCGATCGCCGAGCAGCGGCAGATCTTCAAGGGCGCCGACCACGCCTTCCTGTGGAAGCCCAAGCTTCGAATCCCGGACATCTACGAAAGCCCTGAAAACCAGCGGGCGTTCGGCCGCCTGCTGCACCATTGCTCATGCTGCAGCACAGAACAGGAGATCATCATTGGGATCGAAACGATCGACAGGCTCGCCATCAAAGGCCTTGGACCGGCGGTCGCCAACCTTCTCTACTTCTTGCATCCAACCCTGATGCCGCCGTTCAATACAGCCATCGTCAATGGTTTCAATGCCGTCACTGGGTCGAAAGTAAAGCTCGGTCGCTGGGATCAATATCTGGCGATGCGGGCCGGCATGCTGCGACTGAACCAGACCTACCGTGATCTCTTATCGAACGATCTCGGCGCGATCGCGGGCTTCCTCTTCGATGTCGGCATTGACCGTTTCTCCGCCCCGCCGGTCGCTGAAGAGGGCGAGGCGCGCGACGCCTGGCTCGCGGAGCTGTCAAAAGCGCGTGAGACCGCCAAGCGATTCGAAGGATCAATCTCCGCCGACCGAGAGGGCGACCGGACGCATACCGAAGTCCAGGCGTGGCTCAGGGATCTGGGACTGGCTCTCGGCTATCACGTGTGGGTCGCCGCCAATGACCGAAGCCGCACATACAACGGCGCGATGCTGGGCGCCGGGTGCCTCGACCGCCTGCCGGTCTCGATCGACGGCACGCCCGGAGCAGAATCGATCCGCCTGATCGACATTCTCTGGATCGACCATGATCGTACGCGCGTGACGGCGGCCTTCGAAGTTGAGCATACAACGTCGATCTACTCCGGAATCGTCCGAATGCTCGATCTTGCCTTAAGCAGCGAATTGCACGCAACAGACGGCCTCTTTCTGGTAGCGCCGGACGCGCGCGAGGACGAGGTTCGGATCCAACTACGGCGGCCGGCGTTCAGTCGCGTCGCCGATCTGCAGGTGCGCTTCCTGCCCTATGGCGAGCTCGAAAAGCATCGGGACGCGATTGCGCGGTTTGGCAGCGGCATGAAGGGCATTCAGGCGATTTCGCGGGTGTTGTGAGGATTTCTTTGCGTACTGCCAACGGTGAGTTCGTGAATCGCGGTGAAAGCAAGTTTGACGTGCATTAAAGTCGTGCCCCTCCCAATGTGGCCAAATAGGATGCGCCGCGCTTCAAAGCCGGCGCATCAAGCCGGCAACGAGGCGTGGATGGGGAAATCGGAGTGGAAATTCTACTGGCAAGACGTCGCGAACGTGGGTCTCGGATTGTGGATCTTCGTATCGGCGGCGGCCTTCCTTCGCCATGCAGTGGCAAACGCGGCGCCATGGCATTTAATTACGGGGGCTCTTCCACCGGGAAGCGCCGCGATGTGGACTATGGCCATCGTCGGTGCTGCGATCGCGCTATTTGCGCTCTTTGCGGTACTCGCGTTCAGCGCATGGCAGGAGTGGATCAATTTGGCGCTGGGTCTTTGGCTGTTCGTCTGCCCGTGGGTCTTGGATCTGGATGCCCCGGAAATACTTCGGTGGAATTCTGTCGTTACGGGTGAGCTCGTTGCAGTGCTGGCGGCTTGGGTTCTCGTGCAAGAACACACCAAGAGCCGAACGTGACGCATACGTCGTCAATGGATGGCGATCCAAGCATGACTTTGCTGTGACGATCTTTCTGTAGGCCTCTATGACAGCCTGCCAACGCGCCCAGCGGGGCGGGCCTTGACCACACCGAAGACTTGGCGCGTTTGGTGGTCGTTGCGGCACTGCGCGCACGGCAAGAGCCGTCCCCGCTCAAGATCGGAAGATAGATCGATACCTCGGGGACTCGACTGCTCACAGCCCACGGTTACGCCTGCAACTGGGGTTCGAGACCACCGAGTTCCGGGCGCGGACGCGGATGGCTGGCCGGCGGCACTGCGGAGGCACGCGGCGTGGCGGGCTCGAGCCCGGACCCGCGATTCGGCTTCTTGCCCTTCAGGAGGTCGATGATCTCCTCGCCAGTCAACGTCTCGACTTCGAGCAGCCCCTTGGCCAGCGTCTCGAGGTCGGCGCGCTTCTCGGTGAGGATGCGGGTCGCTTCCTTGTAGCCTTCCTCGACCAGGCGCTTGATCTCGGAGTCGATCTTCTGGACCGTGGCTTCGGACGCGTTCTGCATGCGCGACACCGACATGCCCAAAAACACCTCGTCCTGGTTCTCGCCGTAGGAAACGGTGCCGAGCTCTTCCGACAGACCCCAGCGCGTCACCATCATGCGGGCAAGGCGCGTGGCCTGCTCGATGTCGGAAGCCGCACCCGAGGTCACCTTCTCGCGGCCGAAGATCAGCTCTTCGGCGACACGGCCGCCCATCATGATGGCAAGCCGCGAGGTCATCTGCTCCAGCGACATCGACAGCTTGTCGCGCTCGGGCAGCTGCATGACCATACCGAGCGCGCGACCGCGCGGAATGATCGTCGCCTTGTGGATCGGATCGGTGGCGGGCACGTTGAGGCCGACGATGGCGTGGCCGCCCTCGTGATAGGCCGTGAGCAGCTTCTCTTCCTCGGTCATGACGAGCGACTTGCGCTCCGCGCCCATCATCACCTTGTCCTTGGCCTCCTCGAACTCGGCCTGGGTCACCATGCGCTTGTTGCGACGCGCGGCGGTGAGCGCAGCCTCGTTGACGAGATTCATCAGGTCGGCGCCGGAGAAGCCCGGGGTGCCGCGCGCGATGGTCTTGAGGTTGATATCGGGCGCCAGCGGCACCTTGCGGACGTGAACTTTCAGGATCTGCTCGCGGCCGACGACGTCGGGGTTCGGCACCACGACCTGGCGGTCGAAGCGGCCCGGGCGCAGCAGCGCGGGATCGAGTACGTCGGGACGGTTGGTCGCGGCGATCAGGATCACGCCCTCGTTCGCCTCGAAGCCGTCCATCTCGACCAGCAGCTGGTTCAGCGTCTGCTCGCGCTCGTCATTGCCGCCGCCGAGACCGGCGCCACGGTGACGACCGACCGCGTCGATTTCATCGATGAAGATGATGCAGGGCGCGTTCTTCTTGGCCTGCTCGAACATGTCGCGGACGCGGGAGGCGCCGACGCCGACGAACATCTCGACGAAGTCGGAGCCGGAAATGGTGAAGAACGGCACATTGGCTTCGCCCGCGACCGCACGCGCGATCAGAGTCTTACCGGTGCCGGGAGGGCCGACCAGCAGCACGCCGCGCGGGATGCGGCCGCCGAGCCGCTGGAATTTGCCGGGGTCGCGCAGGAATTCGACGATCTCCTGCAGGTCCTGCTTGGCCTCGTCGACGCCGGCAACGTCCTCGAAGGTGACGCGGCCGTGCGCTTCCGTCAGCATCTTGGCGCGCGACTTGCCGAAGCCCATCGCCTTGCCGGCGCCGCCCTGCTTCTGATCCGCAAGATAATACACAATGCCGACGAGCATGAGCACCGCAAGCCAATTGAAGAAGATACCGGCCCATGCAGGACTGCCTTCCGATGCGGCAGATACCTGCACGCCATGGGTGATCAGCCTTGCAACCATGCCGGGATCGTTCGGCGCGATTGTGCGAAACCACTTCTTGTCGATCAATCTGCCGTCGATCGTTTGGCCGGCTATGGTGACTTCACGCACCTCGTTCTTGTCCACGTGTGCAATGAACTCCGAGTACGTCATCTGGCTGTCAAGGGCGTTATCGGTCGTCCATTGGTTGAGGCCGTATGCACCTCCCGCGGACACCGAGTTGCGGCCGATATCGGACTCGACTCCCGCCGCCTCGCCGGCGCCGGAGAATGCCGCAATCAGCGCCAATGTGATCGCTGCGCTAATGACCGTCCTGTGGCACGTAATCGACATGGCAATTCTCCGGTCGATTTCTAGGTAACAAGACCAGCCGCACATCTCTTGATGCACATCAACGTCACGGTGGCCACCTCACGGAGACCGACGTGCAGGGATGCGGTAGGTCGGCCGAGCTTATGCTTCGACTTGAGAACGATCCGGTGCACCGCTCCTTAAACCAGATCAAAGATTCCATCATGCGAATGCGGATAGGCTGTGGTTCGTAATCGAGGGCTTTTCTCATGACGATGTCGGCCGTGCTTGCCGTCAAGGGTTAGCGCCCGACGCACATCTTCCCGAAGAGGCTGACCGCGCGTGCGACTCCCGATCTGGCTTTCCTTCTTCCTTTTCCTGTTCCCGCTGGCGCTGATCCCGCTGCTGCTTTTTGGCGATCTCGTGATCCACGGTCTGATCAAGCTGCACATCAGCTCCGGGACCGCGTCGCTGCTCCTGTTCGGCATGCTCGCGACCGGATTCGTCAACATCCCGATCAAGCGGATCAGTCGGGAGAAAGGGGTTGTCCATCACCCACT
Source organism: Bradyrhizobiaceae bacterium (assembly GCA_003963435.1). Classification (GTDB taxonomy): domain Bacteria; phylum Pseudomonadota; class Alphaproteobacteria; order Rhizobiales; family Xanthobacteraceae; genus Bradyrhizobium. The sequence goes on along the minus strand of RXJC01000071.1, from coordinate 41,880 downwards.
GTCCATCATCGGGCTTTCGGATTATTGGCCGCGATTGCAGCGCCTCCGGCAGGACACTATCATTGCCGTAAACGTCGGCGGATGTCTGATCCCGACCGGGCTCGCGCTCTACGAACTTTGGTACCTCAGCACGATGGGGCGACCGGCACTCCTTGCAGTTGGTATTGTCAGCGTCGTAAACACCGTCGTGTGCTATCTGATCGCGCGGCCCGTGCCGCGCATCGGCATCGCCATACCCGGGTTGGTCTCTCCGGTTGTCGCGGCGGGGCTTGCGGTGCTTGTCGCGCCTGATCAAGCGCCGCCGGTCGCATACGTGGCCGGGGTGATCGGCCCGCTGGTCGGCGCAGACCTTCTCCACCTGAAGGACGTCGAGAAGATCGAGGTCGGCGTCGTCAGCATCGGAGGTGCCGGAACGTTCGACGGCATCGTCCTGTCAGGCATCGTTGCTGCCTATTTGAGCTGACAGGTTAGGTTTGCCCGCACCGTGCACGGCGGCCGATCCGCGAACGGCAGAGGACGTTTTATTCGGATCCAGATGCTGCCATCCGCAGCGCGTGGCAAGCTGCGCGCCTCCCCATCCAACCGCAACGATGGAGGGCAAGACATTCCCCAGCACCCCGTCCGCGCCTTCCGGCAGCCATTCCGCGCACGCAGGGTCTGGAGGGGCGCTTGATCGCGAGAGAGGCATTACCGCGGCGTTCGACGCACCCACCAGCGGCGAACCTTGATTTCTTGCACGCTCTCGATCGATACGGGCTCACTGGCGGTACCTGCCTCGCCGGCAACCGTCACCTGGCCTGGCAGCGCTGCAGCATACCAGCGAACGAAGCAGCGAGGGAATCGCGAGACGACATACGCATAGAGAGAGTATTTCAGGAGCTTGCCGAGGCCGATCGCCAGAATAACCTCATAAATCGGCATACGATAAATAGCGACGAAGGCGAGTGCGGGCGTCTTCGGGACGGGCAGCGGCACGGCCATCAGCACAAAAAGGGCGATAACGCCGTATTCGGACAACCACCGGGTGGAGTCGGTCCATAGCTTGGAGTTCGCGATGTCGGGGTACCATTCGATCAGGAGATCCCAACCGAGGTGATGAAACGCGAGATAGAGGCCGAGGGAAGCCAGCGAACTGCCGATCGCGGCAAACAGACCAATGGCAATCCAGCGCACAGGTTTGATGAGAACGCTGACCACCACCAATAGCTCGACCGGAAGTGTCAGCGTGATCGTGACGAGGAAGGCGCACAAGCCGACGAGGACCGGAAACCAGGGCACGTGCGCCGGTCGGTCGAGATACGCCACGGCTTTATGAGTAAGGGCATGGGACATCATGGCGATGGCCTCGATAGACGATCAGTTTTCGGTCGGCGCGCTTTCGGATCGTTCGCTGATGTTTGCCGCCATCTTGCTGCGCCCGTTCGCAGTTTCCGACTGAATCATGTGATCATGGTCGCCAACATGGCGACGACGATGCTCGCGATGATCGCGGTCGAGATCCAACCGCCCCAACGCAAGTAAGCCGGCAAGACAAACCTCCCCATGATGCGCGGCTGCACGGCAATGACCATGGTGACCGCCATGATCGGCACCGAGAGGATGCCGTTGAGGACGGCGCTCCAATACAGCGCCTTGATCGGATCAATCGGACTGAAATGAATCGCAACGCCGATCAGCGTCGCGGCGGCGATGATGCTGTAAAACGTGAGGGCTTCACGTGGTTTGCGGCCGAGACCGACCGGACGATTGATTGATTCCGCGATTGCATAGGCCGAGGAGCCGGCTAGAACCGGAACCGCCAGGAGACCCGTACCGACGATTCCGGCGGCGAAGGCGATGAAGGCCAAGGGACCCGCAATCGGCCGCAGCGCCGCGGCCGCCTGGGCCGCGGTCTCGATGGTGGTCACCCCGCTTGCATGCAATGTGAGCGCCGTGGTGATGATGATGCACAGGCCGACGAGATTCGAGAATCCGATCCCGACATAGGTATCGAGCCGGATTCGCCTGAACTCGCGCGACGCGGCGGCGGGCGACAGGATCAGTGACCGGCATTCCGGGTGCAGTGCTATTTCATCGACCTCTTCCGCGGCCTGCCAGAAGATGAGGTACGGAGCAATCGTCGTCCCGAACACGGCGACGACCCCGATGAGATAGTCGCGCTCGAATGTCGGTGCAGGTACGAGTGTTCGCAGCAAGACGTCGGTCCATGGGACCTCGATGACAAGAAGGGTCGCGACATACGCCAACAATGCAAGCGTCAGCCATTTCAGGAAATTGACGTATTGCCCGTAGGGCATGAAGATCTGGATTGAGGCGCAGAATAGTCCGAACGCGATCACGTGGATATGGCCAGCGCCACCCATCAGAAGCTTCAACGCTTCGCCCATGGCGCCGAGATCAGCGCCGAGATTGATCGTATTGGCAATCATCAAAAGACCGACGGTGACAAACAGCAGCGGGCGCGGATAGAAGTCGCGCAGGTTCGCCGCGATGCCTTGGCCGGTCGTTCGGCCGATGCGTGCACTGATCTCTTGGATGCACGCCAGCAGCGGGAAGGTGAACAGCATGGTCCAGGCGAGACCCAGTCCGAACTGCGCCCCCGCCTGGCTGTAGGTCGCGATGCCGCTCGGATCATCATCGGCCGCACCGGTGATCAGCCCGGGGCCCAAGAACCCCAGGAACGACCGCTTCTTGGCGGGCGGAATCGCCTCCTGAATCGGAGCCGGGACCATCGTGGCGACGGTTTGGCCGTCTAGCGGGGAGAGATCAGGATCGATGGGCGGCATAGAGCGAGATTGACCCAGTCGGTGTGAGGACAACGTGTGCTTCAATGACGCCGTCAAACCCCGTCTCGGCCATGAGCCCAGGTAAGGCGCCATCGGCATTCGGCTGCGTCGTTTCGAAGCCATCGAGATGCTGCACCAGGCGAAAGAGCCGGCGCATCAGCCAGGTGCGCTGCCATCCGTAATCGGCTACGTAGAGCCCGCCGCCGCGCGCCAGGATAGCAAAGATCGCTTTAAGAGCTGTTCGTTTCGCTGCCAATGGCAAGTGATGAAAGACCAGGCTTGAGACGACCTTGTTGGACGCGCCTCTGGGAACGACATCAAGAATTCGATCCGCCCTCCCCTCGATCAGCTCGATGGCCACGCCCGCGTGGATCGCTTTCCGATGCGCGACCCGCAGCACCGCCGGATCCGGGTCGAGCCCGATGACGCGCGCGTGCGGGCATTGACGTTTGATCATGATCGCCAAAGTGCCAGTGCCGCAACCAACATCCAGGATGACGTCTTCGGGGCGCGGCTCAAGCGCCGAGACAAGCAACCCGCGCCATGTGCACGGGCACCGCGCATCCCGACACCACGCCGCCCATCGCCAACAGAACCGCCCCTGCCGCAACGTTGGCTTTGTTGAGATAGATCTTGAATGCCACCGAACGAACGGCAGCGAATGTCGCCCCACACTGCGCACGCATGCTTTTCCCCTGGACTGACGATGAACTACAGATACGCGCGCCCATTTAGGGCACGGCACCGCGTTTTGACGGTCAGCTCAGGCTATGGGAGGACGGTAATGCTGCGGAGGCGTGTTGTCCGCAATAGCCCTGTAGTTGGCCGACACACAAACGGAACGTGGCGCGGCCGGCCGGACGATATCGGTCAAAGTAGCGGGCAAGGCGCTGACGCACACCATGCCACAGCACTGCCCACCTGCAGACTTGTGGTGATCCCCGGCAGGCGAGATGGGCTGCGCGACAGTCCCGGCGCCATACCCCGCTTCGGACGCGGCGACCAACGCCGAATGATCATGCGAATGTCCATCAGGATGCACGTGTTGCGCGGCTCCAGTCACGTGTTCGTGGACATGCACGACGCGCATACCATGCTGGTCTTCCGTTACGCACGGTGCCGCGCGAGCACCGTCCGCCCAAGCAAATGACAGGGCGGGCGCCAGAACGCAGAACAGATAGGCGAGCGCGAGCAGCCGCGCCGCAACCAATCGTCCTGCACTGCTCAAGCGTACCAACACTATCGGGTTCCCGTCCGAGATTCGCCGCAACCCTAGCGGCAAACCGGACGAAGGCCAAGCCCGGAACTTGGGACTTCACCTACCTTGTCCAGCGTTCCGGGCTGGCCTGATCGCGACGTGGCTGACGGTTGCATATCTGTTGTTCGGCGCACTCCACGGTTTCTTCGATTTGGACGTCACAAATCCTTCGTATCAGACCTGGCACTCCGAAGACGGCCTCAACGATCAGCGCCGCGCCGACCACATAAGAAGTTGCGAGCAGGAAGCCTGTTATCCTGACCCCTCAGATGAAGCGATGGGCGGCCAGCACTCGCCGCCTCGCGACTGCTGCTATCAGGTCTGGTTGTCTAACGGCTTGCCGCCATCGTCGGACCGACGGTCATCGAAACTGACGTCGATAGAACCTCGCCTTTGATCTATTTGTGCAGCGCACAGCCATTCTTGGGAAATTTCGCGCCTGGATGCGGTGTCGCTCGTCGCTCGGGAATACACCCTGACAGATCCCGATCTTCTCGGCTGGTTCGGAATATGAGGCGGCGGCAGTAACCGGTAACGATAGCGATTGACTAAGGCAGGGAAATCGCTGAAATCCTCTCGACAAACGGGACTATGATTTCCGTCAAAATTGCGTTGCGTGATCCCGATGAGGAGGTCGCAATGTTCAATCTGAGCAGGAAAACCGAGGCTTTCGTCGACTTTATCAATCTCGCCCTGGGTGTATTCCTATTTCTATCGCCATGGATATTTGGCTTCACGTCCGATCTCGGATGGCACACATCGTGGATAGCGGGGACCGCGATCAGCATTGTCGCAATCGGCTCAATTGGAGACCTCTTTGCATCCCTTCCAGGTTCCGATTTCTTCGAAACTGAGGAATGGCTCACGCTTGCTATCGGATTATGGTTAGCGTTGTGCCCTTGGCCTCTCGGCTTCTACGGCGACACGATGGCTATGGAAGTTCACTTGGTAGTTGGGCTCTCGGTCTCAACAATTGCGGCCGTTGAACTCTGGGTGGTGCGTCATAGGCCTCCGCATGAAAGGGCGTAGCACGCGCTGAAATTGTCTGCGGGCCGCTGGGTGCCGGCTCGCTTTCGTGGATCAACATTCCGACTTGATGAAACCGCTTATTTCGTCGGGAGTGGCGAAGATCACGTCGGCACGATCGCCCATCATTCCGGCGCCCATCAGTGCTGGCGTCCCCCTCTCCGGGCCGTCCTTGCTGCCATCGACCTTGAGCCGCAGATTGCGCTCCCAGAATGTGCGTGTGTGGCCATCGGCCGTGGTCACACGGAAGGTGTCGTGGCAATAGGTCACGGCGCGTACGCGCTGCTCTTGCCCCACGGTCTTAAGATCAACATCGCCGCCGCCTCCCATCATTCCACCCATTTGCGGCGGGGCGTGGCCCGCTTGGGTTGCCTGCTCAAGAAACGCCAACAGGTCTTTCCGCTGCTGATTGTCCCTGAGGCCCGGAAACGTCATTTCATTGCCGGGGACGAGATGTTGAGGGTCCTTGATCCATTCGTCGAGAGTCTTGTCGTTCCACACGATATTGGACGACTTCAGCGCATCGGAGTAGCGCGGGAAGCTCGCCAGGCTTCCCGCTTTGCGGTTCCAGAGCCCCCTCAGACTCGGTCCGGTCATGCTTCGATTCGGATCGAGCGAATGGCAGACGGCGCAAGCGCCAAAGACTCGCCGGCCGCGACCGACATCTGGATTGGCGGACCATGCGTCCGCAACCCCGTGCAAGACGCTCGCTGCCGCAAGTGCCGTCATCAGGTATAGTCGCATAGCTCCGCCGAAATTGGTCACTTAGACGGCGCGCATCGAAGTCGCGGCATCGCACTCGAACACGAATATCGCCGACCTCGGATCCCGCATGAACGCGCGAAGGTCAGTTCTCATAGGTTATCGCTCCAGTACGCCTATCGACCTTCAGTCGTTGCACGAGCGAATTGTCGACGGTGACGATATCGGCAGTGATCGTCCCATCTCCACTGTTAACGCCTCCAAGCTTCAGTCGCTCGTTGTGAAGGTGCTCGAGTTGCGAGGCGAGGTAGCCGCGCACATTATCGACTGACAGATTCATCACTGGTGTGACGCGCGATCCGAACAAGGCGCTCATCCCGCCACCCATCATACCGGAACCCATCATTTCAGTACCCATCATACCGCCTTGTATCATGCCGGGTCGCATCATCGGGCACATCACGTCCGAGCCCATCCCTCCTTGCGTCATTCCTTGGCCCTTCGGCTGCTGGCCCATGCCGCCTTGCATCGTGCCAGGCCCCATTTGGCTTCGCATACCTTGCCCAGTTGCGGGCTCGACCGCGACCGCCGCGGCACTGGCGGCAACAACTGACGCCAAAAGAAGCGCTCTCATGTTCATGTCATTTCTCCTCTTGATTGGCGCCACCCGCACTACGCTCACATCGATCTTGATCAAATCTCCGTCGCTCCCTCGGTTCTCACCATCCGATCGCTGAGAGCAGCGGACACGTTGCATTACGCAATCTGCTCACTTGCCGCTCTGCCGGACATCTCGTCCTTTGCTGATGAGAGCCTGGAGACTGCTCAAATCTACTGCGCCGGTCCGGACCTCGTCGCCGACGACGAAACCGGGCGTTCCGTTGATGCGCAGCACTTCCGCGAGCTTGATGTTCCTTTCCAGCATTCCCTCGATCGCGGCATCCCGCATGTCAATTTTCATGCGCGCGACGTCGATGCCTAGTGTCCCAGCGGCTTCGAGCACTTTGGACTCATCGATCTGCCCGCGTATCTTGTAGAGGGCGCGATGGAAGGCGACACTTGCCCTGCTTGTTGGCCGCGAGCGCCGCCTTGGCCGCAAATACCGAGCCCGCGCCCAAAATCGGAAACTCCTTATAGACGATGCGTAGCTCCGGGTCGGCAGCTCCAGCTTTCTCGATCAATGGCGTCATGGCGCGGCAATAAGGACAATTGTAATCAAAGAACTCGACCAGCGTGACATTGCCGTTCGGATTTCCTTCGACCGGACTGTCCGGGTCTTGCAACACGTCGGCGCTGTGGGCCTTCAGTGCCGCTTTGGCTGCCGTCGCCTCTTGCTCGCCTCGCTTGGCCTCCAGGCGGTTGAGCGCTTCGGCGATCACGTCTGGATGTGCAACGAGATAGCTTCGTACACGTTGCTCAAACTCATCCTGCGGCGCGTCGGCTGCCAGGGCGGCGTTTGCCAGATGCAAATTTGGCAGCTTTGCATACCGGATGCCCTCAACACCGAGCATCAGCACCGGCAATGTAGCCCACACCAGCATGCGTAGCGCCGAGGGTCTGTCTGCCATATTACCCTCCATCTATCCTTCTGCTGCCGATCAGGCATCTCTTCGAAGATCGTGAACCTATTTCTTCATCGTGTGATCGTGCTCTTTTGAGCCCATGTTTCCATGCTCCATTGCACCGACCTTTCCAACCGGAACTGCTACTGCGATGCTCCCCGCCTTCTCGAACTGCAACGTCATCTGAAAGGTTTGTCCTTCCTTCAGCGGCTGCTTGAGCCCCACCATCATCATGTGCATACCGCCCGGTTTGAACACGATCTGCGCTCCAGGTTCCGCGTTCACGCTGGCCACTTCCTGCATGCGCGAAACGCCGTTTTCCCCTCTCTCTTCGTGAAACTGGACCTTGTCGGCGACTGAAGTCGTTGCACTTACGAGACGATCGGGAGACACCCCACTATTCTTCACAGTCATGTACGCTGCCCCCGTCTTGGCCCCTCCGGGGGTCGCGCGCGCCCAGGGCTGCTCGATCACAACTCCACCGGCCGCCGACGTCTGTGCATGCACCTCGACGCCGAGTGCAAGCACAAGAAAAACCGCAACGATTGCGTTCGCCGAATATCTCATCTCAGGCCTCTCTCATCTGTCGGCGCGAGCCATTGCCATTTCCTTGCGCAACCGGGTGGCGATCTCGTCGCCCGTTGCTTCGCTATGGATCGCGCTCACGAAAGCTCCTTGCGGGTCCATCAGGTAGAGGAAAGAACTATGCGAAACGGAATAGTCCTTTCCGTCAGAATCCGGCTTCTCGCGCGAGACGTACAAGCGGTACGTCTTGATCATACTGGCGATCTGATCCCCACTCCCGGTCAGGCCGACGATTCGCGAGTCGAATGACGTCAGGTAGTTGGCCACTACGTCACGCGAATCGCGCTGAGGGTCGATCGTGACGAAGAGGGGCTGAAGCTCGTCGGCACGCGAGCCGAGTTGTTCCAGCGCGACGCTCATGCTGTTGAGCGCGGTCGGGCAAGCGTCAGGACAGGAGGTGTAACCGAAGTAGATCAGAAGCCATTTGCCCCGGTAGGTCCGATCGGTGACCGTCTGGCCGTCGGTTGCAACGAGCGTAAAGGGGCCGCCGATGGCGGGCGTCCCCAACCTGGTGATTCCTTGCGGTTCGATGGCGATCGGTTCTGGATAAAACAGGAACGATAACCCAGCTGCAACGCAGAATGCTGCGAGGATCAGCGCCGATAAGCCGGCAATTGCCCAATACAATTTATCGTTCATTGGACCGCACCCGCTGATTAGTAGTCGGCCCGATCCATCATCTTTCCCGATCGGGGGGTGATCGTACGTCGCGCCACTGCTCGTTTGGACGGCCGTTGCGTGCGCCGCCTTGCATCATGGCGTTGCAACCGTCCATCATGCGGCTCATGCGTGACATCATGCCACCGCTTCCCATTGGGCGGCCCATCATGCCCACGCCTATCATCGAGCCGGATGGGGATTCGGAGTTGGCATAAACCGCAGCGGAGAACGTAAGGGCGGTAAAGAAGGCGGCGCCCAGCGCCGCGCGGGCGGACTTACGCATCATTCTTCTCCTGTGGTTGAAGGGACGCATCTTGTCGGAACCGTCGCGGAACCGAGGTGATGCGCTGAGGAGCAACAGCTCAGATCGCCCGTCGCAGAGGAGCCGGAAGGCACACGGGTTAAATCCGTCGATTCGCCAGTTGCTGTCGACCCGATTGGCTCAACGCCGATCCCGCCGCTGCCAGATTTGTATATGCAAAGCCCAAGGCCACACATCACGACACATGGCAGTACACTGAAGAGAATGGAGGCAATTCCGCTGGCTAGCAGCCAACTCCAGTTTGCCGCCGCGATAACGACCACGCCGACAGCGATCGGAATTGAGGCGATCGCGAGGACTTGGCGACTTCCGAGCAGCCGTCCGACAACGTCGGACCTCCTCCATTGTTGGGAGACCTTTGCTGTTCTGGTTGTTTCTGTTGCTACCATAGCTCGCTCCGTTCACCTGCGGAAAAGTGCCTTCAGCCACGCGAACCCTCGTTGCAGGGCGCCGGGTGCGTCACGTTCTGCCTCCACAACGCGGGCGTGGTCCGTTTTCGCATTCGCTCTATTGCCTGCCGGTTGGTCGACGATGGGCCGGAGGAATTGCACGATCTCACGCGAATCCCATTCGGCCGGCCCGACGATGCGGGCAACTTCCTGTCCGCTGCGATCAATGATGAGCGTTGTCGGCAAGCCGATTGCGCCAAGTCCGCGCAAGACCTGGCCGGATTTGTCCACATATATCCCGAGCTGTTGGACGGCGATCTCGGCGTAAAATTTGCGGATTGTGTCGACGCCTCCGCGGTCGATCGAGACCGGAACGACTTGAAAGTTTGGACCACTCAGCGCAGCCTGCAGCCGGTCGAGGGTCGGCATTTCCTGGCGGCATGGCACGCACCAGGTCGCCCAGATGTTCAGTACGACGACCTTGCCTTTGAAATCGGTCAGGCTTCGACCCTGCCCGCTGTCATCTTCGAATTGAAGGTTCGCGAGTGGCCGCGGCGAATTGTGAACGACGAAATTGTTCGGAAGGCTTTGGGCGGCGCCGAGCTGCACACTCATCAACGCGACGAGCAGCGCTGCTGCGTATACAGCGGTCCGTCCAGAAGTCGATCCTACGTCACTTTTCATAATCGCCTAAACCTCCTGGGTCTGTTTCTGGACAACTGATCCCGTCAGTAGGTCGCGATTTCGAAGGTCGGTCACACCTCGGCGTAAACCGTCGGCGCTTTGCCATCTTTCGTCACTGCATAGATGACGAAAGGCTGCGTCTTCTTGCCGTACATGCCTGGCGAACCGATCGGCATGCCCGGAAGCGTGATCCCGGCAATCTTCGGTCGCTCCGAGAGCAGCTTTCGGACGGTTTCCACCGGCACATGCCCGTCGACGACGTAGCCACCGACGAACATCGTATGGCAGCCCTGATATTTCTCGGGCACGCCTGCCTTTTGACTGATCTGATTGAGATCGTTGGTCGGCCTGACATCGACCTCGAAACCGTTGCTGCGCAAATAGGTCGCGTAACCCTCGCAGCACGTGCACTGCGGGTTCTTGTAAAGGGTGGCGCGGATTGGTTCGGCCGCGACGGCAGATAACGCCGGGCTGATTGCAGCTAGCAAACAACCGATGCAGAAAGTACGCCGTTTCATCAAAGCTCTCCTTTCCAATATTGGGTTCAAACGATGCGAAGGATCGCCATCATTCCAGACACCTGATGATCGGTAACGTGACAGTGCAGCATCCAATCACCGGGATTGTCTGCAACAAAAGCGATATCGACGGTCTCTCTCGGTGGAACGAGCACAGTGTCCGCCCATTGCTGACGCGGTACCGGCCGGCCGTTGCGGCTGAGCACGCGAAAGCTGTGACCATGCAGGTGCATCGGATGCCACCACGCCGTGTCGTTGCGGAGCGTGAAGAGGTAGCTGCGCCCGAGTTGCAGCGTCAGCAGCGGTGCCATTCCTGCGTGCCCATCGCCGGTCATCGAGGTGCCGTTGATCGCCCAAGCCGCGTGCGACATGTCGGACATGCCGCCCATGCCCGCCATCCCGCCGCCGCCCATCATGCCGCCCTGGAGGCGCAGCTCTTGCCGCTGCGCCGTGGTTACGTCCGGCTCGGGCACCGGATTGCGCGGCAGCGCAGGCGGAGGATCGAGGGAATGCGCGCGCAGCGGTGGCTTGTCTTCGTAGGCGAGCTTGGTCACCCAGTACGCGAGGCCGTCATAGAAGTCATCGATGACCCTGTAGCGTCGTCCGGGCTTGCCCTGCATGTCGAGCAGAAGATCGATGCGCATTGCAGGGCCAAGGAGCAGCCGACCACCGTCCGGCTCGTGCGGATCGCAGGGCTGGCCGTCGATCGCAATGATCAGCGGCCGGTGCTGCTCGAAGCGCAGTGCCATGATGCGCGCAAGGGAGCTGTTGACGAGGCGCAAACGGACGCGCTCGCCGGCCCGCACTCTCTCCTCTTTAGAGACGGCTCCGTTCACCGTCACGGTATTGCCGACGCGGCCCGACATCGCCGCGTCCATGCTGTTGCCAAAGCCCGAAGCGATCTGCGCGTCCGCGGTGAGCCGCCAGTCCGTCAGCATCCAGAGGACATCACGGTCGACGGCTATCGGCCCTGGCTCGTCCACGATTAACGCACCAGCCATGCCGCGCCCGAGCTGCTGCAAGCTGTCCGCATGCGGGTGATACCAGAACGTTCCGGCATCAGGCGGCGTGAATTCGTAGGTGAAGCGTTGACCTGGCGCGATCGGCGGCTGAGAAATGCCCGGGACTCCGTCCATGCCAATGGGAAGCCTGATCCCGTGCCAGTGAACCGTGGTCTCCTCGCTTAAGTTGTTGTCGACGACAATGCGGATGGGCTCACCCTGCCGCGCGCGGATGATCGGGCCAGGGATAGTGCCGCCATAGCACCAGACGCCTGTTGCAGGATGGGCCTTGCCGACGAGCGAAGCTCGGCCTTTGGCAGCAGTCAGCGCGAATTGCCCGGGCGGTTTCGAACTTTCCGCCGACGCCCTCGGGAACGTCCCGGCCACGAGAAGGCCGGCCGCGCCGACGAGGAATGAGCGGCGGCAAGTCGCGGCACCGACAATAGCAGACATCAATTAGCATCCTAAGTCGGAGGGGCCCATGCGCTTGGTTTCAAGCCATAGCCCCAAAAAGCGCTCGCGCGGCGCGACATTGCAGTCACACGCGCGCACCAAAGCGCTATCGCCGGAAAAGCGATGCGCTTAACTCAGGATGGTCGTTCTTGGAGGATACGGATCCGGAGGATGAGTCCAGCCAATCACTTCTGGTCCCACCGTCGGCATCAATGTTTCAGCGAGAACTGCGAACAGGTCGACGTTGACTGCAGGTAATGTGGCCACGGCGTTGCAGAAGGCGGAGCACGCCGCGGGCACAACGCCCTTCTCGTCACCCGCGCACCCGTTACACTTGCCCTGCATAGGTTCGCCGCCCGACAAGGGCATGTCGCTGGCCATAGTCATAGTCGGCTTGACGATCATCGGGCCGCCAACCCCATGCGTTGCGAGGCCGATGGCCATGACCAGGGCCATCAGCGACGCAACCATCCGCCTGATGTTCCACCAACGCATGGCGGTAGGATAACCGCTGGGCATTGCCGTTGCCAGAGCCTATGCGGCGTCGGCTGGTGCACGGCGTCTCGTCTGACCGTCTTCGTAGTGCGTCTTCACGACCTTGTGACGGCCGAACGATAACGGTGGCAGCGAGCGACCGCGGCCGCAGTAGAGATCTGCGAGGCCAATTTCGGATCTGGATTTTGGTTTTGGCAGTTGTAGAAAAATCAGCCGCCCGTTCCAAACTGGCTCCGGCTAATTGCGTCCGGCAAACAGCGTCTCGATCAGCGGGCATTCCGGCAGGGTACCGTCAGCACATCGCGCGACCACGTCCTTGAGCACCCGTTCCATCCGCTTGAGATCGGCGATCTTCGTTCGCACGTCGTCGAGATGCGCGACGGCGACAGCGCGAGCCTCGGCGCAGGGCTGGTCGCGCTCGTCGACAAGGCGCAGCAGTTCGCGGATTTCATCGAGCGAGAAGCCAAGCTCGCGCGCCCTGAGCGCGAAGCGAAGCCGCCGTTCATGCATGGTGTCATAGCTGCGGTAGCCGCCCGCCGTGCGCGGCGGCGCGGGCAGGACACCGACCTTCTCGTAATAGCGCACCGTCTCCAGATTGCAGCCCGTGCGCTGGGCAAGCTCGGCCCGCTGCATAGCCTTCACCACCGCGTGATCGCGCATCAACAAAACCCTCTTGACCCTGTAGTCGCTACAGACTGCACGCTACGCCGCAGTTGAGATTTCGGCAAGAAGGCGAGGTCGTACATGGCTGCATCGCAATCCGGACCAGCAGATACGGCGCCCGCCACGAGGGTGCTCGCGAGGGCCGAGCGGAACGAGGGCGGTCGACAGCGCCTGGTCGCTGTCGGCGGCATTCTCGGCGCACTCGCCGCCTCGAGCTGCTGCATCATCCCGCTCATCCTGTTCAGCCTTGGCATCGGCGGCGCCTGGATTGGCAATCTGACGGCGCTCGCGCCTTACAAGCGGCTCTTCGTGGCGGGAACAGCCGGCGTCCTCGGCTACGGCTTTTACCTCGTCTACTGGAAGCCAAGGCAAGCCTGCGCCGATGAGGGTGCCGGCTGTGCACGCCGCATTCCCAGCCGCCTCGTCCAACTCGCGCTCTGGATCGCGACAGTGCTTGTGGTGGCCGCCTTCGCCTTCGACTACGTCGCCCCGCTGTTGCTTCGCGCCTGACGCCAAGAGGAGACCCCACCTATGAACAAGTATTTGAGCGCGCTCGCCCTGATCGGCTCGGTGATGGTCGCCCCGACTGCCTGGGCAGGTGAACGCACCATCACCTTCGCGGTCGACCATATGACCTGCGCTTCGTGTCCGTTCATCGTGAAGAGCTCGATGGCGGCGGTTCCCGGCGTCGCAAAGGTGGCTGTGTCGTTCCAGGCGAAGACCGCGACCGTGGCTTTCGATGACGCGAAGACGAACCCAGACGCCATCGCGGCCGCCAGCATGAATGCCGGCTATCCGGCCCATCCGGTGCGGCAAGGCAGTTGAGATGAGCGACCGCGCCCTGATCCGTGCAAGCGCGGTTGGCGGCGTCCTCGCTGTGATCTGCTGCGCGATGCCGCTCCTCTCCGTCGGTCTGCCCTTGGCCGGTCTTGGCGCGCGGCTGGCGGGTGCAGGTTTGGTGTTGCTGCCACTGACAGCCGCGGGCTTCATTCTTGTCGCGTGGGCCATCCATCATCGTCCGACAAAAACAGTGGACCCCAAGGAAGGCGTGAAGCCATGAACGAATGCTGCTCATCTTCTTCACCCCGGAACACGGCTGCAACATCCACATCTGCGACACTGCCGCGCCACACCGTGCGGCCCGGCGTGACGTTTCCGGACTGGTCGGCGGTCACGTCGCCTGTGGTCATAGAGGCTCTGCTCGCTATGGTCGGCTCCGATCATGTCCTGAATCGGTGGAGCGGTTACGATCCCGCGACGGACCGTGTTCGTGTCGCAGCGCTCCAGCTCTACGCCGAAGACGGACGAGCACCTCACCTGGCCGTGCTTGGGCAGCGCGCGGGGTTGAGGGAGATGGACATCCGGCCTCTGCTCGAAGAGCTCCGCCGCCGCGATCTGGTCGTTCTTGACCGCGGGCGGATCGTCGGCACCTATCCCTTCACCGACCGCGATACAGGCCACCAGGTCACGTTGGACGGACGTATTCTCAACGCCATGTGCGCGGTCGACGCGCTTGGCATCGGGGCCATGACCGATCGCGACATCGCGATTGCCTCGCATTGCCGCCATTGCGGCGCGCCAATCCGGATTGCGACCCGGCACCAAGGACGAGCGCTGGCCGACCTCGAGCCGGCGACAGCCGTCATGTGGCAAAGCGTCCGTTATGACGGCGCGTGCGCGGCGACCTCACTGTGCGCGATGACAGCCTTCTTCTGTTCGGACGACCATCTCGCTGCCTGGCGCCGCGAGTGTTCAGCAAACGGGGCGGGATTTCGACTGTCGATCGAGGAAGGGTTGGAAGCCGGTCGGGCTCTGTTCGGGCCGAGCCTCTCGGGCCTCGACGCGGCGCCACGATCATCGATCGATCCCGTATCCAAGAGCACTGCAATAGCGAACCGCGCGAACCGTCGCAATGCTGACGCCTACGATCTCGTCGTGATCGGCGCCGGCTCGGCAGGCTTCTCGGCCTCGATTACGGCCGCCGAACAGGGCGCGCAGGTGGCGCTCATCGGTAGCGGCACGATCGGCGGCACCTGCGTCAACATCGGCTGCGTGCCGTCGAAGACCCTGATCCGCGCCGCCGAGACGCTTCACAATGCGCGCGTGGCAGCCCGTTTTGCCGGCATCACGGCAGAGGCCGAACTGACCAACTGGCGCGGAACTGTCCGGCAGAAGGACACCCTTGTTGCCGAGCTGCGTCAGGCCAAGTACGTCGACCTGCTGTCGGCCTATAACGGCATCGCCTATCGCGCGGGCGCAGCGCGCCTCGCAAATGGCAGTGTCGAAGTGGACGACGGACAGATTCCGGCCGGCAAGATCATCATCGCCACCGGTGCGCGGCCAGCAGTGCCCGCCATTCCGGGTATCGAGACTGTACCGTATTTGACCAGCACGACGGCGCTCGATCTCGAGCAGCTCCCACAATCATTGCTTGTCATCGGCGGCGGCTATGTCGGGGCGGAGCTCGCCCAGATGTTCGCCCGCGCCGGCGTGCCTGTGACGCTCGTATGTCGGTCCCGTCTGCTTCCCGAGGCCGAGCCCGAGATCGGCGCGGCGCTGACAGGATATTTCGAGGAGGAAGGGATCACCGTCATTCCTGGTATCGCCTACCGCGGAATCCGCAAGACCGAACACGGGATTGCTCTCGACATTGAATGCGACGGCCAGACCATCACAATCGACGCCGATCAGGTGCTGATCGCTACGGGACGCACGCCCAACATCGAAGGTCTTGGGCTTTCCGAGCACGGGATTGCTGTCTCGTCGAAGGGCGGCATCGTCGTCGATGATCGCATGCGGACCACTGCTAGCGGCATCTACGCCGCCGGCGACGTCATCGGCCGCGACCAGTTTGTCTACATGGCGGCCTATGGCGCCAAGCTCGCGGCCAAGAATGCCCTTAACGGCGACAGCCTGCGTTACGACAACAGAGCTATGCCCGCCATTGTATTCACCGATCCGCAAGTGGCGAGCGTCGGCCTGACCGAGGCCGCGGCGCGCGCCGCCGGACATGCGGTTCACGTCTCGACGATCGGTCTCGACCAGGTGCCGCGCGCACTCGCTGCGCGTGACACCCGCGGGCTCATCAAGCTCGTCGCTGACGCCGGCAGCGGCCGGCTGCTCGGCGCGCATGTCCTGGCCCCAGAAGGTGCCGACAGCGTCCAGACCGCGACGCTCGCGATCCGGCAGGGTCTCACTGTCGACGACCTCGCGGAGACGATCTTTCCGTATCTCACCACCGTCGAGGGCCTGAAGCTCGCGGCATTGTCGTTCGGCAAGGACGTCGCCAGGCTGTCCTGCTGCGCCGGGTGAGTTTGCCCGTAGCGGGTCGTGCGCTCGGATCTTCGATTGGGATCTGCTGTTGACTCCGTACCAAGGTACGAAGGGCATAATTTGTTGGAAGTGATGTCGCCATGACAATCGGAGTGACCATCAGCCGCGCGGCCCAGCGGGCCGGCGTCGGCGTCGAGACCATCCGCTTTTACGAACGTCGCGGCCTGATCGAGCAGCCGCCGCGGCCGCGTGGCGGCGGTTATCGCTCCTACGATAACGATGTCATCAAGCGCATTCGCTTCATCCGGCACGCGCAGGAACTCGGCTTTTCCCTGCGCGAGATCGCGGAACTCCTCTCACTGCGAGCTGATCCGCCGGCCGATTGCGCCGACGTCCGTGCCCAGGCCGTGGCAAAGCGGGGCGAGGTCGACCGCAAGATTGCGCAGCTCGCAAGCGGTAAAGCGCCTGCTCGATCTGCAGCCGGACGTCGCCCGCGTCTTACGCGACAGACGGGAACACGAGGTTCGGATCGAGGCTGTCAAGATCGGAGATCTCGTGCGCATCCGCCCCGGCGAGCGCGTGCCCGTCGACGGCGAGGTCGTCGAGGGCCATTCCTCGGTTGACCAGGCGCTCGTCACCGGCGAGCCGATCCCGGTCGAGCGCAGCGCCGGGGACAGCGTCATCGGCGGATCGATGAACGGCTCGGGCACGCTGCTCGTCCGGGTTGCCGCCGTGGGCGAAGCAAGCTTCCTGCAACAGGTCGCCCGCGAGGTCGAGGACGCCCGCGCGCTGAAGCCGGGCCTGCTGCACCTCGTCGACCGTATCCTCGTCGTCTATACGCCGACGGTGCTTGCGGTCGCCGCGCTGGCGACGCTTGGCTGGGTCGCGGTCCCGTGGTTCCTCGGCAGCGATCCGGACCTGCAGCGGGCGGTGTTCGCTGGCCTGAGCGTGCTCGTCATGGGCTACCCCTGCGCGATCGGCATTTCCGCACCACTGTCGATCGTGCGTGGCGCCGGTGAAGCTGCCGAGCGCGGCATCCTCATGCGCACCGGCGAGGCCTTCCAGGGCTATCGGCTGGTCAGGCAGGTTGCCTTCGACAAGACCGGAACGCTGACCGAAGGGCGGCCGCACCTCGTCGAGATCGAATCGACCGGCATCACCCAGGACGCCCTGATCGCGCTCGCCGCCGCAGTCGAAGCCGCTTCTGAGCATCCGCTCGCCGATGCGATCGTCGCGGCCGCCTTCGAGCGGCGCATCACGCCGCCTGAGGTCGAGCAGTTCGAGGCGGTGCCAGGCAAAGGCGTCCGGGCGCAGGTCGGCGGTGAGATCGTTCTGGTCGGCAATCCGCGCTTCCTCGCCGAAAGCGGCGTTGAGCTGGGGCGGCTCGCCGGCCGCATCGGGGCGCTGGAAGGCGTCGGGCGGACGGTGATCGCGGTTGCCCGCGGTGGTCAACCCGTCGGCCTTCTCGCCTTGGCCGATACCGTCAGGGCAGAGGCCGCTGGGACCGTGGCAGCCCTCAAGCAAACAGGCGTCCGAACCGTGCTGATCACCGGCGACAACGAGCGCAACGCCCACCGGGTCGCGGCCGAACTCGGTATCGATCAGGTCCACGCCGGCATCCTGCCCGACGAGAAGGCCGAGTTGGTCCGCCGGCTCCAGCAGCACGGCCGCGTCGCCATGGTCGGCGACGGCATCAACGACGCGCCGGCTCTGATGCAGGCGGACGTTGGCATCGCGATGGGCGGCGGCACCGACATCGCCATCGATTCTGCCGACATCATCATCCTCAGCAACCGCCTCGACGCGGTGGCGACGGCCCGCGAGATCAGCCGACGCGCCTACCGCAAAATGGTCCAGAATGTTTCGCTCGCCTTCCTGTTCAACGGCGTCGGCGTGCCGCTCGCGGCCACCGGCCTTCTCTACCCGGTCTGGGCGATGGTCACGATGGCGGTGAGCGTGACCACCATTTTCTTCAACTCGCTGTGGGGCCGCCCGTCGCTGTTCTTCCAGGCGATCCTGAGCGTCGGCAAACCGGTGAAGCCAAGCCATGATTGACCTCGAGCCATTGCTGCAGGAGATCACGGCGCTGACACCCTACGCCGTCGCACTCGTGGCGCTGGCCGGTCTGATCGTCGGAATCGCGCCGAGCTCATTCCCGCTCATCTCGGTCGCCGCCGGCCTCGCAACGGGCCGGGCGGCCACGTCACCGAGCGCGCGGCGCATCGAGGCCTTGTGGCTCGCGTTGGGATTCGTGCTTGGCATCGCCACCGTTGACACCGCGCTCGGCGCCGCATTCGGATTCGCCGGCTTCGCAGTGTTGCGGGTCCTGGCGCGCTATCTCGCTCTCACCTATTTCCTGCTCGCGGTCGTTCTGATTGTGGTCGGATTGGCGCTCCTGCGCGTCATTCACGTCGTCCTCCCCACGCTTGCACCATCCCCAAAGCCGACCCGGGGTTTCATCGGCAGCTACCTGCTCGGCCTTCCTTTCGGCCTTTCGACCTGTCCGGCCTGCACCCCAATGCTGTTCCCGGTCGTGGCGGCGGCAGCCGCCACGGCCAGCCCGCTGATGGGCGCCATCCTCATGGCCACGTTCGGCCTCGCCCGCGGCATTCCGATCGTGATCGCCGCCACGGTAGCCGGGAGCGCGGCACATTTCCGGCAAACGCGCGCATTCACGCTTTGGGCCGAGCGAATCGGGGCCGCACTCGTCTTCGTGGCCGCGCTCTATTTTCTCTATCAATCTGCCCTCTATGCCGGGTGGCTGGGGCCATAGCAGCCGTCGCGCGGCGCGGGATTTTGCAGCGGGAGCGTAACCTTCCCGCCCGTCAGGACGAATTGACAGAGAGGCGAGCCGAACCGCCCGCCAGAGCGACTGCGCATGTCGCAAGGTAAACCCGCAATCGGAGGAACGAAAATGTCCAATCGCACGCTATCCGCACTGGTCGCCGGTGCCTTCATCGCAGCCGCGGGATCGTTCGCTGCCACACCCGCCATGGCGCAGATGAGCAAGGGCGAGATGGAAAAGATGATGAAGGAAAACCAAGCTAAGACGATGGCAGCGCTGAAAGGCGGCAAGGTCGAGAAGTGCTTCGGCGTGGCGCTCAAGGGCCAGAATGACTGCTATGCGGGAGCGGGCACGACCTGCGCCGGGACCAGCACGGTCGACTACCAGGGCAATGCTTTCAAGCTCGAACCCAAAGGCACATGCACGACCATGCAGACGCCGAAGGGACCGGGAAGCCTGACACCGAAGAAGGCTTGATAGCGTGGCCTGGGCGGGCAACGCCGATTGCCCGCCCCTCCCAACTCTGACTGGAGGTTGCCGTGCCGCTTCCATCATCTTGCGCAAAAGATCGCATCCCTGCGCGTGGAGGGGTCGGCCTGAAGGCCGAGCATTACCGCACGATTGTCGAGACGCAGCCCGACATCGGCTTCTTCGAGGTCCATGCGGAGAATTACATGGGCGCGGGCGGCCCGCCGCACCGTTACCTGTCGGCCATTCGCGAGCAATACCCGTTGTCGCTCCACGGCGTTGGGCTCTCGATCGGTGCCGATCGGCCCCTCGACAAGGATCATCTCAAACGCCTTGGCCGGTTAATCCTTCGATACAGACCGGGCCTGTTTTCGGAGCACCTGGCGTGGTCATCGCATGACTCCGGCTTCCTGAACGATTTGCTGCCGGTGCCGTACACCGCCGAGACGCCCGCCCGCATCGTCGAGCACATCGACCAGGTCCAAGATGCGCTCGGCCGGCAAATGCTGCTGGAGAATCCATCCACTTATCTGGCCTTCGCCGAAAGCACCTATTCGGAGATCGACTTCATCGCCGAAGTGGTGCGGCGCACCGACTGCGGCCTGCTTCTCGACGTCAATAATGTCTACGTCGCCTCGACCAATCAGCAGTGGGATCCGGTCGCCTATATCGATGCCTATCCGCTCGCCCACGTCCAGGAGATTCACCTGGCCGGTTGCACGAGAGAGGCCGACGACAAAGGACGACCGCTGCTGATCGATACCCATAACCGCCCGGTCGATGAGATCGTCTGGGATCTCTACGCCCATGCTGTCGAGCTCATCGGTCCAATACCCACGCTGATCGAATGGGATGCCGACGTGCCGGCCTGGCCTACGCTCAAGCAGGAGGCCGAACGCGCCGAAGCGATCATGCTTGCAACGAAATCGGAGGCCGTGCGCCATGCAGCAGCTCGCTGAAAGGCAAGGCAGTTTTGCTGCGGCTCTCTTGGACTCCAGACTGCCGATACCCAATGGCCTTGTCGGTCCGGACGGTGAACCAAGCCCTAAGCGGTTTGCGGTCTATAGAAACAATGTGGTGGTAGGCCTGACCGAGACTTTGACGGATGCATTCCCGGCCGTCTACCGCATCGTCGGGGCCGATTTCTTCCGGGCCATGGCGCGTGCCTACGTCACGGTCGAGCCACCACGCTCGCCGATCCTGCTGGATTATGGAGCCGGCTTTCCCGATTTCATCAGCCAGTTCGAGCCCGCTGCGACGCAGCCCTATCTCACAGACGTCGCGCGCATCGAGCGCGCCTGGACAGAGGCGTATCACGCGCCCGAGGCCACCCCGATTGATCCAGGCGCGTTCACCGTCATCGCCCCCGACCAGCTTCCCGCTATCCAGCTTGCGCTCCACCCTTCGCTTCGCATCGTGCGATCGCAATTTCCGGCGCTCACGATCTGGCAGATGAATGTCGCGGGCGGTATCCCGGCGCCGGTCGATCTCGCCGCCGGCGGCGAGGACATCCTCGTCGTTCGGCCGTTAGCCGACGTTGAAGTCAGATCTATTCCGAAGGGCAGCCTGGAATTCATCCAGGCGCTCACGGAAGGAAGATCGGTGCTCGCCGCGCTGGAAGCGGGCTTGATTGCTAACCCTCGTTTCGACCTATCGGCCAATCTTTTCGATCTCCTGCGCGCAGGCGGCGTCGTCGGTTACCGCCTTGCGCCAGACACGAGGCAAGCATGACTGCGCATGTAAACATCCCCAGGGTCGAAAATGCCCTGCGCGATATCAAGGACTGGCTTGCGCACGTTGCTCAGATCGTGGCGCCGCCGGTTCTGCGGATCGCGCTCGCTGTGCCCTTCTTCAAGTCCGGGCTGACCAAATGGGATGGCTTCCTGTCTCTGTCGCCGGCTGCGGAGTTCCTGTTTGAGGACGAGTTCAAGCTGCACATTTTCGGCGAGGCCTACGATTTCCCCCTGCCCACCGCGGCAGCATACCTCGACAGCATTGCGGAGATCGTGCTGCCCGTTCTGCTGATAGTTGGCCTTGCGACCCGCTTTAGCGCGCTGGCACTTCTCATCATGACCGTCGTCATTCAGCTCGTGGTGCCCGAAGGTTGGGCGAACTTTCACCTGCCATGGGCGGGGTTGGCCCTGGCCCTCATTGCCCTTGGCCCCGGGCCGCTGTCACTCGACCATTTTCTTGAAAAGCGGCCCCGCCCTTGGAAGCACGGAGGTGCGTAATGCCGGCTTTCCATGTCAGGCTAGCCCCTGCCCACGTACGGGTCCGGCAGGTCAATGGAGTCTTCGCCGATGACGCATGACCCAAGCGGCCGCGGACCGTCGCTGAGGCTCGTCGGGAAGGACGACAGCAGCGGTGCGTTCGGGACGGCATCGGTCGCCAGAGATGTCGATTGGTCAATCCTGATGGCCCGCGCTCAGGAGGGCGACCGAACCGCCTATCTTCGGCTGCTCCAGGAGATCACGCCGTATCTGCGTTCTCTTGCCGCACGGCGGCACCGTGACCCGAACGATATTGAGGACGCGGTCCAGGACGTCCTACTGACCATCCATTCGATCCGGCAGACCTACGATCCGACCCGGCCGTTTGCCCCATGGCTGGTCGCGATCGCCAACCGACGTTTCATTGATCGGTTGCGCCGCCAAGGCCGCAGCCGCGACCGGGAAATACCTCTAACCGCCGAGCATGAAACCTTTTGTGAGCCCCAAGCGAACTTAGAAGAGAGCCCGGATCGGCAAGAGCTCGAGGGCGCGGTCAACCATCTCCCCCCGGCACAGCAACAAGCCCTCCGGCTGCTCAAGCTCAAGGAGATGTCATTGAAGGAGGCTGCGACGGTGAGCGGCATGTCCATCACCTCCCTTAAGGTCAACGCTCACCGCGCGCTAAAGAACCTTCGGAAAATGCTGGTCGATCGGAGCGAACCGTGATCAAGACACCCGATCTCATTGCATCGCTTGCAGCGAACGCCACGCCGGTGCGGCGGCTGCGGCCGCCGGTGATGCGGGCAGCCTGCTGGCTGCTGCTTGCAGCCGTGGTCCTGACGTTGCTGGCAATCAACCAGGGAATTCGCCCCGACCTGGTTCAGCGGCTGCTGGAGCCGGCCTTTGCCGTCAGTATGGCAGCCGCGCTTTCCACCGGCGTGCTGGCGGCCGTTGCGGCCTTCCTGGTCAGCCTCCCCGACCGGTCTCGCCTCTGGGTTCTTCTGCCCGTACCGGCTCTGGCCGTGTGGCTCTCGAATGTCGGCTACCAGTGCCTGGTTGAGTGGGTCGCGATCGGCCCTGACGGTATCAGCCTTGGCGAGGCTGCGCGCTGCTTTGCGACTCTCGTGCTGACCAGCCTGCCATTGTCGCTCGCGATGCTGGTGATGCTGCGCTATGCGGCTCCGCTCCGTCCGACCGCGGCGACTTTCACGGGCAGCCTGGCTGTAGCGGCGATCACGGCGACGGCGCTGTCGCTGTTCCACACGATCGACGCAACCGTAATGATCCTGATGTGGAACTTCGGCACGGCAGTCCTGTTTGTGGGGCTCGCAGGCGTGTTCGGCCGGAGAATGTTCCGATGGGTCGCGCCCCGAACGCTGTACGCGCGAGACTAGCGCACACGACATCATCGCGAGAGCAGCCGCGATCGATGAAGCCGCCTGAAAGGATAACTCACATGACCGAATTCGTACCCCTGTTTCCACGGCAGCCCGTTCCGCTGCTCCATGTCAAGCTCGTCGGCGGCGGCTTGTTTGATCTCAGAAGCGAGGGGCCACAGCATTTCACGCTTGTCGTGTTCTATCGCGGCCTTCACTGCCCCATTTGCAAGACCCAGCTCAGGGAACTGGAGTCAAAGCTCGACGAGTTCGACAAGCGCGGCGTTGCCGTGGTGGCGGTGTCGTCCGACACGAAGCAACGAGCTATGCAGACCAGGGAAGCCTGGGAATTATCCCGGCTGCGCATCGGCTATGGCCTCGACCTCGCCGCCGCGCGCAGTTGGGGCTTGTTCATCTCGTCGGGCCGCGGAATGACGTCCGCAGGGGTAGAAGAGCCTGAGCGCTTCTCCGAGCCGGCGCTCTATCTGATCCGGCCGGACGGCACACTCTACTTCGGCAGCGTCCAGACCATGCCGTTCGCGCGCCCTCACTTCTCCGACATCCTTGCGGCCATCGACTATGTCCTGAAGAACAACTACCCGGCGCGCGGTGAAGTGAGGGACTTGTGATGGGACGTGACCGACGGCCTCACCCATCGAGCGAAGGAAATCGCGGAAAATCGTAGATCAGCATAGAAAATCGTAGAATCGGTAGCGGGGGAGAGAATCGCACCCCCGACCCGAACCGTCTGGTTCTGGTTCTGCAGCAAACGGCCCCTCCGGCGACGGGCAGAACAGATTGTCCGTTTTGCTCGCCCTCATATCCTATTCTACGACGAGCACGTGATCGCCTGTACCATCGGATCTGCGCGCTGTATCGAATGGGGTGAAGATACAGAAGCAAGGAAAAGCCGAACAGCTATCCGGCCGTGCGAAGTCTGACCACAAAAAACGTCGCACGAGACCCGTTTCGTTCTCGGCGGACCTGCTCGTAATTTATTGAAGAAGAAGGCCTTTATATGGTGCGCGCACCAGGGCTCGAACCTGGGACCCGCTGATTAAGAGTCAGCGGCCCAATCCCGAGGGCGGTATCGATGAACAATTGATGCTACGGAAGATCAATTGAGATTTTCTTCGCATTGAAGCTCAGCTGATCGAGTGAGTAAAAACATTGTGTCGGTGCCGGGACTGCCGGCATGATAGTGGCGGAAATCAGCGCTCTTGCTCCCGCAATCTGATATGTTCGCCGCTTTGGCTCCGGAGAGGGCCCTCCTTCGCGCGAACGGATTGTTCATGGCGGTCGCGGACAGGCTCAATGACAGTCGCTCGCGCAAAAGAATGCCCTTTCTCCAGATGCTGGGCGATGCGCTCCTTGGCGAAAGCCATGATACTCTGGCGGGCATTCTCATCGTTCGGCAGAGCGCGCTCGACAAGCTTGTTGATGATGGCAAGCTGGGATTGGGCCGCGAGCAGGTCGGAATCATGCGAGGCCGCCGCCGGTCGGTCTGCACTGCGTACCTCTACCGTCACACTCCACTTGTTGCGCCACATCTGCCGTCGCTCAATGCCAGCATTTCCTGTGGCGGCGTCTATGAACTTGATCGCCCTGATGATGGGTTCGACGTCACCCCTGCGCAGAGAGATGCGGTCGCCGGGCTTGGCGCCGCTATCAGCGACGTCCTTTTCTAGGCCAACGCCCCACACCTGATGCCGCCGGCCATTGTCGAGCTCGATCGCTACATAGGTTGAAGGCTCCGCGTCGGGCCGGTTGCGATAGGTGCCATAACCGACCTCCAGCAGACGTCCGGAAACGCCCTTTTCGTAGTCGAGCCTATCCGCATGCAGCGGCCTGTCCGAGGGCGAGCGAGCCTCTCGACCGTTGGTCTGTGCGTGGGCTCTAGCCATTGCGGCTCGTCGGTCAGCGAGTGCCTGGCCATCGAGCTCACTTGGTTGGTAGCCCTTCACGTCCATGAAGCGCGCGCGTGCCTCGAGCCAGGCCTCGCGTCGGAACTCGACGGAGCCATGCACGTGAAGGGCGCCCCACCGGCGATGTTGTGCCACGCTGACCATGTCCCGGATCACCTCAGTGGCAGCTATGCGGGTGACCAGGCGATCGTCAGTGGTCTTGAACGCGAGATACTCTCTCCGCTCATCAGCATAGAGCCGCGCGTTGCGATCGGATCCATCCTTTTCGGATTCACTGGCCACTACGTAGTATTTCCGACGGATACGGTCCGGAAACGCACTATCGGCAACCTCCGCGGATGAGGGCTTGTTCGGGGCTGTTGCTAAGGACTCGTCTTCCCCCTTTTGTCGGGCGGAAGCGTGCGCGGCGCGATGTTGCCGCTCCAGGCTGAATTCCTCGCTCGCGTCATGCCTGACGTTCATGCTGCTCACCCTTCTGCTTGCGGCCGGTCCGGCGCGTCGGCGGAATGACCTGAGCGTCGATGTAGTTCTGGGTCCAGGCTTTCAGGGCGTCTTCGGAGAGGCCTTCAAGGTCGACATCCACGTTACCGAAATCGAAACTGGCGCCGGAAGGAATCGTGGAGGGGTCGGCCACCTCCTCATCGGTCATGGGCCGCGCTCGCAGTACCACGCGCAATTCGGCGATCTCGGAGCGTAGCTCCTTGATCTCAGCGTCGAGCAGCGCATTTGAACGACCTTTGGGCATCTGCGGGGCAGGCGCCGGCAGCAATCGTTCCAGAAAAGACTTATCTTCGTAATAGACTATCTTGTCGGCGATGATGGGGGGAATGCCGGTGCCGAGAATGAAGGCCTTGGATTTTGGAAGTAGCTTGAGCTCTTGTGGCAGCATCAGCGCGCGACGATGCTCGGAGATCGTCTCACTGGTGGACCGCATGGCGAGTCCCTTTGGTCCGCTGCGGCTCCGCGCATTGACAGTCTCGTAGCCAATGCGCTCCGAGAGCTCGTTCGCTACATCCTGCTCCTTCGGCGCAAACACGACCTCTACGGCGTGGTTGGTCATGAAGTTACGCGCAGCATCGACCCCGTAGATCGCGCGGAGCTGCGCCGGGCTCTGGACCACCGTGAGAAGGCGGATGCCGTATCCGGCGATGAAGGCGACCGATTTCGCCAACACGTTGACATTGCCGAGCGCGGGAAATTCGTCCAGCAAGAGCAGCACCTTGCGAGCAAGTTTGGGGTTTTGTTCCGGTAGTTCGCGGGTGTTGAGATCTACCACCTGTTGAAAAAGCAGATTGAGCAGCGGCGCCATGCGGTCGAGATTGTCAGGCGTCACCCCGAGATAGATCGACATCGGCCGTCTCCTCAGCTGCCGCAGGTCGAAATCATTACTCGATGTTGCGGCATCGATGCGGGGATTGAGCCAGAGGCCGAGCCGTGCCGTCACGGTCTTGCGGACCGAGTTCAACGTGTTCTCGGAGGCGGCGAGGAAATCGTTCAGCGCCGTGATGCAGTGCCGCGACAGCGGCGAAGGGCCCGCCTTGCGGTCGGCGATGATCTTGTCGAAGTGGGTCTTGAGATCCTGAGTGGCCGACAGCTGGCGCAGGATCTCACCGATCGTCAATGGCAGGCCAGGCGTTTCCGCGACGTAGCCGCCGATTGCCACAAAGGAAGAGCGAGCCGCCTCGAACCAGAACGGATCGCCGCGGCTTTCCGCCGGAAACAGCATCACCGCGATGCGCTGCAGATCGTCATAAAGGTCAGTAGGATCGCTGCGCACATAGCCCAGCGGATTGTAGCGTGCGGTGCGACCAGTCTCGTCGAGCGGATCGAATAGATGAACCTCCTGCCCGTGGGCGGAGCGAAAGCCGGCAGAACGATCCCAGTTCTCCTTCTTTACATCGAGCGCAACCACCGAATCCGGCCAATTGAGCAGGTTTGGAATCACATAGCCCACGCCCTTCCCGGCGCGGGTTGGGGCGTAGAGAAGGACGTGCTCAGACCCGCCGAAGCAGAGCATTTTTCTATCCTTGCGGCCGAGCAGCAGACCTTCGTTGGATCGCAGGCCAGCGGCCTTGATCTCGCGCTCGGAAGCGAAACGGGCTTTGCCGTGAAGGGGAAGCGGCCGGTGCCGGAGGATGGCGCCGAGCAAGCCAAAGACCACAATCAACCCAGTGAGGGTCGACAGAGTCAGCCAGCGGTCGAAACGCGGGTCGGCGCCGTAGTGGGGCCAGCCCGTGGCGATCTCCGACCAGTGAAAGCCGCCATCGTGAAGTCTGAGCCCGAGTAGCAGAACGTTCGAGGCGACCAGCAGGAATACTGCGCCGGCCACGAGCGCAAGCGCCGCGCCCTTTGCGGCCTTAGCGGGCGTGGCCGCGTTTGCGAACGGGGTCATAGTAGATTTCCGAGATGCGGTAGCGGCCGTCGCGCTTCTGCATCTGGACGACGACGTCGACGAGATGCAGCAAAAGTGAGCGGATATCGTCCCGATGGAGGTCACGTCCTTCGGCACTTTCCTTGACCAACAGCGTCATCTGTTCGAAGGCGAGGCGTGCGCTATCCGCGTGAACCGTCGTGATCGATCCCGGGTGGCCCGAATTCACATTTCTGAGGTAAAAGAAGGCGGTCCCGTCACGCAGCTCCTGCAGCAGGATGCGGTCGGGTCGCATGCGCAAGGACGATTCAAGGAGCTCGCGAGGGCCGATCTTGGCCATGCCCTGCCCGTCTTTGGCATAGAGCAGCCGGACCGAGTTCTGATGTGGGATTGCGAGTTCGACGGTATCCTCGATGGTGATGAGTCGCTCATGGGTCGGAATCGCCGCGATCAGCGCCTTGGACAATGTGGTCTTGCCCGACCCGGTTGCCCCCGAAATCAGGATGTTGCGGCGACTGCGCACCGCAAGTTCGAGGAATTCGCGCCAGCGGCCGCCTTCCTTTAGGGCGAGCAATTGATGTTCATTGGCATCCAACTCGTCACTGGCTGAGCAGACCTCATCGAACAGTTTGACCCGCTCAAGCGCGTCCAGGTTCATGGTCAGTGTTGACGGCTTGCGGATCGTGAGACTGATCATGCCCGCGGGGACCGCGGGCGGCACAACGATTTGACAACGCTCCTCGCCGATCAGGCTAGTCGAAACCACCGGGTGTTCCGGTCCGATGTCTTGGCGGGTGTGACCGGCGGCCGCGGTCGCAAGGTGTGAGAGATACGTTTGCGTGAGGGCTGCTGCCTCATGCCGTGTCCAGCCGTCAGGTCCTTCCACAAGAATCTCGCCGGGACGGTTGACGACGATTTCAGTGAGGGTGTCGTCGGCCAGGTAGGGCGCCAGCGGCTCGAGGTAACGCGCCAGCACCAGCCGCCCTCCATCGTGATCGATCGATGCGCCGGCGCTCATTTCGTCACCACGGCCGGGCCCACGATGCCTCCGGGCAGGGTGCGGTCGAGAATCTGGGTGCGGCTTTCGATCCGTTTGAGTTGATAGACCGATGAGAAATCGAGGTCGCGCGCGACAAAGATGTTGACGAGCTCGCCCTGGTTCTTGCTCAGCGTCGGCGGGATGTTGATCGATTGCTCGACGGCGATGCCGGCGGCGGTGTTGGTCGCGCCAGCCGTGTTGTTGATCTGGATCGAGCCGTCTTGCAGTTGCTGGCGCCCGATCGAGGAGGCATCGCTGACGATCGACAGCAACAGCGCCGAACCGAAGCGCTCCCAGAAATGCGTGTCGATGTCGCCGTCGAACCCGGCCCGGCCGAGTGCATCGGTGGCGGGCGAGGCCAGTGCCACGATGACCCCCGTCGGCGTCTTGGCGCGAGCCCATAGCACGAACATCCGTTTGGAGCCGCGCCGGACATTGCCGCGATATTCGCCGACCACTTGCGTGCCCTTTTCCATGAGCACCACGTTGCCCGAATCCGACATCACGTCGCGCAGCACGACACAGGACACAAAACCAGCCACATCCGAGGACATCGCGGTCTCGAGCACACAGGGGATCGATGTGCCCTGGGTGACGAGAAGATTGCGATTGGGAAGCCGCGCCGCGCGCACGCCCTCGATCGGCGTCGGTTTCAGCTTGTCGGCAAGCTCGTTGCGTGGCTCAGCTCGGCCAAACTCATAGGGATCAACGGGGACGTCTCCGGTCGGGACGTTACGAGCCGGACGTCCTGATGCGACCGGCCGATTATAGGCCAGTACCGGTGCGCGCCGCGCGCTTTCGAGCATCTGGTCGGGAACCGGCGCGGGGGCCGCCGGCGTGGCTGAGATAGGTGCCAGCGGAATGGATGCCGTGGTGGTGGGTGCGGCGGGTGCTTCCGCGGCGGGCTCAAACGCCGCCGCTTGACGGATCATGAGCTTGCGGGCGGACTCGCTGACCGGCTTGTCGCTTTTCCAGGTCCCCCAGATGATCAGAAAGGCGAATGCGGTGAGCGCGAGCGCGCCGAAGCCGCGTTTGAGCATCGCTGTTCGACCGTTGTCCCCTCCCCCCACCGGGGTAATGCCGCGCTCGCCAACAAGCGTCTCATTTTCAAGCTCGGTCATGTTGCGCTCGCCTATTGTGCCTTAAGGGTTGGAGATGACCTCTTCGCCCGCCTCTCGACCGAGGGGCTCGTGGTGTTGGTGCCGGGATTGACGCCGACAGCATCGAATGCTTCGTTGAAGATGCAGAGCACGATGTCGCCCTTGCGCAGCCGAAACTCCCGGGCTGTGGCGTGGACCACCACGAGCTCGCCACGGACATCCTTGGGTACCAGACTTTCAGAACCGTCCGAGTTGATCAGGTAGATCGCCGGGATCTCGCGATTGCCCGCAAAGCGGAACGTGGTTTCCTTGCCGTCGTCGAAGACGGCTTCGGGTTCGAGGTCGATCGAACCCTGGGCGGAAAAGCGCCAGTTGCGCGCGCCATAGGCATGATGCAGCTCAAACGTCTGCTCCATCAAGGCGCTCTCTCGCTCGGCGCCCCTAGCAGCCGCCTCAATGCGCCGACGCTCGAGCTCGTCACCGGGATAGGCGAAGCGGACCACGAAGTAGCTGTCCGCAAGTGTCGTCTCGGCGATCGACAGCTCAAACTGATAGGAGCGCTTGCGCCCGTCCGGGCGAGTGGTGACGACCTGCAGATTGGTCGGCGGATGTTTTTCGCGCGGCTTGAGGAACAGGATCGAACCCGCCGGCGCAACTTCCCATGCGATCGCGTCACCGATGGCGACATGCGCGATCTCTTCGTCATCGGCGAAGACAACCTGGGTTGAGGCGCGAATGACGCCATTGAGGCGGACCACATTGGAGGGGTCGTAGGTTACCGTGCGCACCCGCGCATCGTGTTGCCCCGGCGCTGGTTGCTGTAGCGCCAGCACGGGTCCTGCAAATCCCACGGCTAAAGTGATCCAGAGCGCGAAACGTTTCATGGCACGACCTCCGGATCGGCGCGATATTCCGAAACCAGAAAGCCGAGCGGATTGATCAGGCGGTCGGCGGAGGACATCGGTGCGTTGGCGTATGAGAATGTCAGGGTCGAAACCCAATGGGTCACATGGGTTTCCTCGCCCTTGCGACTCTCTTTCATGAACCGCACAGACGCGACATTGTCGGCAAGCAGTGAAATCGCCTTGATACGAACCGTCGCGACACCGAAGCGGCCTTGAACGACTTGCGGGCTTTCGGGGTTGGAGCCGCGGTACCACGCGGCGAAGCGAGCTTGCTCGCCCTGACCGGAAAGCAGCGAGATCGTACGAAAATTGGCTTCCGCTTCGGGATAGCTGTAACCTTCACGCGCGTGAACGTAACGTCCAAGAAAATACTTGGTGACGGCTTCGTCGTAGCGCGCCGGCGTCGAATTGAGGGCCGAGACAGTGTCGACAATACCAGTGGCATTGTCGACCCGGATGACGAACGGCTCCACCGTCTTCAGCGGCGCCAGTGCTGCGACTGCACCGACAGAGGCAGCCGCCAAGACGCAGGAGCCAGCGGCAACCACCCACGCTGTTCTCCGTGAGCGACGGGCCGAGAGCAAGAGGTCCTGCTCCCATCGCCGCGCATTCTCGAAATAGCTCTTAAGGTCATCATGCCCGACCATGTCACGCCTCCTTGCCGCAGGCGCGATAAGAGGCCGCAATGATGGCCCAGCGGCCGGACGCGGCGAGATGGGTCGAAGGCGCGGACGAGTCCCCCTCGCCCTTCCGGATGATGGGTGCGGATGGCGAAGCTGGCGGCTCGGCTGTCGTTGACGGCGCGCCAGACTCCCAATCCCACAAGGAGCGATTGAGCGGCCGCCGAGCTAGGCCATCACATGATGGCGGTCCCTTTGTCCAAGTTCCGCAGCCACCAAGCGGGCATGCGATGATGCAAATGATGAATAGTCGACGCCACATCGTTCTGATGCCCCTGTCGTTGTCTGTCGCCTGATTGCCGGCGACTGTTGTTGTTTAGGCGGCCGTCGTCCCCTGCGATCGGGCGCGCCGCATGCTGCCGCCCTGTCGGCCGGCCCTTATGGCGGCGAGACCCTGGCTGGCTGACCAGCGGGCGCCGGCATAGGCACCTCCGGCCGCCGCCGTGGCATTGGCAACCAGTGGGCTAGTGACCAGCCGGCTCGCGAGCGACGCCCCTCCCCCGGCGAGACCGCCTGCGACGATCGGCAATTGCAGCGCAATGTACCCGGACAAACCCAGTACCGCGCTGATGGCGATTGCGGCCACGACCAACTCGCCGGCCGTCCCAGCGTTTGCCGCGAACCTGTCGATGAAGCCGCTGACGGTTGTTAACATCAGCCCGACCAGAGCGACCACCAGCACAAGTAGGATCACGAAGTTCGCGAGCTGCCGAAGCCAGGCTTCCGTAAACGGGCGCGTTGCCTCAAATAGTCCCAGCGCAATGAAGATTGGTCCAAGCGCGATCACGACGCCAAGACCCACTTTGGCGTAGAGCAGGATGGCAAATTGCAGGAACGACCCGACGGCCACAAAGACCAGCAGAATGGCCGCAATCAGTGCAGGCGCGATGTTGGTCAGGCCAGCTTGTTTGTAGATCTTGTTCGCAACGTCAATGCCTTTGGTCAGAAGCTGATCGAACGGCGCGCCGGAGTTAGTATTTAGTCCTGAGCCCGCCAACGCATTACCGATCTCCTTCGGCAAGGAATCAAAGAAGAGCCCGGTGACGTAGTGCTGGAACGCGCTGGCATCGGTCGCTAGCAGCACCACGACCACGATCCGCATCGCGCGCCAGGCGAACTCCATGATCGGCTCAGTGATCGCGCCTCGCATCACCGCGAAGCCGTAGAGAACGACATAGAGCAGCACGGCCGTACGCAGGGGACCGTCAATGTAGGAGGCGAGATTCGATACCGAGGTCGACACGAATGTTGTGATCGGTTGCTCGAATTCTTTGAGGAAACTGTCAAATACGTTGATGGACATCGCGGCGATCCTTACTTCAGGGCATCTTCCATCTCTTGAACGGTGACTTGATTGCGCGCCTCGTTCGCGTTGATGCAATTCGGCGTTTTCTCGAATTCTCCGGGGTTGTCGCTGCAACCCTTCAGAGTTGCTGCGAGCTCGTCCCGATGGTCAAGAAACCAGCCCACGGTGTTGGCTTGTTGACGCTTGGCTGCGTCGTTGCAGCTCGCTAGAGCCGCGGCAACTGTGACCAGAGAAATGGCAAGTGTCGTCTTCATTGCAGGGCCGCTTTCATTTCATCGATCAATTGCTCCTGTTTCTCGCGCTCCCGCTGGCCATCCATGTCCATGCGGGCCTGCTGGATCATGGCCAGACCCTGCATTCGGAGCACGTCGTTCTGCAGGAGCGCCTGTTCCGCCTGCAGCCGTGCTGAGAGATCGAGAATCTCCTTGGCGTCGGTCGCCGAGCTGATGCGAGCTCTGAGCTCCTCAAGTGCGTCGATGCGCTGCGAGGCCGTGTCATATACCGCCTGACCCATGGAGTGCTTTGCGCCGGTTTGCCGGGCGATCCGATCGAGCTCGCTCTGGTAATAGGAGTTGCCGCTGTTGCCGGCGTACGCGCGGTTCTGCGAAAGATAATGGTTGATAGCGTCGGCGAAGTTACCGCCGCCCTGCCCCGCGACAAGACGTTCGATATCCGAGAACTGTTGGGGCAAGACTTTCCGGAACTGTGGCGTGTTGAGGAGCGCTCCAATGTCGTTGGCGTTGGTCCGCTTGTTGAAGCTGTCATAGAGTTGCTTGGCCTGGCTCAACTGATCCTGTGCGACCTTGAGCTGCGACGTCAGGGTGTCGACCTGCTTCTTCAGTTCCGTCAGCTGCTCAAACTGCCGCGCATATACGCTCGGGTCGAACACGATCTCCGCCCCTGCAGGTGACGTTATCGGCAGGGTCATGACTGAGAGGGAGGTGAGCACCGCCTTCATGCGTCGAACCATCATTGGCCCCTCCTCCGCTCGGCGTGAAACACCGGCAGCCACTGCGCGGGGTCGTCACCGACCTGGTTGCGAATGCGATCGAGCAGCTCGACGGTTTCCGTCCGTCCCGACAAGACGGCGAGCGCGTCGTCGAAACCACTGAGATCAAGTTCCGCCACCACCGAATTGTGCCCTTGCTTGACCAGGAAGCGCCGACTTTCAGGAGCGAGTTCCTCCTTGATCAGGCGGAATTCCGTGTCGGTCAGATGGAAGCCGTCGACATAGTCCGAGCGCGTTCCCCGCGCGTTCGGCAGGAAGATTTGGGTCGGGCATTGCTCGACGATGGTGTGCGCGATCGGCGAGGCCAGCGCATCGCGCGGCGACTGCGTGCCGAACACCATGACACCATTCTGCTTGCGGATGGTTTTAAGCTTGTTGTTCGCAAGATCTCGGAACGCCTCATCCCCAAGCGCCTTCCAGAATTCGTCGATGTCGATGATGAGGCGCCGGCCATCGATCAGCCGCTCGACGCGATGGAACAGATACATCATGAGCGGCGTGCGAACCGTGGGGTGGTCCAAGAGATCGGTCATGTCAAAACCGATGAACCGGGCGTCCAAGCCAATGGCGTCCTCTTCGCCATCCAGCACCCAGCCGAAAGGCGCGCCCCGGCACCATCGCTCGAGCCGCGCACCAATGCCCTCGCGGTCCTGCTGGCCGAGAAAAGCCCGCAGCGTCCCGAACGAACGTTCCGCCTGCCGCAGCTGACCGAGCGCTCGCAATCCGGAATCGATCCGCTCCTCCTCGATCACCGTCAGCGGGCGGTCATCCGGCGTGACGAGTTTCCGAACCAGTTCGCCCAGGAAAGAAAGGTTCGCTGGCGTAAGCTCCAGCGCCTTGAGCGGCGCGCAGCCGGTCGGGATGCCATTGCGCAAGGTCAGATAGGTGCCGCCAGCGGCGCACACGAAAATCTCGGCGCCACGGTCCTTGTC
This sequence comes from Bradyrhizobiaceae bacterium, assembly GCA_003963435.1. Lineage (GTDB taxonomy): Bacteria > Pseudomonadota > Alphaproteobacteria > Rhizobiales > Xanthobacteraceae > Bradyrhizobium. The sequence continues at coordinate 7,397 of RXJC01000071.1, read as the reverse complement.
GAAGAATACGTAGGAGGCCCCTAACCGCTCGGCCTGCGACAGCAGGAAGTTCTGTACGACGGTCTTGCCGGATCCCGAGGGACCGCAGATGAAGGTGTTGCCGAGATCGCCATGATGAAAGGAGAAGTAGAAGGGCGAGCCCGACGCGGTCTTGAGCATCGCTACCGCCGGTCCCCAGTGGTTGCCCGTTGGCTGTCCGGTGGGATACGTATGAAATGGAGAGAACGCCGCGAAATTTCGCGAATTGATCGCGCCAGTGCGCGCCCGGTATTTGAAGAGCCCAGGAAGTTGGGCCCAATAGGCGGCTTCAAGTCCAAGATCTTCCCGGGCGACCACCGCTCCCGCATCGGCCAGCGCGCGCCGCGCGACGCTCATGTGTCCCTGCAGCTGCGAAGGCGTGTCGGCGTAGACCAGGAGCGAGAGGTGATGATCTCCGAGCACGAATCGGTTGGATTCGAGATCGTCGAGGGCGTCAGAGAGCTCGTCGATCTGCGAGGCGGCCGGATCCTGAGCCGAAACCAGCTGGTTCTGCTTGCGCGTCAGGACGGTCTTGGCGTCGGCTTTCGCCAAAAACGCGAACGATTGCGTGAGGATGAGCTCAAAAGGCGCCGAGAGTAGCGCATTCAACAGCCCAGGCTGGGTAGACGCCGGGTATTCCTTGAGTCCGAACATGCCAGCGAATCGCGAACCGCCGGCCCCCCGAATCTCAAGAGCTTCGCGGCCGAAGATGACTCGATTTGAGTAAAGCGCGGAGCCGATCGGGCCTTGCGGCAACGGCATCGGTATCCATTCGCCGGAGGCGAGCGCATGGAGCAGCTCCATCGGTTCTGAGAAGATAATGCCGTCGCGCTCAGCCAATCGGACCGCACGGGCGCCGTAACGGTCGAGTGCCGCGACAATATCGCGCGTGGCATCGTTAAGCCGCTTCAGGGCCTCGCGGTCGACTTCGACGGAGTGCCCGGCGCTTTGGCGAAGCCGCCTGAAGAACGCGGCCGCCGTATCCGTCGCCGCGCGACTGGGATGACAAACCAGTGTCAGATAGAGATCATTCCGAAACAGCGCCTCTTTCTGAAGCTGTTCGCGATACTGTGCGTCAAGTGCCGCTGCAAAGGTCGACCGGAAGGTGCCGTCCGGATAGACCGACGTTCGGCGGCGCACCAGATGAGTCCAGAGCGCGAGGCGCGGGTCTGCGACATTGCGCAAGGTGAGATTCAGCTTGCTGTGAAGATCATTCAGATCCGAGATTTCGGCAGTCTCGAACGAGGTACCCTCGATCCGGATCACCGTAAGCAAGGCTCTTGTTGTAAGGCTGATCACAGTGTCTGTGACATGCCGGCCGAAAGGCAGATAGACATCGGGCTCGACCTCCCGGGTTTTAAGCCCCGCGTTACGCATAACCGAGGTCCCTGGTTCGATATCGCCTGATGAGTTTGAGCGGGGTGCAGGACGATCCACCCCAGAATGTGGCGTTGCGCGCACGTCCTCGCGTTTCGATCCAGGCCAGCAGAATCCGGAACATGTTGGGGTCGTGCCGGCAGATGATGCGGCAAAGACCATGGATAGGAATCGCGACCAGACCGTAGACGATGCTCCCGGCCATCAGAAACAGGATGCAGGAAAACATCACGTTGAGCGCCATGGCTTCCATGGTGACGCCGGCAATCATGGCCGGACGCGTGCAGGCGAGGAACAAGGTGTCCTCCGTGAGACGCGCGGCCTCGGTCATCAATGACCTCCGGTCAGGGTCGAGACCACCTCGGAGGCGCCGAATGTGATAGCGACACCGAGCACGACATAGGCGGCCTTGCGCAGATCGAGGTAGCCAAACATCCAGGCGATGCCGACGATGATGACCGCCAGCGTCGCCAGCAGGCGCGCAACGTTGCCCGTCAACATGTTGACGATGTTCTGCAACACGCCCTCGATGTTCGCGGTCTGCGCCAGCGCCGGCTCTACCAAGGCGATGCTGAGAACGGCCCCCATGCAAAGCAGGGCGGCGGAGTGTTTAAGAGAAGAAGTCATGACACGGCTCCGATTGGCATTGCAGCCGGACCTAGGGTCGGACCACGTATTGAGTTGAGATTGAGAATGGCGATCCCTATCGTTCATAGACGAAGGCTGATGTGCCCCGTCCTGAGCGATAGACGTCCCAGCGAGGATGCTCGCTGACCAACGGTGCAGCTGGATTGATTGTCGACACGTCGCTAGTGGAACGCTCAGTGTCGGCGGACGCGGTCGGCTGGATGCTAGGCTCGGCTGTTTGGTTGGGAGCCCTCGCCGCGAAGCTTGCGACAACGCGGACAATCACCTGGTCGCGGTCTGAGCTTTTGATGCTGGCCGCTTTCAGTCGCGCGTCAAACAATCTACCAAGGCCAGCGATATGCTGACACGCGTCGAAGGTCGTCGCAGGCGTCAGCCCGGCCTGCTTTGTTTCCGCGGCATCAAGTTGAGCAAGACCAGTCCGGACCTCCTGACCGGTGGCGAGGGCCTCGATCGCGAGCTGGATGGCTTCGTCACGGTCGCTTGCCCGGATCGGAATCTGTTTCCGCCCCTGAATTGTGATGAGCAGCGGCTCGAACGAACTCGCCTGTCGCACTATCGCCGTCAGCGGGCGCACCAGGTCCGGCGCTGGAGCGCACTGTTCGACCAGAGCCGCAAATGCAGCAGGATCCATTGTTGAGCCTTCTTATCCGGAGCTGAGACGTTCGATGCTAAGCCGCGAGTGGCAGGCTTGACGGCGTGTCAATGACAGGTCCGGAAATCTTTCCGGCCACTCGAATCGCGCCGAGAGCGTCATTGCTGATCGGCAGTAGTCCAGCCACGGCTTTGGTCGCCCCGATTTGACGAGGTGTGCCCAGGCGGTCGAGGTGCCATCCGGCTCGGCGCAGGATGCGCTCCATGCGCAGATCAGTGACGGTTGCGATGGCTTGAAGATCGCGCTGCTGACCCCATTCAATCATTGCGGCAAAGAGCAGGAACGTTGCTTCCCGCAAGCCATTCTCGGCTGTCGCCGTGACGTTCTTAGTGTCAACGCAGAACCGCGAGCTCTCCCAGATCCGGGCTGCTCTGGGTGCCGCGTGGCCATCCAGCAACACCGGGAACGTATCCGCGAGCATGTTGCGTGCAGTGGTGGGCAGCAGCCGAACACAACCAACCACGTCGCTCCGTTCAAGTGCCAGGAGATATGTCGGCTCAAATGTGTCGTACTGATCAATCTCCAATCCGTCGGAGACGGAAACGTCCCAGTCCAGCCGATCTTTGAACACGCGCCCTCGTAGGCGATGCATTGCTATTGTCAGATCGGAGTCATGCAGGAGCGCCGGACGGGTACGCACAAGGACCTTCATTCTTAACCTCAAACTTACGAATCACAGCGTCGAGATCAAGAAAGCAGGCGCGGTCACGGCGTTGCGCTGTCAGTTCTGACAGGGCGTTATGGAACTGTCTGTGCCGCAAAGCTGCCGCAACTCCGCAATACATGGCCTGCACGTGGAGCGCGAATCGTCAAATTATTCGCGTTCTAAGGACTGCGAAGTGACGAAGTGGTGCAATGAAGGACGTCAAACGAGCGTGCGACGAATTTGTCGATTGTCTTCACTCTGCCCATACGGAAGATGATTTTCGGCGCGTCGCAGAACGAGCCGCGCATGCATTGGGATTTCGGTGGTTCGCCTATTTTGGTCAGCGCGCGAATGGCCCCAATCTGATCTCATCTTATCCGAAGAGTTGGACTAGCCACTATTTTCGGGAAGGATATCACAACATCGACCCCGTTCTTCAGGAGCCGCGAAATACGAGCCGGGTGTTCCTGTGGGATGGACGTGAGGCGCGAAGCGCAAAGTCGGCGAAAGAGCGCCGTCTGTTTGACGATGCTCTCAGCTTCAAGATCAGGACCGGCCTTACCATTCGCATTCCCGCAAGCCAAAACCGGCTCGCGGCGTTCACGCTGGCGGTGGACGACCGAAGCCTTGGCCTCGATCGCTTCATCGAGACCTCGCAAGACATGTTGGAAAGGGTGGGTCTCATTTTTCATGCGCATGTGAGCGCCGCCAGGATCGGATGCACGCCCCCGGACAGTCAGCGAGGGAGCCTGCTGACTCAACGCGAACGGCAGTGTCTGGCCTGTATCTCCGACGGCAAGACGATGCAGGATATTGCTCAGCTTCTCGGGGTTTCGCAGCGTGGGGTGAAGTTTCATCTGGACAATGCCAGGCGAAATCTTGCTGCGTTGACGCTTCCGCACGCTGTAGCCCTCGCGCTTCGTCAGGGATTGCTTCCATAATTGCGGAACTGCCATTGTGCTTCGGCACGAGGCGCCATCAGGTCGGCCATTTGAGCATGGTGAGGTGCCAAGGAGGATCGCGAAGGCGTCGCGATGTGAGGCCGGCGCCCGCATGTCTATTTCGCGGGTGAGAGCGGAAGCTGAACGTTGGGGGTCGCCAGGGCGGCGTTTGGGATGGAGCAGAGCAGTTGGGCTGGTCAGGCGATGTCGGTTGATTGGGCAAGACTCGACGCCAGCCCTAGCGAGGTGCTCCAAAGCCACCAGCGCTGCAACCGTCCGAGTGTCTACGAGAAATAACTTTCGTGCAAGGTCTCACGCTGCGCGCGAACAGATAGCCAACCGGCTCGAACAAACCCACGTCGAAACTCAGTGCGAGGATCTCATGACCAGTCAGGGCCGCCGCATTGCTGGTTGCCACTTGTTGCTGCGAGGTAACCGCTGGATGCCCATAAGCGTGAACAAAGCGCTTGGAGCCACGGATCGTTGTTCACCGGGCGGTGCGGTGATTTCCGCATACCTCTCCGCAGTTGTTGAAGGGGAAGCAATTGTTGGCTGGATGAAAAACTCAGCGTTCTCGGTTCAAGAGGTGCTGCCCAATGGCACACTCGCCCCGCTCGACCTAACTCCCGCAAAGCTGGCGTTGCAAGCTGATGGCGCCGACATGAAAGCGAGCAAGGCGGGAATAGTTGGCATCAGCTCGCGGATCGCCGGGCGTCGCATTCAGGAGCAAAATACTGGAAACCTTCCTTCGGAGTTACGTGAAGCTGCATTCGAACGCGCCACGGTACAGATACTGGACAAAATTCAGGGTCATTCCGTTGTCGGCGTCCGTCTGTACGATCGGTGAAACGCGAAAAATCAGCTTTTGATTGTGTTATAGCCAGAGAAGGTGCCTGCGTGCCTGCCGGTGAATATTGCCGATCGATTACCTCCAGATGGGAAGAGGGAATCCGGCGTCGCCCTGCGGGCCGGGCTGTTGGCTGCGCTGAAGCCCCGCAAGCGGGTCTTCCCCCTGGCGGGCTGCCATCCCTGACGCAAACGGGCGGCGCGGCCCACCCACAAAGGGCTGCCCAGATCTGGAAAGGTGCGAATCGATTGGTTTTGCCCTTATTGGCGGTACACTTCATCACTGGAGGGCGATTCGTCGCCTATCCCTTGGCATGATCCTTTGTTCTTCGTAGGTCCTGCACTTCAACATCGGGTCGGCGGGGGACGTACGTGGCCGAAGCAGCATTCAAACTGAAATCGTTGGAGACTCCATCCTACCGCGAGCCGCCGCACAACATCGAAGCTGAGCAAGCGCTGCTCGGCGCCATCCTGATCAACAACGAAGCTTTCCATCGTGTTGCTGACTTCCTGAAGGCGAATCATTTCTTCGAGCCGCTGCACGGTGGCCATCTTTGAGATGATCAGCGAGCTGATCCGCTCAAACAAAGTGGCCAATCCGATCACGCTTAAGACCTTCTTTCCCGCCACTCTTGATGTCGCTGGAATGTCGATTGCGCAGTATCTCGCGCGTCTGGCCGCGGAGGCGACAACGATCATCAACGCGGTCGATTACGGCCGGACCGTGTACGATCTTGCGGTGCGACGCGAGTTGATAAGGATCGCCGAGGACATGCTCAATGGCGCATTTGAAGCGCCCATCGATTGCGCTCCAGCGGACCAGATCCAGTACGCCGAGCAGCTTCTATATGAAATTGCCGAAACGGGCCGCTATGGCGGGGGCTTCGAGACGTTCGAGTCCGCACTCGACAGCGCCATTGATAGAGCCGCACAAGCGTACCAGTCCGATGGCAGGCTTTCTGGCCTTGCAACCGGCCTCAAGGACCTCGACGCCAAAATGGGAGGTCTTCAGCCAACAGACCTCATCATCATCGCTGGCAGACCAGGCATGGGGAAGACATCTTTAGCCACCAACATAGCGTTCAATGTCGCCAGCGCCTACGATGCGGCACAGCAGGTCGACGGCTCGGCTAAACCCGTGGCCGGCGGCATCGTCGCTTTCTTTTCTCTGGAGATGTCGTCGGAGCAACTTGCCACTCGCGTAATCTCCGAGCAGACGGAGATCCCCTCCTCCGACATCAGGCGTGGCGAAATCGACGAGCCAGCGTTCGGCAAGCTGCTCGATTGCCGCCAGAAAATGCGCCGGCTGCCGCTATTCATTGACCAAACCGGAGCCGTGTCCATCGCTCAGCTCGCGGCCCGCGCGCGCCGCTTGAAACGACAACGAGGACTGCATCTCGTTATCGTCGACTATATCCAGCTCATGCATGGCAAGTCACCGCGTGCGGCGCAGAATCGTGTGCAGGAGATCACTGAGATCACGACCGGGTTGAAGGCGCTGGCCAAAGAACTCAATGTGCCAGTCATTGCGCTATCCCAGCTTTCACGGTTGGTCGAGAACCGCGATGAAAAACGCCCGCAGCTCTCAGATCTTCGAGAATCAGGATCGATTGAACAAGATGCCGACGTCGTGTTGTTTGTGTTTCGTGAAGAATATTATCTGAAGAACAAAGAGCCGAAGCCCGGCACCGATGAGTACCTCGCTTGGGAATCAGAGATGAGCGACGCGCGCGGCAAAGCGGAGGTCATCATTGCTAAGCAGCGGCACGGTCCGACCGGAACTGTGGCCATGACCTTTCAAGGTGAGTTCACACGCTTCTTCGATCTTGTCTAACACAACCGCTTGCCACGCCGATCAGACTAGTTTTGCCGACACTAGCTTTTCATTCACGCTCTGGTCGGTCAGCAGCGATCCGGTAGGACAAGGCAAACCAGCGCTATTCTCACCGCGCTAACTCCGAACCCACGCCTGTCAAGCTGACCAACGCTCGTTCGTAGGCATCGAACGCGCCTTCGCTGCTTCAACAAAAAGGATCACACTTGTTCTCGCGTCGCGATCTTGTCGGCAAGGGCCCGCGGATGAAAAATGTGCAGTTCGGCACACGATGCTTTCGGAGAAGGACCAGCCCCGCTCTCGAATGGGCTTTCCTTGGTTCTGGTGCGGCCTTCTACGATCAACCCGCAAGGGGTTCGCTACGCAAGCGTGCGACCTCTTCGGCTTCGCCTACGAGGTGACCGCAGCCGCCCCCGAACACGTCGGCGCCTGTCG